>NZ_QTYW01000009.1:0-97097 GCF_003462365.1 Roseburia sp. TF10-5 | reverse complement strand
GGATTCTTACCGCATTTTTAATCAGGATTGCGAACTTGTTTCGCAATTACCTACATTAATATGACGTTATTAAAACACAACTTCATTCTCATGTAAAGTAAATTTTTATATTTTTTTAACAATGGGATATATCGGAAAAAAGTAAATTCATATATCCCGCACCTCCCTTCTGTTGGGACATATAAAATTTTTCTTTACATAGATATCCCGGCAATTTATCTCTTCAGGATATATAGCAACTTTCTTTGCAATTATGTCCCATTTAGAAATCACTACGGGACTTTTTGTCTTATTTTTGGTGTATACATCCCGTTTTCAGTCTCTCAAGGGACTTTTTCATCAAATTTTTTTACATATGTCCACTCCCCTGTTTCTCGCAGGATCTTTTCATAACTTTTTCCCACATATGTCCCATATTTTAATTTTTTCGTGCAGATTTATATATTCGCATGCCGTACTTCTCTGCCGGAATGCCGGATATAAAAATCCTGCTTCTGGCAGTCCCGGCTCATATTCTCCCTCAAGCGATCCCACGGCACACAGCAGATATTTGTATACTTCCTCGGAACCTTCCTGCCATTGCTTATCGGTTCCTTTCACTGGAACATCATATATTCCATGAAACAAAAAACAATAACTTTCTTTTCCCGGTGCAACACGTTCCCCGATCATTTCATAAAGCAGATCCAAAAACGCATCGTTCTGCAGCCCGGACTCTTTGATTCCATCCAGAAGCTGCCAGATACTTCCCGGCTTTCTTGCGGTTTCCGGAATCCGGTAATCCTTCAGCTGTTTGTTGGTCTCTGCCTGTAAAACTGCCTTCGCCAGTTCCAGATTTTTCGTTTTTTCTGCTGTGGAAAGTTTTAAAAAATGCGTGTTGAATGTGCCATCTATATATCCTTCTGCATCATAATATGCACCAGCGATCCGATCAATGTGTGACCGTGCCGGGATCATGCGCCGTGTCAGTTCCAGCATGTTTTCTCTTTGAATCATAATTGTTCCTCAAATCTTTTTTACTTATAACAACTCTACTCTTCCGCACATCGGTACTTCACAAATTCTGCGAATCGTGGCAAAATTTCATAGTAATGTGTCTGCACCGCTGTACCACTTAATGATACAATGTAAATGGATTGCTCATACAACTTCTTATGCCCTATATAAGTTTATATAACTTTTGTTTCATTATATAACTTTTTTACAACAAGGTAATAAACTTTCTCTCTGTCCTGTAAATAATCAACATGTATCCTTTTGAGTTTCTGATACCATTCTTTTTTCCCACCTTCCATACAAATTCTGATCCCCGTTATTATATATTTACAACTGCAATTCTTACAAATCCCACCATTGTTTTCGCATTTTGATACAAACGCATAATAGTTTACAAAAATTTTACTGTAAATTCGTATATCCTCACAAATGCGTTATTATGTAGATGATGTTATAATACGTAGAATAAATACAGGAGAAATTTAAACATATGTCAAAAGTGGTTCACAGGAAGAAAAGACTTTCCTCCTTTAAATTAATTGTACTGGGCTTTGCCGCTGTCATTTTTGTCGGCGCACTGCTGCTGATGCTTCCGGTCTCTTCGGTTTCCGGAACACAGACTCCTTTTCATGAGGCACTATTCACCTCTGTTTCAGCGGTATGTGTCACAGGGCTTGTTGTACAGGACACCGGCAGTTACTGGTCTTCTTTTGGACAGGCAGTTATTTTGCTGCTGATCCAGACCGGCGGGCTGGGTGTCATCACCGTTGCTGTTTCCTTTGCCATTTTATCCGGACGGAAAATTTCGCTCATGCAGCGAAGTACAATGCAGGATGCAATTTCTGCACCGAAAATCGGCGGTATTGTCCGCCTGACCAAATTCAGCGTACAGGGTACATTATTTATTGAATTGCTCGGCATGACTGCCATGCTTCCGGTTTTCTTCCGTGATTATGGCATCAAAGGCATCTGGATGGCAGCCTTTCACTCTGTATCTGCATTTTGCAATGCCGGTTTTGACCTTCTGGGAACTTCCAGCCAGCCGTTTGTATCTCTGGGCAGATACATCGCCAACCCACTGATCAACCTCGTAATTATGCTTTTGATCATAATTGGTGGCATCGGCTTTCTGACGTGGGACGATATCTGCACCCATAAATGGCATATCAGACGTTATCGCGTACAGAGCAAAGTCATTCTCTGGACATCGGCTTTACTTATTATAATTCCGGCCGTATTCTTTTTTGTTGTGGATTTTACGGGTTCATCAACCGGCACCAGACTGCTGGCCTCCACGTTTCAGTCTGTAACAACAAGAACTGCCGGTTTTAATACCGCAGATCTTACAGCAATGACACCGACATCAAAATCTGTTATGATTCTGCTGATGCTGATCGGAGGATCTCCCGGCTCTACTGCCGGCGGCATGAAAACAACAACTTTTGCAGTCCTTATTTTAAATATGGTTGCCACGTTCTGCCAGAAAGAGGACATTGAAATTTTCGGTCGGCGGCTTGACAGTCATGCCATTAAAAATGCGGCCACCATCGTCGCTTTATATATCATTTTTTTCTTTATTGGAGGGATTGCCATCAGTTCCATCGAACACCTTCCACTTCTGGACTGCCTGTTTGAAACGGCATCCGCTGTCGGAACCGTCGGACTTACACTTGGAATTACACCAACTCTCGGCATCCCGTCCCAGCTGATTCTGATCCTTCTGATGTTTTTCGGCAGAGTCGGTGGGCTTACCTTAATTTATGCGGCAATTTCCATAAAACAAAACGGAGTAAAACTGCCGCTCGAAAAGATAACAGTTGGTTAAAAAGGAGTTGAAAATACCATGAAAAATATATTATTAATTGGATTAGGAAGATTTGGAAGACATGTTGCCATACAGCTGAACAATCTTGGTCACGAAGTGATGGCAGTCGACAACAACGAAGAACGTGTCAATGAGGTTCTTCCGTTTGTCACCAATGCTCAGATCGGTGACAGTACCAATGCCGATTTCTTAAAATCCCTTGGCATTGGTAATTTTGATGTGTGTATGGTAACGATAGGTGGAAATTTCCAGAATTCCCTTGAAACTACTTCCCTGCTCAAGGAACTCGGTGCAAAAACGGTTGTATCGCGTGCAGAACGGGATGTACAGAAAAAATTTCTTCTGCGAAACGGTGCAGACGAAGTTGTTTATCCGGAAAAACAGATTGCAGAGTGGGCTGCTATCCGGTATACTGCCGATCACATACGCGATTATATTCAGGTGGATGAGGCACATGCAATTTTTGAAGTGGAAGTTCCGGAAAACTGGATTTCCAAAACAATCGGTCAACTGGATATCCGGAAAAAATTCGGAATCAATATTGTTGCCATCCGGGAAGACGACAAAATTAATATGGCAATTTCTCCAAATACCGTATTCCGGTCTGGTACCACATTGCTTGTTCTCGGTGAATATAAAGAGCTTCAAAAATGTTTCCGTATGTAGTTTCTATTTCCATAACAGATTCCACAGGTTCTGATAAGCAGCTGTTTCATACAGATTTATATAATTACATGCCGTACTTCTCTGCCGGAATGCCGGATATAAAAATCCTGCTTCCGGCAGCCCCGGCTCATATTCTCCCTCAAGCGGTCCCACGGCACACAGCAGATAATTATATACTTCCTCGGAACCTTCCTGCCATTCCTTATCGGTTCCTTTCACTGGAACATCATACATTCCATGAAACAAAAAACAATAACTTTCTTTTCCCGGTGCAACACGTTCCCCGATCATTTCATAAAGCAGATCCAAAAACGCATCGTTCTGCAGCCCGGACTCTTTGATTCCATCCAGAAGCTGCCAGATACTTCCCGGCTTTCTTGCGGTTTCCGGAATCCGGTAATCCTTCAGCTGTTTGTTGGTCTCTGCCTGTAAAACTGCCTTCGCCAGTTCCAGATTTTTCGTTTTTTCTGCTGTGGAAAGTTTTAAAAAATGCGTGTTGAATGTACCATCTATATATCCTTCTGCATCATAATATGCACCGGCGATCCGGTCAATGTGTGACCGCGCCGGAGTCATGCGCCGTGTCAGTTCGAGCATGTCTTCCCGATTAATCATGATTTCCTTCTCCGATCTTCATTTAAGAAAATTATACTGGTATTTTCCAGATTTTCCAAGAGAATATCAGATTATAATTTACATAATCCTGTTATTTTTGTATATTTAATCGCATAATAGTATGTAAGTGTGCTGTTTCTGCGGAAATAGTTGAGTCTGCAGGCATTCCTGTGATATGATACATTTACACGGGCAAACGTGTAATTAGAGGAGGGTACTGCATGGGAAATTATTTAAACCAGGATGGAAAAAAATTTTACGAAATTACACATTCTGATATCTACGTGGATAAGACAGAATTATTGACCTATACAAATTCTGTCTTACAGACTCTGCAGAAATATATATGTATCAGCCGTCCCCGCCGTTTTGGGAAATCAATAACCGCCAGCATGATTGCTTCCTACTACAGCCGTGGCTGTGATGCAAAAGAACTCTTTTCCCCATATAAAATTGCCCGGAATCTGGATTTTGACACCTATCGTAATAAATACAACACCCTGTTTTTAAATATGCAGGAATTTTTAAGCCGGACGAAAAACATCTATGAACTGCTTGATCGCATGAAACGGCTGGTACTGCGGGATTTAAAACGGGAATACCCGAATGTTGATTATTTTGATGATACAGATCTTATTGAATCCATGCAGGATGTATATCAGGAAACTAACTGTCCTTTTGTCGTAATCATTGATGAATGGGACTGTATTTTCCGGGAATACAAACAGGATAAAGAAGCCCAGGAAATCTATCTGGATTTTTTGAGGGATATGCTAAAAGATAAGTCCTGTATTGCACTCGCTTATATGACAGGAATTCTTCCGATCAAAAAATACGGAACCCATTCCGCTTTAAATATGTTTGATGAATTTTCCATGATAAATCCGGGACCTCTTGCATCCTATGTCGGCTTTACCGAACTGGAAGTCGCTGCCCTTTGTACAGATTATCATATGGATCTGGATGAAATAAAAGCATGGTATAATGGATACTCTTTTGAAAAAATACCATCCATCTATAATCCGAGGTCTGTTGTAAGCTGCATGCGTTTTGGGAAAATTGGAAATTACTGGAACCAAACAGAAACATTTGAAGCCCTGCAGATTTATATCGATATGAATTTTGAAGGATTAAAAGATGATGTTCTCAGTATGATAGCCGGGGAATCCGTTCCTGTCAATACCGGAAGTTTTACCAATGATATGACAACCTTCCGCACCGAAGATGATGTGTTGACTCTTTTAATCCATCTGGGCTATCTTAGCTATGACTACGAAAACAAAACCGTAAAAATACCAAACAATGAAGTGCGTGAAGAATACGTTAACAGTGTTTCCGTATCCGACTGGGGCGAAATCTCTAAAGCCCTGAAAAATTCAGCAGACACCCTGCAGGCAATCTGGCAGGGAAGACCAGAACAGGTAGCACTTGGGATTCAGCAGGCGCATTTTGAGACATCACATATCCAGTATAATGATGAAAATGCGTTAAGTTATACGGTTTCACTGGCACTCTATGCCGCACGCAATTTCTATACGATACACAGGGAATTTGCCGGCGGTAAGGGATTTGCGGATATGGTATTTCTTCCACGGAAGAAGTTTCCGGATAAACCAGCACTTGTTATCGAATTAAAATGGGATCATAGTGCACAGGGCGCAATCACGCAGATTAAACAAAAACAATATTGTGAAAGCCTGAAAGAGTATCATGGAAACCTTTTACTGGTCGGAATCAATTACGATACCAAAAGCAGGATTCATACATGTAAGATAGAACCATTTTCTTTGTAAGAAACGGGAGGGCACTGCCCTCCCATTTCTTATAGCATTTTTTCAATTTCTTCTTTCTCTGGCATCACGCGGAGCGCGCCTTTGCGCGTCGTGATCAGAGAAGCCGCCGCATTGGCAAAACGAAGCATCTCTTTCAAATCTTTCTCTTCAAGCCCCTCCAGTCCATGCTCCAGCACATAATGCAGGACACATGCGCAGAACGTATCTCCCGCGCCGGTCGTCTCAATCGTATTTGGCTGAAGAAACGGCTTTGCCTCCACAATTCTGTCTTTATAATACGCCCGGCTTCCCTCTTTTCCCATGGAAACCAGAATAAGCGGAACCGGATAGCGTTCCCGTATCCAGCAGACTCCATCCGTATAATCTTCTTTACCCGTCAGCCACTGGATTTCATTATCCGATATTTTTAAAATATCACACTGTCCCAGACCATATAACACCTGTTCCCTGGCATCTTCCATGGAGTCCCAGAGCGGTTTGCGGATATTCGGATCAAAGGAAATGAGCGCACCTGCTTCTTTTGCGACCGCGATCGCTTTTTTCGTTGCTGCGCGGACACCCGGATGCGTCATGGACAACGTTCCAAAATGAAAGATTTTTGCTCCGCGGATTATTCCCTCCGGCAGTTCTTCTTCCGTCAGCATCATGTCCGCGCCCGGATTGCGGTAAAAGGAAAAATCCCGGTCTCCATCCGGATACGTATGTACCAGTGCCAGCGTCGTATGCACCTTGTCATCCTTTAAAAGTCCGGCTGCATCAATCCCGACTTCCGTGATCGCATCTTCCAGCTGCTTTCCGAAAAAATCGTTTCCTACTTTTCCGATAAAAGCCGTCCTGTGTCCTAAGCGCGACAGCATTGCCAGCACATTGCACGGTGCGCCTCCCGGATTTGCCTCAAACAGCGGATTGCCCTGCCCGCTGACTCCGTTTTCGGTAAAATCAATGAGCAGTTCCCCCAAAGCCACTACGTCCATGTTCTCTTCCTCCTGTTACTTTTTATAATACAATATCATACTTTTCGACCGTAATATACATCTTTTTATCGCTGAAAAACCGGATTCCCTCTGCCTCCAAAGGGGTACAGACCGCCGTTGTTGCCACCTGCTGCCCGTCATTGATAAAAAGCTCAATGGACTGACGGTCCAGAATAAACCGCATTTTTTTAAGTCCTTTTGGATCTGCAATTTTAATTTTGCGCACGCAGACCACATCTTTTGTCACACCACAGTATGTGCGGTCAATCTCCAATATTCCTGTTCCCTTATGATAAGTAAAAGCGGTCTCGTATTCCTCATCTGCGGCAAGCTGTATGGAAAAAACGTTAAAATCCTGTTCATCCATTGTAACAGTCAGATCCATCGTCCGTCCACAAATGCCGGAAAGTGCTGTCTCACCATCAATCTCTGCATGTTCATAATGACACGGATTCTTATGATACTGCGCAAGCTCCCGTACCGGCTGCTGCCAGATCTGTCCGTCTTTTACTTCCAGTTCCCGCGGAAGAGTCATCATGCCCTGCCAGTCCTGCGTATCCGGCACCACACAGGCATCCCATGACTTCATCCATGCAATCATCACACGCCGCCCATCCGGGAGAAGTGTGGTCTGAGGTGCATAAAAGTCCAGTCCGTAGTCAATCGTATGCGGTTCTTCTTTTTCAAATATATGCGAATTTTTATCATAATTTCCAAGAAAATAAACAGAATTATTTCCATTGTGGAATTCATATTTTTCCGCTTTCATATTCTGTGGGGAACAGATCAGTACATGTTTATCTCCCAGTGGGAAAAAGTCCGGACATTCCCACATCGTTCCGACTTTTCCGGTACTGTTTGCCGCAAGAACGGTCTCAAATTTCCATTCTTTTAAATCTTTGCTGGAACAGAGCACGACCTGTCCGATCTGCCTGTTATCCTTGCTTCCGACAATCAGATAATAGGTGTCCTCTTCCTTCCAGATTTTCGGGTCACGGAAATCAATCCGGCTGCAGTTTTCCGGCAGCATCTCCCCGGTCACAACCGGGTTGTTTTCATACTTTACATAATCCCTGCCATCCCCGAATGCGATGCACTGGTTCTGTCGTTCCTCTTCCCTGCCGTCCGGCAGTGTAATCTTTGTGACACCAGTATAGACCAGCACATGTTTGTTATCCGCTTCAATAGCACTTCCGGAAAAACATCCGATCCGGTCATAGTCCTGATCCGGTGCAAGTGCTGCCGGAAGCTGTTCCCAGCTTATCATATCCGTTGTCACACTGTGCCCCCAGTGCATCGGTCCCCACTCCCTTGCATATGGGTAATACTGGTAAAACAGATGGATTTTTCCATCGTAAATGGAAAAACCGTTCGGATCATTGATCCATCCGGCAGGTGCCGAGATATGAAACAACGGTCTGGTATTTTTATCGGTCTGTGCTGCTTTTTCTGCCTCATATGCTCTTGCTTTTTTTAACATCTCACTCATGCAAATTCTCCTGTTTATTTATCGTTACTGTGAACAGTACCTATTTTTCTTCTTTCAATGACTCCTGATACTGATCAAAATATTTCTGTTTGATTGCCAGATAATCGGAAAGCCCGTATTTCTCCATTTTCTTTAAATAGGAATCCCACTCTTTGTCGATTCCGCCATTTAAAATCCAGTCTGCTTTTTTCTGCTCCGCATATTTTTTAATATCGGTATCATACTGGGATACTTTATTGGTATCGTCAATACTCATAAACACATTCGGATATACATACTTGCTTTTCATATCCTTCAGATATGTTTCATGCATATTGTCCAGACGCCATTTGGCATCCGCCGGCTGTGTGACATACATATCATAATACTCATTGAGAACTGCAAGCGGTCCGTTGACGGACTGCGCCTCACGTACCTCTACCGGTGACTGGTCACCCAGATCCAGATGCTTCAACATTTCACCGCCATCTTTATTTGTGGACAGTTCAAAAATATTAAACGAATCCTTTTCCCCATAACTTCCCCAGTTATTCTGCGGGGACTGAAGCGGCGCATACATCTGATCAATCCAGGCTGCCGCCAGTGCCGTGTTCCGGCAGCTGGATGTAAGCACGCAGCGGCCTCTGTCAAAACCACTTGTTTCACTGTTATTCTGTCTTGTGATATTTCTGGCTCCCTCCGGACCGGTCAGTGCCGGAAGCATCACATAATCGGTATTGTTGTCAATATTTGCAATATCCCAGGTAAAGCAGAGACCGTAACGGTGATTTTTACCTTTTGCCACATAGGTTGACCACTCCTGCGTAAATGCCTCCGGATCTACAAGATCCTCTGTTACCAGCTTATGCAGCCATTCGATGCCTTCTTTATAACCTTCCTGCACGGTCGTATAAATCACGGTTCCGTCATCTTTTACGGCAAAATGATCGCCCGTATCTCCATATCCTTCGCCAAATCCGTTGATGAGAATCGCCGGATCCTGATCGCCATTGTTGATGATAAATGACATCGGAATCACATCTCCCTCGATATCAAACTGTTTTTTCAGATCATCCGCATGATCCCGGAACGCAATCAGCACCTGTTCCAGTTCATCGGTTGTCGTTGGAATATCCAGTCCCAGATAATCCAGCCACTTTTTATTGATATAAGGAATATCCCCGATTGCCTGAATGGCTTCTTTCCCTGCGCCAAGCTGCTCAATCCACGGAAATGAATAAATATGTCCGTCCGGTGCGGTACACATCGTCCGGTATTCCGGATATTTCTCAAAGACCGCCTGAAGGTTTGGCATATATTTGTCAATCAGATTTTCCAGCGGAATAATAATTCCCTGCTTTGCATAACGAAGCAGATCATAATCGCTCATTCCTGCATTAAACAAACCATCCGGAAGGTTTCCAAACTGTGCCAGTGCCAGATTCTTTTTATCGGAAAACTGGTCTGCCACAAAACAGGTCCAGTCAATATGTACATTCGTCTGTTTTTCGAGTCTCTTAAAAATAATCCGCTCGTTCGGATTCTGCGTAGAGGTTGCCGGAGCACTTGTGATAAATGATAATTCTGCCTGTTCTTTCAGTGGAAACTGCACTTCGGAAACCGGTATATCCGGATTGATCTCTGCCTCCAGATGCTGCTCTTTTCCGCATCCTGCCACACCGGTCATCATAGCAAATGCCAGTCCGAGTGCCAGACATTTTTTAATTTTTCTCTTCCACATATCTGTACCTGTCCTTTCTGCTTAACCTTTTACCGATCCAACCATAACACCTTTGTCAAAGTATTTCTGGAAAAATGGATACATAATAAGCAATGGTAAACTTGATACTACAATTGTTGCGTATTTTAACTGTTCGGCAACTTTTGCCATCTCCGCGGTACTCTGAATATCCGCGATCATGCCCGGCTGCGGTGTATTCTGTACCAGAATGGAACGCAGAACCAGCTGCAGTGGCTGTAAGTTTGCATCATTTAAGTAAATCATCGCATCAAAATAACTGTTCCACATACCGACAAAAGACCACAGTGCCAGCACCGCGATAATCGGTTTGCACACCGGCATCATAATCTGGAAGAAATGCTGGATCTCATTTGCCCCGTCAATTGCGGATGCCTCCCGCAGTTCTTTTGGAATGGACTGATAGTACGTTCTTGCCAGAATCATATTCCAGACATTAAATGCTCCCGGAATGAGAATTGCCCACACGGTATTTACCATATGAAGCTGATTGATCAAAATAAACGTCGGAATCATTCCACCGCCGAAAAACATGGTGATCAGAAAAATCACGTTAAAAAATTTTCTTCCGACAAATTCTTTTTTCGACATCGGATACGCTGCTAACAATGTGACAAATACGGAAATTGCCGCAAATGCCAGTGAATACAAAAACGAATTTAAAAATCCGCGCCAGATCATTCCGTTTTCCAGCACACGCCGATATGCATCCAGTGTCCAGTCTTTGATGTGAAAACTCAGTCCCTGATTATTCAATACCGTCGGGTCCATAAAAGATGCTAAAACAACATAGACCAGCGGAACAACAATTGAAAGAACAAACAGTCCAAGAATGGCATAACCGATTCCAAGCACCAGCCGGTCTGTCCGTGAATATTTCATTTTACTAACTGTTTCCATTTCACGTTCCTCCTATAATCCTTCTCCATCGTTTAATTTCTTTACCACCCAGTTCACAAATATAAGCAGGATCACATTGATCACCGAATTAAACAGTCCCACTGCCGTAGAATAACCGTAATCGCCATTCAAAAGACCAATCCGGTATACATAGGTTGATAAAATTTCAGAAGCCGGTAAGTTCATATCTGTCTGTAATGCATATGCCTTTTCAAAGCCGATGCTCATAATGTTTCCGGCCTGTAAAATAAACTGGATCACGATAATATCCTTGATTGCCGGAAGTTCCACATACCAGATCTGCTGCAAAAGATTTGCACCGTCCACAATGGCTGCCTCTTCCAGTTCCTTGCTTGCATTGGATAATGCTGCAGTATACATGATGGATGCCCAGCCTGCTCCCTGCCAGATTCCGCTTGCAATATAAATGGTACGGAATGCGGACGGCATGGTCATCCAGTTTGTATTCATCCCCAGCAGACGGTTTAACGGTCCTACCGGAGATAAAAACATACGCACCATACCACAGAGCACGATGACGGAAATAAAATTCGGTGCATAGATCAGCAGCTGGATTTTTTTCTTAATCCCCGCCTTGCGGATACGGTTCAGTAAAAGTGCCAGAATAATTGGTATCGGAAAACTCCAGAGAAGTCCAAAGATACTCAGCTTTAATGTGTTCAGCAGGTAGTTCATAAAATCCGGTGATGATAAAAATCTCTGGAAATATTCCAGCCCCACCCACGGGCTTCCCAAAACTCCTTTAATGACATTGTAATCCTCAAATGCAATCAGAAGTCCTCCCATCGGAAGATACTTGAAAATGATTGTGAGTAACAGTGCCGGCATCAGAAAAAAAACATACAGCTGCCAGTTTTTCTTTATATAAGACAGCTTCCCCCCCATGGTTTGTTTTTTCGCAGAGCCGACTTGTTTTGCCAGTTTTTTCATGCAATTGCTCCTTCCTTTTCATCGTATTACTCGTTCTGCTTTGATGTAACCGGTAAAGTAACCGGTTACTTTATATTATGATAGTACAACAAAGTTTCCGATATGTCAACACTTTTATTTATTAAAGTAACCGATTACGTAACTAGTTATTTTTTCATTGCTATTTTTCTTTCCGGTTGTTATACTATGGATAAAACAGATAAAGGAGACAGCTTTCAGATGGGAAAGAAACAGGTAACATTTGCAGATATTGCAGCATATACGAATTTTTCAAAGACAACCATTTCCAGATATTTTAATCATCCGGACTCCCTGACGCTTGAAAATCAGGAGAAAATTTCACAGGCTCTTGATACTCTGGGTTACAAAAAGAATAAGCTTGCAAAGGTTCTTGCCAATGGAAAGAGTGAATTTATCGGAATCATTATTCCGAACCTTTATCTGCACTATTATTCGGAAATGCTTACACAGATTCTTTCCAGCTACCGCGATTTTCATTATAAATTTCTCGTATTCGTCAGCGACAACGGACCGTCCGAGGAGGAACAGTACATTGATGAACTGATGGCATACCAGATTGAGGGTCTGATCGTGTTAAGTCACACTCTTTCTTCCGAAAAACTGGCTTCTTATCAGATCCCTGTCATTGCCATTGAGCGCGAAGCCGAACATATCTGTGGCGTAACCAGCGACAATTATATGGGTGCGCTCCAGGCGGCAACGCTTCTGATCCGGGACAAATGCGATGTACTGATTCACGTTAATGCGGATGTTCCAAAGTCCATCCCTGCCTATGACCGTATCCGTGCCTTTGAAGATACCTGTCAGGAATATCACGTTCCTTATGAACTGAATTTAAATGTAATAGGGGATTCTTATCAGGACATTTTTGCACAAATGAAGCACATTTTCTCTGATATTGATGAGAAGTATCCATGCAAAAAAAAGGGGATTTTCCTCGCCAATGATACCTATGCAAATATGTTTTTAAACCTGATTTTCCAAAAATACGGATGCTTTCCTGACAGTTATGAACTGGTCGGATTTGACAATTCCCCGATTGCAAGCGAGGCAATTCTGCCTATCACAACGGTCGGACAGCAGATCGACCTGATCGCCAAAACCGCAATGGAACTTCTGGTGCAGCAGATGGAAGAACGAAAAAAAAGAAGACCGGTTTCTCTTTCGAAACCGATCCATAAACAGATTACACCGGTACTGATCCGCAGGGATACGACCAGCTGATTTTTTATAAATTTATGATTTTTCTTTCTGCTCCATCCCCGTATGCGTCAGATCCTTCACCCACTTATATTTCCGAAAATGATAGAGCGTCCACGGAATTTTTCCAACCTCATCAATACAGGTACACGCGTATACGACAATCACCGGCCAGTGGAACCGGTAAGTTCCAAGCGCAGCAAGTGGAATCGCGATTCCCCACATTGTTACGGCAAGGCTGTACACATCAAACATTGTATCACCGCCGGAACCAAACACGCCATTGATAGTAATTTCGTTGACGGAGCGGCCAATCATATAGACGCAGAGCACAACAAACATTCCCTTTAAATATACGGCTGCCTGCGGTGTCAGTTTGACAAAATGCAAAATAAACGGTGCCGAAATTCCCATGAGAACCATCATGGCAACTCCGCACACAAAGGAAATCTTCATCATCCGCGTACCATATAATTTCCCCCGTTTTAGGTTGCCGGCACCAAGCTCATTTCCGACCATAATCCCCGCCGCACCGGAAATTCCGGCACTCAGGCAGCAGATGATATCACGGACAACCGCCGCCACAGAATTGGCAGCGGCCGCGTCTACTCCCAGATGTCCCATAAAAGAAGAATACGAAGTAAATCCGACTCCCCAGAACAGGGACGCACCGAGAATCGGCATTGCGCATTTCCGGAAATCCCGTGCCAGTTCCCGGTTTCTTTGAAACAGACGGGTCAGATACGGACGGATGTAGCCCGGACGGCTGGAAATCAGGATACAACAGGCCAGTTCTATCATCCTTGCGCTTAATGTCGCTGTTGCTGCACCCCGGACACCCATCGGGGTAATGCCCAGTTTTCCGTAGATCAAAATGGCATTCAGTGCAATATTGATCCCTACCGTAGCAGAACTGATCAGTGCCGTTGTCAATGCGTGCTCGCTGATTTTCATAACCACCAGATAGCATTGGGAAATTCCTGTAAGCAGATAAGAAAATCCGGCAATCCGCAGATACTGCATGCCATAACCGATCAATACCGGTTCATCCGTAAAAAACAGCATCAGATACTGTGGGAAACAGATACAGGCAATGAAAAATGCAATCGACACCAGACCACAAAGCCGCAGTGCCATACAGAAAATATCATCCAGCGTTTTGATATTGCCCCTGCCCCAGTACTGTGCCCCGAGAATCGCCAGTCCTCCGGTTGCAGCAGAAAGAAGCATATTCTGAATAAACTGAATCTGCGTGGCAAGTGAAACTGCCGACATGTAATTCTGGTCCATCCCTCCGAGCATAAACGCATCTGCCACGGCAACCAGTGCCAGCATTAGGTTCTGCAGCATCATCGGAAGCATAAGACCCAGGAGTTTTTTATAAAAAATTGTATCGTTTGTAAACATAAAATTCTCTCTTTTTTCCTGTATCATTTCATCTCAATCCATTTATTATATTGCCTTTTTCATCATTAAGCAACATCAATCATTGCCACTTGCCTCTATACCTGTATATAAAGTTTTGTTTCTTCGGAAAAAAGAATTGTGACGCGAAAAAAGCCGCCGCAGGAAAAATACCTGCAACGGCTCAAAAATCAGGGGATATTTATAAAGGATTACGCAATGGTAATATATTTCTTTTCTTCTGTCTTTGTCTTATCTTCCTTTGGAACAAACAGGGTAAGAATACCGTTCTGGAAACTTGCCCGGATATCTTCCTGACGGAGATACTCGCCCACATAGAATGATCTCTGGCAGCTTCCGGTATAACGCTCGCGGCGCAGATACTTACCTTCCACGGTCTCTTCTGCACTCTTGGCTGCACTGATCGTCAGATAGCCTTTGTGCAATGCTGCCTGCACTTCTTCTTTCTTATAACCAGGCAGTTCCATCTGCAGCTCATATCCGTCTGCCAGTTCTCTGATATCTGTCTTCATCAGATTCTGTGTGTTTTGCGATGCCTGCTGCTTCGGGGCTTTCTTGTTATATTCACTATCGTCATACCATGGGTTAAAAAATGTATCAAATAAATCGTACATAAGTCATTTCCTCCTGTAAACGTTTTGTTCTTTGTTTATGCCCCTATTATAACACGTTATTAGCACTCGTCAAGTATGAGTGCTAATAAAATTTCTAAAAATTTTATTAAGTCCCGGTTTCAAAGGCTTTGTGGGTTTTTAAAATTTCTAAAATTGCCTGTTTTGTGATTACTGTACCCTTTTTAGAATTAGGTTTGACTGCGTAGACCGGGCGCCTTTTGCGGAAATCAAAGGTACGGATTTGCAAGAAACTGTTTTAAATACAAGTTTTTTCTATGCGACAAATATAAAGGCGCCAGAACTTGCAGTTAAAGGGACGCCTTAAAAGCAGTTACGAATCCCATGAACTAGAATAAACATAAAAATACCCTGTTAAATCACTTGATGATAAGGCCGGGTATCTATAGATGAAAAATTAAAGTTTTGGGTGACGGTTTTCTGGAATTTTAATGCTTGAAATCAGAAAATGTCACCTATATAGTAAAAATTGCTTCTCCAGATACCGCATTTTTCAATAAAGCGGTATCTGGAGAAGCAATTTTTGATCTATAGAGACTTTCCGGTATCTGCATGTTAAGTTTTCAATGTATAGGTACCGCAATGGTATCTTTTACATGAATTTTATTGGAATAGATACCACGATGGCATCTTTCCTATGAATTTTAATTATATAGAACCCATCCTTTATTTATAAGTTTATAATGCCCGATCATATAAAGGCTTCAATAGAACTATTGTTTCACAAAACACCGGCAATGAAATTTCCACCTATTAGCATGTCAGGATTCCAAAGTATTTATCACTTTACCGTAAACGCTCATTGCACGCATTTCCTTCCGGGAGCGCCTTTAACTGCAGGTTCTGGTGCCTTTATATTTGTCAAACTTACCTGAAATCAATATCGGCGTTAATTTGTAAATTTTTCTGGAGAAAGAGAATGTCCCCCTTCTTACGTCACATCGAAAAAACTTATATTTAGAACAATCTCCGCAAATCCGTCCCACTTGCCAAACCCCAAAGGCGCCAGACCCCGCAGTTAACCAGCAAATTAAATGACATTGCCATATACAAAAAAGATAAAAAGGTTATAAAATATCTACGTCTGCAGCCATTTCCGGATTTTTTCCACATCCGTTTTTCGCAGATCCCCATGAATATTGGATTCAAACGTTACATACTCATAATCTTTCTGATTTTTCTTTAACTGTTTTACCAGCTTATCCGCCTGTTTGATCGACACCTTATCATCTCCTGTCGTATGGAAAATCAAAAGCGGTGTATTAATCTCATCTGCCCATGCAACCGCGGAACGCCTGCTGTATTCCTCCGGCAATTGTTCCGGTGTCCCCCCGATCAGCTCCGTAAGCAGCGATCTCATATCTTCGCGTTCTTCGTAGTTCATGGTACAATCCGCAACTCCGGCAACAACAACCGCTTTGTGGATGCGCCGGTCTTCGCGCAATGTTTCATAGGTCATCATTCCCCCACGGGAAACTCCAAACATATTAATATTCTTTGTATCAACAGAATTCAGTTTTTCGCACAAATCCAGGAGATGGATCACATCGTGGACATCATCCCCGCCAAAAGCATCGGTTCCCTCACTTTTTCCACAGCCACGATAATTGGATGCCACACAGATCGTATGAAACTGATAGGCATAATATGTCGTTTCCACATTTTTTAATGCCCCGTATGACCGGTTGCCTCCGTGATTATAAATCAGACACGGTGACTTCTTTTTCCCAAGCAGATCTATCGGAGCGCTGAGAAACGCCTCAATCTTTAAATCATCGCTGGTATAAAAAAAGCGATAGGAAACATACTTCGAGAGATCCACTCCCGCCTGTTTTTCATATGCCTGCAGATCTATTTTTTCATATTCTGAAACTCCTGCCGCCCTCAGATTCTCTTCTATCTGTTTTTCTGCATCCTTCACAGAAATGTCCGAAGACGATTTTATCCAAAAATGAATTCCCAACAGAATCAGTATGACAGCGATTGCCAAAAGCAAAAAAATCTTCCGGGATACAAAATCTTTTGATATGTTTTTTCCTTCGATCATAACCTCTCCCACTCTTAATAAAGTTATTTTAACTCATAAACAACGACTGCTGCACATATTTTTCCGGATACTGATGCAGATATGAAAAACACTTTTCTGGCATACACATTATCCCGTGTTCCCGGCATGTATTCCATATCATCTGTGTCAATTCCTCTGTATGTGGACTTGGCAGTTCATATGCATTCCCATATGTGTGTATATATTTTTGTCTGAGTCCTGGAAACTTCTGATCCAATGCATGATAAAAATACTCCCGGTCTCCATCCCGCAGCGTCACTCCCATTCCCCAAAACATGATTCCCTTTACTTCTGCCTGCAGACAATATTCCAGTAACCCCCGGATATTTTCCGCAGTATCATTGATAAACGGTAAAATCGGTGTCATCCATACAAGCGTAGGAATTCCTCTTTTTTTACATTCCATCAACACTTCAAAGCGCTGTCTTGTTGTCGATACATTTGGCTCGATCTTTTTGCATAGCTCTTCATCATAAGTGGTCAGCGTCATCTGGACAACTGCCTTTGCTTTTTCATTGATCGACTGTAGTAAATCCAGGTCCCGCAGTATACGGTTGGATTTCGTCTGAATTGCAACACCATATTCATATCTGTCAATCAGTTCCAGACACTTTCGCGTCAGGCCAAGCGTTTCTTCGATATGAAGATAGGAATCACACATTGCACCTGTTCCAATCATGCATTTCTGCCGTTTGGAGCGAAGCGCTTTTTCCAGAAGTTCCGGTGCATTTTCCTTTACCTCGATATCCTCAAATGCGTGAGTAAATCCGTAACATTTGCTTCTGCTGTCACAGTAGATACAGCCGTGCGAACAACCACGGTAAATGTTCATACCGTTATTTTTCGATAAAATTCCTTTTGCCTGTACAAAATGCATAATTTTTTATTTCTCCATTACTTCCACGGCCGTTTATTGCCCGTCCAGCCCATCGCTTTCCAGTACTCGGCATCCGGCTTTGAAAGACCGCCTTTGCTCTGCAGCATGCGCATCACTGAAAAGAATCCTTTTGTTTTGATTCCCGGTTTCACTTTACCGTTGTTTTTTAAGATCTTTGCGGCAGTTTTGTCTACTGCCTGATCAATTTTCTGCCGGATCTTCGGGGAAACGGTATCCCAGTTTACGGAACGCACGGCAATTCCGATTTTATAAACTTTTGGCACGCCCCAGAAAAACAGACTGTCCTGCATATCTTTGTTGGTGCTTTTCATACCTGCTCCGGCGGCGGTGGAAATACACACCGCCTGCTTGTGGAACATCTCCGGTCTCGGGCGGTGTACCATCCAGCGGTGCCCCTGATGATCCAGGAAATTTTTCATCGGAGCGGTCACATGATACACATAGACCGGGCTGGTCAGGATGATCAGATCCGCCTCATCCATTGCCTTTAAAATGGGCTGTTGTTTTTCAAAATGCGGACACTTATCTGCTGCCACACTGAAACACTGCGCACAGCCGATACAGTAGTCGGAGAAATCCCGCGGAAGAAAAAATTCTGTCACTTCCCCACCGATTTTGTCTGCCAGCAGTTTTCCGATATGATAGGTGGAACCCTTGTGGTTCTGCCCATTAATGATTACGGTCTTCATTCGTTCTGTACACCTCTCTGATTTTTTCTTTCATGTCAAGAAACACCCTGCAATCACCGGATCAAAATCCTGTCCGCTTCCGTTTTCTATAATACGGAAACACTCTTCCAGCGGAAGCGCATCCCGGTAACACCTCTTTGCCGATACCGCATCAAACACATCCGCTACCGCCATAATTCTCGCGGATAATGGAATTTCCTTCTGCGAAAGTCCATCCGGATAGCCTCTTCCGTTCCACTTTTCATGATGATGTCTGGCCACTTCATACGCCATTTTTTCGTATTCATCATCCCCCAGATGTCCAAATGTTTCCCTGATGATTTTTCCGCCCCGCGCCGCATGGGTTTTCATAATATCAAATTCTTCACTGGTGAGTTTTCCCGGTTTCTGCAGGATAGCATCCGGTATGGCGATCTTCCCGACATCATGCATAGGTGCAGCCATGACAAGATTTTTAATATAATCCCCCGTAAGCTGCTTTTTGTACAATCCACGTGTGCGGAGCTCTTCTGCCAGCATACGCACATACGCGGTGGTCCGCTTGATATGACCGCCCGTATTGTCATCACGGTTTTCCACAAGCGTCGCAAATCCCATGACCATCTCATTACTGTAATCCTGCAGCTTTGTAAACACGGGATTTTCCATATTCAGATAAGTTCCCACAATTACCGGTGTCGGCACAATACATGAAATCAGTGCCTGTGGATGAAACATCTGATAACAGGTCACAACAATTGATGCAAATACATAGGTTGATACCGTAATCAGTTTATGATGTCCAAGCTGATGCCAGCTTGTAAATAAAATAACAATCGCAGCAAGAATATATACGGCCACCATGATAAAACAGGTATATGCAGAAATTCCCATGGAATAGTTCGTAATATTCCCGTGCAGATAGGAAAGCTGCGGCATAAAAATAATAACAATGGCAAGATTGATCACCAATGGAGCCATCAGCAATATCCTTTTTTTCCTATTTTTTGGAATTCCTCTTGTAATATCCAGAAGATACAAAAACATGAGAAACATCATAATATCCAGACTGCACAGGAAACACATATGTAACACCATATTCACCACAGCCGGCACACTGTCCAGATGGTTAACGGTGTATGCGGTAATACCATCCAAAGTGATTTCCAGTATTCCCATAACCAGAAGCCACGCAAACACCGGCTCTTTTTTCTTTATTTTATATGCATATCTTTCCCTTACATAAATAAAAGCCACATAAAGTACAATCAGCAGACATCCCAACTGCAGCTTATCGTATTGCATAATTTTCCCTCTTTCGTAAGAACCTCAATATTTTAATTTTACAGTATATGAACCCAAACGGTACGTCAAGTATTATCTTTAAATTGCGTTGACAATCTCCCCTGAAAATCTATAATAAAATTAGTACTATTGTATTACCTTACTTTCAGATAAAGGAGATCCCCATTATGATATTTGCGACAGGATGGCTTTCCCTGCACCTGTTTGGTGTTTTTATAACATTTGCCCTGCTGGTGATTGTTTCCCAGAAAGAGGATGCCACCTATAAAAGCGAACTTCTTCTGACAATCGCATGCTGCCTTGTCACACTGGTAGCAAAAAGCATTTATATTGTGGGTGGTTCCAGGCAAACACTTCTTACTATAGGGAAGATGGAATATCTCGGAAAATGTTTTGCCAATTACTGCGCACTGATGTTTATTCTCCGCTGGCAGAACATTAAAATTCCAAGATGGTTTATCAATGCCCTGTTGTTTATCAACTGTGCTTTCTATATCCTGATTGCAACCGTTGACCATCACCACTGGTATTATAAGGATTACTGGCTTAACCCGTCACAGTCGAATATACGTGGGTATACTCTCGAAATTGCCCCGGCTCCTATGTATTATATATTTATGGCTTTTCAGGTTATGGAAATTATAGGCAGTGTATGTGTGATTGTTTCCTCGTATCTTTCCAAAAAGGATATGCCAGATCGCCTGAATCTGCATATCATCCTGCTGTTTTCCATGCTTTCCCCTGCGATCCTTCTCTCCCTGCGCCTTCTTGGCATTTTAAAATGGGACGACCCGACACCGCTCGGAATGTTTTTCGCCTGCGTGTTTATGTGTATTGCCGTCGTCAAATACAAAATGATCGACCCGGTAAAAAGCGCAAAAAACCTGATCATCCAGAATTTAAATGAAGCTGTTGTCGTCACGGATCTGGAGGGAAGATTTCTCTTTTTGAACCCTATGGCAGAAACACTGGTTTCTTCTATGAAGAAAAAAGCCATCCACCGTCAGAAAGACAGCGAAATCTACGATATTCTCCGGGGTTCGGAGGGATATTTTGACTGGCTGGATCACCACTATCAGGTCGAGGAAACGGAATTGCAAAGCTGCAACACCCCACAGGGATATATGCTGACACTGGTAGATGTCACAAAAATTCTGGAACAGAACCACCGCATGAAAGAACTCGTTACACAGGCAGAAGCTGCCACACAGGCAAAATCCGCGTTTGTATCCAATATATCCCATGAGATCCGTACCCCTATGAATTCCATTGTCGGAATCACGGAAGTCATGCTGCGTTCCCGGCATTCCCCAAGAGAACAGGAATTCCTGCTAAACATCCAGAGTTCCGGACAGGCACTGCTTTCCATCATCAACGATGTACTGGACTTTTCCAAGATTGAATCTGGAAAAATGCAGCTGGTTTTCGAGCCTTATGATACGCTCTCCCTGTTCCATGACCTGAAGCTGACAATGGAAAACCAGATCAGCAAATGCCCTCTGGAGCTGATTTATGAAATTGACCAGACCATACCATGCCTTTTATATGGGGATGCCGGACGCATCCGGCAGGTAATTACAAATCTGGTCAGCAATGCCATCAAATATACCGAACATGGACATGTCCGTTTTTCCGTCCATGTCCATAAAAAAGATTATGATAAAGTTTCCCTTTATTATGAAGTGGAAGATACCGGTATCGGAATCCGCAAAGAAGATCAGGAAATATTATTCGATTCCTTCCAGCGTGTGGATTTAAAAAAGAACCGCCGTATTCAGGGAACCGGTTTGGGCTTGACAATTTCGAAAAATTTCGTCAATATGATGGGAGGGACTATTGGTGTAGAAAGTGAATACGGAAAGGGAAGTAAATTTTATTTCTGTATTGACCAGACGATTATGGACTCGACACCAATTTCAGAAATCAACTACGAGCAGCGGCACAACAGTGTTGTCAGCAAAGAAGCAGAAAGCCTGTTTACCGCAGAGGATGCCCACATTCTCCTGGTAGATGATAATTCCCTGAACCTGCTCGTTGCCCAGGAGCTTCTAAAACCTCTGCAACTTCAGATTGATACCGCAGAAAATGGAAAAGATGCTGTCGCTATGGTACAGGAACGGCATTATGATCTGGTACTGATGGATCACATGATGCCTGTGATGGACGGCATTGAAGCTACCAAAGCAATCCGGGCACTTCCGGAACCACAATACCAAAACCTGCCAGTCATTGCCCTGACTGCAAATGCTATGGTAAACGCACAAAAGGAGTTTGCAAATGCAGGCATGAACGGATTTGTTGCAAAACCGATTGATTTCCAGATGATCTGTAACCAGCTGCGCAAATGGCTTCCTAAAGATATGATCCATGAACTTACCCGGGAAGAAGCCGAAAAGATTCTGTCGGATGAAACGGACACTGCGGATTCCATAACGGATACTTCCACCGGCAGTTCCGCGGAAAATCCTGCGGGATTCCGCTTCGAAAACGGTCTGCCCTACTGCGGATCGGAGGAAGCATTAAAACAGATCATACAGATTTTTTACAACACCATCGACAGCAAATCCAAAAAGATTGAACAATGTCTAAAGGAACAATTAATAAAGGATTATACGATTGAAGTCCACGCATTAAAAAGTTCCGCATTGCTGATCGGTGCCCCCGGTCTGTCCGAAGCTGCAAAGGAACTGGAAATGTATGGAAATGCACAAAATCTTGCTGCACTTGAAGAAAAAACAGGACCGGTGCTTGCCATGTACCGAAGTCTTAAGTCCCTCCTGCGTCCTTATGTGGAGGATAACGAAAGCAGCAAAAAGGAAGTTTCTTCTGATGACTGGATTACCGTTCTTGAGCAGATGCATCAGTGTGTAGAACAGTTTGACATGGATGGCGTGGATCATGCCATGGAAACCATGGAGACGTTTCAGACACCGGATAAGCTCAAAGACCTGATGGAACAGCTGCGTGTCTGCGTTACAGATGTGGAAATGGAAGAAATTATGAAATTAACTGATACAATGGTCAATTTATTACAATAGAAGGAGAGACATCATGCACGAAATAAAAAGCCCATTTCTCATCCTGATGGAGGAACAAAGTTATCTCGCACAATCATTAGAAAGTGCTTTTGAAAAACAAAATGTCAAAGTAAAAATTGTAACGATAGCAGAAGCCAGCAGCATTGTCATCTCGGAAAAACCAAGTGGTTACCTGATCTGCACAAGCCCGGAGCTTTTAAAAAAAGCGGTCAGCGTAAAAGTAATGGTTGACCAGGCGATAAAAAACAAGACTCCGGTATTTATTATGGGAAACATAGATGAACTGGAACTGCTGTGGGAAACCCTCCCACAGCAGATGGTCATGGATGTGTTCACCCGCCCGATTACGGTGGGCGATATGGTCGATAATGTCTGCACACAGATGAACGATTTCTATCAGCTGAAAAAACACACGATTCTGGCTGTGGATGATTCTGGTATTATCCTGCGCAAAATCAAGGCTCTGCTCGAAGACACCTATCAGGTTGTACTGGCAAACTCCGGTGCAATGGCGATCAAATACCTGACCTTAAACACCCCTGATCTGATTCTGTTGGATTATGCCATGCCGATCGTTGACGGCAGCCAGATCATGCAGATGCTCCGGGAAGATCCGGAATTTCACCATATTCCGATCATATTTCTGACTGGAAAAAATGATGCAGAAACCGTAAAAAATGTTATGTCTTTAAAACCAGATGGTTATTTATTAAAGAGCATGGATCCTCAGAAACTGCACGCGGCAATTGATGACTTTTTTGCATCACGGGGCAAATAAACCGGTTACGATACCCATCACTTTTTGCGGTGGGTATATTGATATCCTGCAAAAATACTTCCCGCCAGACAGACAAATGTCCCACACCGGTCAGCTTTATATCTCCTGCACTGTGTCTCGTAATAATATTCAATTCCTGTTTTGCGCATTTTTGCAATCTGGCGCAACTGTTGTTTTCTCGTCTGAACATTTTCTTTCCACCCGGAAAAATCTGACCACCTGCCCGGAACCAGTTCTGACAGCGTCTGCCAGCTGCGTAAATAATCCATACGCAGCACATGTCCTATCAGACCATATTGCAACAGAAAATTTTGTGCTTCCTCCATTTTATCACTTGCCAGCGTCAGACGGCAAAACACTTTCTTTTTCTGATCTTTCCCCTGCAGATACACACCGTTTCCCGGCTGCTGCACAACACCGCGGATGGTACGCGTCTGATGATCCACACAGATCTGCAGTCCGGTTACACTGGTACTTCCAAACAATTTCCACGCTGTATTTTTTCCGATCAGACATCCTTTCCCGTCATCTGCCGGCAGCACCGCAGATGCCGGCAATATCCATTCGGAGGAACCATACAGCCACACCACGTTTGTCTGCACGCTTTTTCCGAGATCCGGATCCGTCACTGTCTGATCAGCAGTTTCCCCCCATGCCGTAAATACTGCGCTTTCTGCGATGTTCTGTGCGTCCTCCGCAGAAATCGGTTTCTCCAGATAAAGAACCGGATTCTGCCACACAGCATCTGCACACTTGTCTGCACGCGCCGCTCCCATGGCAAAAAGAACCGCTGCAAACAGGCATCCTCCCGACAGAAACAGCGCAAACAGGCGCCTCATGATTCCTGCAGGCGAACGTTTTCTCCTGCCGAAAGAACCGCATCGGAATCCACAATCACAGAGTCTCCCGATGACAGATCGCCATCTTTAATTGCCGCATATTCTCCATTTTTCTCAGCAATTGTCACATTTGTTTTCTTTGCCACATACGCTCCTCCAAGCACCGTATCTGCTTTTTCCATCGTGTATACAAAATATTTGTCTTTTTCGCTGTGTATGGCGGTGATTGGCAGCGTGACAGAATATTCTTCCGAAGTTTTACACAACTCCATACTTGCATTTGCCCCCAGGGAAATTGTTTTTTTCGGCACATACACCGTAACTTTTACAGTATGGTCTTCTTCCGTTTCCGTAGAAAGAACCGTCATGTCCTCCCATGTCCGATCCCCTGCTTTTAATGCAACCGTATCACCGGAGTCCACATATACGGCATCTTCCCTGCTGACCTGTGTGGTAAAACGCAGTCCACCGGAAGTATCTGCCAGCAGAAAGGCCGCCGTGTCCGTTGTTTTTTCTCCCACTGTAAGCTGTACACTGCTTACAACACCGCTCATCTGTGCCTTTACTTTTCCTCTGGACGCTTTCACTTTCTGCAATGTTGCAAGCTGCTGTTGTTTTTGCGTAATTGTGACCGCATTGATTTCTGCACTATTGTCTTTTGCTTCTATTTCCGCAGCATCCGCAAGTGCACGTTTTGCTTCCTTATTCTGCTGTTTCTGCTGTTTTTGTGCGGTTTTTACCGCTTTTTTCGCATTCTCTGCCGCAGAAGTGTCCTGTGGTTCTTCGTCTTCCCCCTGTACAAATGCCTGCAAGGTGCATTTGGATTCCTTCCATTTCTGTTCCGCCTCGCTGACAAGCCTTTCATTTTTGCCCACAACATTTTCATAGTCCTCCTGCGCACGGGCAAGTGTCTGTCTGCGGTCTGCTTCCTGACTGGATGCTTCGTTTTTCTTTGCCTGCTGCCGGAGTTTTTCGGTTGCCAGCTCATCTTTTAAATCCAGCACCGTATCACACTGATTTTCCCACTGATCAGTACAGGAATCCCTCTGTGCCGTCAGCGCAGAAATCTGGCTTTCCAGTGACGCGATCCCTGTTTTTAAATTCTGCTTCTGTGCTTCGTCTTTCTCCTGCGCAAATGCTTTTTCTAATTGTGCTTTCTGCGCATTCAGACGATCCATGGATTTTTGTATCCCGTCTTTTTGCTTTGTGAGAGCATCCAGCTTTTTTTGCGCAGCATCCAGTTTACGCTGTTTCTGGTTGATCTCTATCTGTGTGATGGTATCGGAATAATCGCTGACCGGAGTTTTGGCAGCATCCTCTACGGCACGTCTCGCCTGCTGCTCTTCGGTTTTCTGCTGTTCTATGGCATCATCATATGTCTTTTTTGCCTCTTTGACCGCTGTCTGTAATTCTTCCAGCTTTTTTTCATATGCCTGCGCCTGCTCCCTGCGCAATCTGGTTTTCGTATCTTTTACATCTTTCTTTGCGTCCCTGACGGCATCCGCATTGTTTCTGACCGTATCCCTGTAATCCTCTTTGGCACGGGCAACCGCCTGGTTCCGGTCACTGTTTTTCTTTGCCTCGGCAGAGAGCAGCGCGTCATTTTGCAGCTGCAGTATTTCAATGTCATCAGAAAACGTCCGGATTTTATCTTTCAGGCTGTCCATGTCAAGCACTGCAAGCGTCTGTCCCTTTTTTACGTTTTGTCCTTTACGTACATTCACTTTTGCCACCAGAATATCCGCCGGGGCATACACTGCCTGATCCAGCAGTTTTTCCACTGTACCGTCCCCGGTCACTTTATGCTCAATCTTACGCGCCTGTGGCTGCTCAATGCGCACCTGCGCAACGGTAAAAGATGCTGCCGAACGGGAAATCACTGTAAACAAAAGCATGATTCCCAGCAGCACGATAAATATTTTTGTGGGTTTTCCCATGTATTTCCTCCTTTGCATTTTCTATTTCGTAATCACCCATTCTATTCTTTTACTGCCGCTGCTGTAATGCCTAGTTCCAGGTACTGCTGCCCCATGCCAAATACGCAAAGTGCTGGAAGCAGTGCCACCAGGGAACAACACAGTGCAAACCCCATCTGTCCCTCTTTGATCTCCGGCAGATACAGCGAAAGCGGCCACAGTTTTTTAGTCTGCAGAAACACCAGCGGCTGCTCAATCATACTGAAACACTCCAGAAACTGCAGCACCAGTGCCGAGAAAATTCCGGAGGAACCAAGTGGCACCCCTATTGCCCAGAAAATCTTCCATTCCCCGGCACCGTCGATCCTTGCTGCTTCCAGCAGTTCTTCCGGTATTCCGCAGAAAAAGCGGTACATAAGAAATACCGAAAAGGTAGAAAACACCCCCGGCACAATGACTGCCCATGTCGTATCCATCAGATGCAACCGATTGAGCACCAGATATTGCGAGAGCATTGTCACCTGAAACGGTAACATCATAAGCAGAATATATAAGAAGTATAAAAAACGTTTCCCGGGAATCGGATAACGTGCCAGCCCCCATGCCGATGGCAGGCCAAATACCAGCTGTCCGGCAAGTATTCCTACCGTAATCTTCATCGTATTCCAAAACATCTGAAAAAATTCTGGAGAATCGAAACAAAGCTCCACCAGATTTCGCAGCGTCGGATACAATGGAAACAGTCTCCAGCGCGCATATCCCTTTGTACTCTCCAGAACCGGTGCAAGATATTCCGCCAGTTCCCCGCTTCCCATCAGACTTCCGCAAACAAGAAAGACAAGCGGTGCCGCGGTAAGGGCTCCAAATAAAACAAGAATCGTAATGGCTATCGCTTTTTTCATTCATTTGTCTCCCACAATTTCTGGAGCAGCAGGACAAATACTGTAATGACCAGTGCAAGAAGTACGCTTCCCGCCGCCATTTTATCCACAGACAGATCCGTAAACCAGTTATTGAACAGGTGCTGCAGGAGATACATATCTTCCTGCGGATAATTTCCTGCCACAAGATAGGCCTCCCGGAACACCTTAAAAGAGTTCAGAAACGAAAGAACCACAATGGTAAAAATCAGCGGTCGGATCAGGGGCAGCGTAATCTTAAAAAACTGCGTCATTCTTCCTGCACCATCCATCTCTGCCGCCTCATACAGATCCGGGGATATCGAGGAAAGTCCTGCAAGCCAGAGAACCATTGTATAACCCAGATTTTTCCAGATATAGCTGAACACCAGCACAAAAAACGCTGCACCAGTGTTCATCCAGTCAACCGCATGGATTCCGCACAAATGCAGGATACCGTTGACAAAACCATGTTTGTCAAACATCAGTTTCCAGAGCAGCACAAGCGATGCCGCCGGAATTGCCATAGGCACCAGATATGCAGCTTTGAGCAGACGCAGCTTTTGATGAAATACCATCTGCCATGCATGCAACAGAAAGGCAAGCACTAAGGAAATCCCCAGCAATAGTGGCAGACATACCAGAAGAAATCGCAGCGTATTTTTCACGGCAAGCAAAAATGCACGGTTATGTAACACAATGCGGTAGTTTTCGAGTCCGCAGAATCTGCCACTGACCACCTGCACAAAGGAGCTGCGGATCACATCCATAAACGGCAGGAGAGAAAAAACCGCCACTCCACAGAACCCGGGAAGTAAAAACGAAAGTCCCATCCACTTACTCCGCCTCATACAACTGCACTTTCTTCATAATGGCGGAAAGCGTATCTTCCAGTGACTGCTTCCCCTGCAGATACTTTTGTCCTTCACTCAGCACCAGATCCCGCACCACGCGGTCGTTCCACGTCGGTGTATCAAGGCTTTCCAACATTTTTGTCAGATCTTCCTGCTGTTTTCCAGATATTTTCTTTACTTCATAACTGATCTCATAACTACCGTCCGATGAACTGCTTCCCATCTGGCTTTCCCGACTGTTTTTGCACTCTGTATCCAGTGCCGTGCGGTTGATGGAAAAGCCTTCCGTCATCTGGTTTTGTCCTTTTGCCAAAAGGGCTGTCTCAATAAATGCCCGTGCATTTTTATTATCTGCACTTTTCTGTGCCAGCCCAAGGCTTAAAAACGGAACAAACGATTTATGCTCTCCGGCATCAAACAGGGTAAACGTGCCTTTGTAACTGCTTTCTATTCCATAAAGCTGCTGCACATCATTTACACTTGTCAGTGATCCGATCGCAATCTGTCCCCCTCCCATCAGTCGGGACATTGCTGCACCTGTGCCCATCCCCAGCAGACTACCCTCTGCGAAACCGTTTGCAATTTCATCGGTAATCCGGTCTTTTTCCGCATAACTATCGGCATCATACAACGCTTTTGCAGTTTTCAAAAACTGTCTGATCTTCTCCTGATCCACACTCGTTTTTGTTTTCCATGAGGCACTGTCTGCATCGTAAAGCATCCCAAGTGTGGTCTGTGGTCCCCAGTTTCCGAATA
Source organism: Roseburia sp. TF10-5 (assembly GCF_003462365.1). Lineage (NCBI taxonomy): Bacteria > Bacillati > Bacillota > Clostridia > Lachnospirales > Lachnospiraceae > Roseburia > Roseburia sp. TF10-5. The sequence continues at coordinate 67,853 of NZ_QTYW01000009.1, read as the reverse complement.
CTTTTTCTTTTTCAGAATTCAAAGAACCGGCATAGTTCTCCAGCTGCTTTAAATTCACCCCGGCATCGGTCAGATCCTGCGCTCCCTCCACAACGGTACAGTAAAAACGCACCGGAACCTGATTGATTTTTCCTTTCTTTGTATAAGCATCTGTAATATTGGTAAAAAGCCCTTCTTTTTCATTTGCTGCTTTTACATAACTGCCAAGGTCGGCAAGTACCCCCTTTTGTACGTAACTGTCTGCCGGAAGCCCGTCAAGTACCAACACGTCCGGACCTTTCCCTGCAAGCACCTCCGTATTTAATGTCCGGATGGCATCCTCCGCAGTGACACCGTCCTCTCCCGACATACCGATGGTCTTTTTAACCATCACATCTGGATGGTCTTTCTGATATGCTGTGATCAGCTGCTGCAATGCATTGGAATCCTCCAGCGCATATACGGTAATCTGATTTTGAGGCACCGCAGAAACGTCCGCATCATATGTGTAACGATAACAATGCCGCGCGCCCTGTGCGTCATTGACAAAAACCATATAGTTTTTATCATCGAATTTATACAGTGCCTGAAATGTCACATTCCTGTCTCCTAAACTTGTAAGTTCTCCGTTCATCAGCTGTTCCGTGGTGCTTCCCCCAATTTTATGGTAAAAAAGTCCATCGTTGTTTATATAATACAGTTCATCTCCGGAATCCCCCATTGTCATGGCAATATTATTGCTGTCCGTGTTATGTGACTTGCTGATTTTACCCACTGCCTGCTGCAGCACGTCATCGTTTTGCATACGCTCCGCAAGTGCCCCACTCTTAGCATCCGCAAACTGGATGCCTTTGTCCGTCATAAGTGCAAACTCTGTTCCTGCTGCAATCAGACGGTTAACCTTTTCGGAACTATCGGAAAATGCTTTGCTCATCTCTCCGGTCTGTGGATTCACCTCATAGACCACCCAGTTTAAGTCAGTCACAAACAGTTTATTGTCGGCATACACTGCGGAAGTAACAAAATTCTCCATATCATCACTTTCTTTTCCAGTGGCCTGATATTCGGGAAGCTGCAAATTTACTTTTGTTACTTTTCCGTCTGCTGACACCCGTTTCATTCCGGATTTTTTATTATACCCAAACACTGCTGCCGATCCATCCTCTCCATTTACGGCAGCCACATAGCAATCTGTTTTTTCAAGTTCTTTCTGCGACCATGTCTTTCCCTGATCTTTCGAATGCGCAAGAAACAGTTTCCCGTTGTCGTTATCATAGCCAATCAGTGTAAGCTCCCCTTCTTTACTTTTTCCAACTGCGTTGATAACCTGCAGATTGTCCGGCAGCGTTACTTCGCTTTCCACAAACCGTCCTTTGCCGCCCTGTGTAGACGCGGCATCCTCTGTATTTTTCTGATTACCGGTGCCACGGGAACCGCAGCCAGCCAGCAGCCCTGCCACTATGACACATACCATCAGTAGCATGGAAATTTTCCTTTTCATCTTCATTTCTCTACAATCTCCTTTCTGCCTTTAAGTGTAGCAGAGCTTTCTTTAAATTTTCTTTAAGGGAATCTTTAATTTTCCGGTACATTTAAAGATTTCTTTAAGATAAATCTGCTATACTAAGGACAATTCAAGAATAACAACGAGGAAATCAAATGAAAATTCTGCTGATAGAAGATGATAAAAATTTATGTGAAATGCTGTGCTTTCAATTGGAAAAAGAACACCACACAGTAGAGGTCTGCATGGATGGACGCGACGGGCTGGATCTGGTTTTGCAGGATGCCTATGACCTGATTCTTCTGGATCGCATGCTGCCCACCATGAACGGACTTCTTGTTCTGCAAAAAGCCCGAAGCAAAGGCATTTCCACTCCTGTCATTATGATCACAGCCCTTGGAGAGCTGTATGACCGTGTGGAAGGACTTGACTGCGGAGCTGACGATTACCTTGTAAAACCGTTTGCGTATGAAGAACTTTCTGCGCGCATCCGCTCCATCGGCAGACGCAATCATGTATACGATGACAACAACCGGTTTTCTTATGCAGATATTACATACGACAGCCGGCTGCGGGAACTGACCGGGCCTAAAGGAGGGATACAGCTTTCCGGGCGGGAAGGACGTCTTCTGGAGATTTTTTTGCAGAACCCCTCGATGATCCTGCAACGCCTGGTGCTTCTTTCCCGCGTATGGGGTGCGGATGCCCCGGTAGAAGAAAGCAATCTCGATACCTACATCCATTTTGTGCGCAAACGCTTACAACAGGTGGGAAGCCACGCAACCATAGAGACGGTGCGGGGAATTGGTTACTGTATCAAATAACACATGGGAGGAAAAGATGTTTCAAAAATTACACCGGCAACTGACTTTTTTCTGCACGGTTATCACAGGGGCAATTCTTCTGGCACTCAGCGTGGTGTGTCTGCTTTTTGCGCGAAAGGCAATTGTTCAGACGGGATATACCGCCTTTCAGAAAGAACTGGTTTCTGTGATTGCCAGTCTGCAGAGCCAGGATTATATCTCCCATCAGTGGTTAAAGCAAATGCAGGAACAGCATCATTTCACCATTTACCTGTACGATAATCAGGAGTCGCTCTACTATGACCGTCTGCAGGACAGCCACTGGGAGGATCTGCGCAACGCTGTGCTGAAAAAATGCGGTACAGATATCTTTACCGGTAAAGACGGACAAACGATTGCGCATAAAGAACTGACCTATCGTTCTTCTGCAAGAGAAACTTACTATGCCTCTGTCGGATATTTGCTGCGCGGAAACGGACAGATCCGTTTTGTGATTCTCTACGACACTTCCCATCAGACAGGCCAGATTGCGCATATGACCATAGGAGTATTTGCAGCCGATCTGATAACCTTTCTTTTGCTGATTCTGTTCTCCTGGTTCTTTACCGGACGCATGGTACAGCCACTGGAAATTTCACAAAAAAAACAGCAGCAATTTGTTGCCGCTGCCTCTCATGAACTCCGTTCCCCCCTAACAGTAATGCTGTCCGGGCTGGAAACGGTAGAAAAATCGGAATCTTCCACGGAACGGCATCATTTTCTCTCTCTGATCCGGCAGGAAGGACTCCGCATGCAGCATCTGATTGCGGATATGCTGCTGCTTGCAAACGCTGATGCCCGCGGAATTTCCTTACAGATCAACGATGCCGCCCCTGATGATCTGCTGCTTTGTGTCTATGAAAAATATGAAAACCTGGCTGCTTCCAAGGGGATTTCCCTGCAGTTTTCCCTTGTGGATGCGGCTTACCGTGACTGCGCGCTGGATACGGAGCGCATCACACAGGTTCTGTCCATTCTTATGGACAATGCACTGTCTTATACCCCACAGGGGGGAAAAATCCTGCTGCTTTTGTCTCAGTCCGCACACCACACCATCTTTGCCGTGGCAGACGACGGGCCTTCCATTCCGGAGGAAGAAAAAGCGCATATTTTTGAACGCTTTTATCGCACGGACCATGCACATACTGACCACGATCACTTTGGTCTGGGCTTATGCACAGCACAGGAAATCGTTCGTGCACATCACGGAAAGATTCTGGTACACGATCCCCGTGACTGCTCTCCGCTGCCTGAAGGTTTTCCACGGGATCGGGGCGTTGTTTTTACTGTGGTACTGCACGGATAAATTTCTAAAATACTATTCTGCTTTGTTACAGCAGGCAATTCCCAGCCCGTCCGGTCCAATATGACAGGACAGCCCCAGCGACAGATTATCGCACATGACATCCATACTCGGAAAGCTTTCTTTGATCTGCCGTATCCACTCTTCCGTTACTTCTGCGGTAGAACTTGATGCAGCCATAAGATATAGTTTTCCTGCTTCATAAGCCTCCTTAAAATTCGTCTTAAATTCTTTTTTCATTGCGTCTATCATTGCTTTTCTCGCATTTTTCATTCCACGGCACTTCTGATAGACATCTAACTTTCCCACACCAAATTTCATAACCGGCTTAATCTTCAGCACATCTGCTGCCACCGCAGCAACTGAACTGATCCGTCCACCCTTTTTCAGATATGTCAGCGTGCTGAGTCCCACATAAATGACCATATGCTGTCTGTTTTTTTCGAGAATGTCTTTAATTTTCTGTGCACGGTATCCTTTCTCTGCAAGCTCCACGGCATCGAGAACCGAACGGTGCATCGGCGTAGACACGCGTCCATTATCTACAACAAATACTCTTCCGGCATACGGCTCCTCCTGTGCCATTGCCTGTGCCGTCATGCAGGAACCGCTCAGACCGCTGCTGATCGGAATATAGACAAGTTCTTCATATTCCTGCAGCATGGCTGACCACATATGCATCACACTCTCCGGTGACGGCTGGGATGTTGCCACATCCGCACCTTTACGAAGCATTTCATAAAATTCCTCTCTGGAAATATCCACTCCTTCACGATATAATTTTTCATCAATATAAAAAGGCATTGGCAGTACGGCAATCCCCAGCTTAGATGCTTCGTTTTCTAAGATGCCACTGTGGCTGTCTGTCATGATTCCTGTTTTTTTCATAGAATAATCCTGTCCTTTATCGTTTTGTTTTAGTATAACACAAAGCAGGGGACAATTATACTGCTGGCGTAAACTGTAACAAATATTTCCCCAGTTCCTCCAAAATCATCTGCTGGCTCTCCCGCGTGTGAACCAGCGCATAATAATTTCTTCCGTATTTTGCCTGTCTCTCCTCTTCCCGGATTCCTACGGCTCTTCCCTTTTCCGTCACACGCTTTATCTTTTCTTCTCCCTGCATGGTTTCCTCAAGATATCCTTTTTCCACAAGCAGCTGATTGATAAATGAAGCGGTCAGTTTCTTTCGATCCTTCTCTTCGCAGAGCGCATTGATCCGGTTTGTCAGTTCTGAAAGCATACAGGTGTCGGTCAGTTCCACCTCATCAAGTTTTTCCGGAGCGATATAAAACGGCAGCTTCTTTTTTCTTGCCGGAGCTGCTGTCGTGGTATCTACTGTCATGCCGGAAAATGCCTCCGCTGTAGCAGTTTCTCCACCATGCTCGTTCAGAAATGCTGTGATAACCTGTGTAAAACGCGCACCGTAACTTTCGATTTTCTGTGCACCCATTCCGTACACGGCTGCCATCGCGGTGGAATCCACAGGACATTTGGCACACATATCTTTTAATGTCTTATCGGAACAGATAATATACGGTGGCACACCTTTTTCCACGGCAAGTTCCGTCCGGCATTTGCGAAGCTGCTCAAACAGTTCCTGCCCTTCCGGTGTCAGATCAGCAAGCTGCAATGCCTTTTTCTTTTCTCTTCCGGTCGGAATATAAGTTTCCTCCGCCTCATCTTCCACGACCACACAGTTGCTGCATTTTTCACAGGTACACGGACTGTTGTCCCCGAAATAGGACAGAATAAACTGGCGCAGACACTCATCGGTCTCGCAGTAACGGATCATCTCATTGAGTTTCCTCTGCTCATTTGCCCGCACCACGGGATCATCGGATACCTGCCCGGATGTGGATTTGTACTGCAACAGGCGTTTGTTTATCATGATATCCTGTTTTGAGAAAAATAACACGCACTCCGCTTCTTCCCCGTCACGCCCGGCGCGTCCAGCTTCCTGATAATAATATTCCAGACTCTGCGGCATATTGTAATGAAGCACATAGCGCACATTGGATTTGTCGATTCCCATGCCAAATGCATTGGTTGCAACCATCACACGGATTCTGTCATAAGTAAAATCATCCTGATTCTTTTTCCGTTCCTCTAAAGACAGACCTGCATGATAGCGCCCAGCCGCAATGCCATATTGCAACAAAAGGGCATACACACTGTCCACATTTTTTTTCGTGGCACAATAGATGATTCCACTCTCATCCTCATGCCTTTTCACATAATTTAAGATACTGTTGTCCGTCTCTTTTCCGCCCTTGCGGTTGACCACACGGAAGAACAGATTCGGACGGTCAAATCCTGTCACGACGGTCACCGGATTCTGCAAATGCAAACTTGCGGTGATATCCTGCTTGACGCGCTCTGTGGCGGTCGCGGTAAATGCACTGACAATTGGACGGTCTGGCAGTTTTGCTAAAAAATCCGCAATTTCAAGATAGCTCGGCCGGAAATCCTGTCCCCACTGGGAAATACAGTGTGCCTCATCCACTGTCACCATGGAAATTTCGGCATAATATGCAAAGTCGAGAAAACGCGCGGTATTGAGCCGCTCCGGTGCCACATAGATAATTTTGTATTTTCCCTGCGCTGCATAGGCAAGTGCCACGCGTATCTGGTTTTCTGTCAGAGAACTGTTGATGTAGGCTGCATGCACACCTGCCTGATTCAATTCCTTGACCTGATCTGACATGAGCGAAATCAGTGGGGAAATCACAAGCGTAATTCCCTCAAGCATCAGCGCCGGAACCTGATAACACAGGGATTTCCCCGCGCCTGTCGGCATGATTCCAAGGACATCCTTTCCCTGCAGGATTCCGTCCATCAGTTCCTGCTGCCCCGGCCGCAGGCTGTCGTATCCAAAATAATGTTTTAGTGTTTCGAGTAAATTCAATTGGTTCTCCTTGTTGTGTTTTCTTTGCTGTTGTCCAGATGATCTATCCTGTTTAGGTGCTAAGTGAACAGAAACCATCTGTATACAGTAAATTTTAAAAATTACTTGACTGTAAAATAAAATGGGGTTATTCTTTTTATATTAAGAAATGGGTTTTCACCGGGTAGGGTTTATGCCTGACAGGACTTGCTCGTTTCTTTTTTTATTTCCAGAACATCATACAGGTACTTCTTTCCACTGGAAGCGTGCCGTATCAATAATCGACCTGTAAAGATATTATATCTGTCCACTTCCCCATGATCATTATATACTGGCAATGCAAATCTCGTATCATACCGATACCAGCCCATCTTCGCATCGCGCGCATGTTTTGCTTTGCGGTTATGTTCAAATACACCATTAGAAGCTATCTCTATCATTTCCGGTAAAATCTGTACTGCATTTGCTTTTGCCTTTGCATTCATCCCTCTTAATTTTTTCGTGTAAACAGATCCTGCATATTCCCCTGGCAATTCTGTTCCTATAAAAACAATTTCTTTATCTTCTGCAATACTATAAACCTCACCAACATATTTTCTGAGATATTTTTCGACATCATCCCAGGCTATTTTCTTTCCCTTAAATATAATATCATTTATCACGACAATTTTGTTTCCATCTGCATCTTTTACAACAGAAATATTGCGTTTTGTCCCCTCACTCATGCATGTTTTCTTTATTTTTCTGCAGCTCATCGTAATAAGCTTTATACCGGTACGCTGTCCTGCGGCTGATTTCCCCCTGTGCAACAATTTCCATAATTGTCATCCCGCCCTCGTATTTTACAGCAAAATCCCGGTAAGAAGTCATCCATGCTTCGTCATGCTTTTTCCTCCCGCCGGTATTACGATTTTTATATACTTCGAGTTCCGCCCGAAGCTGTTCGTTTTCCCGTTCCAGTTGCGCAATTCGCTGCAATGCACTTTTCAATGATGTAATTGTCATATGCCTCCCGTGCCACTTTTGTTTTTGACACAATTATAATCAATTTGCTTTCATGTGTCAATATCTGTTTCTGGCACATTTTCAAAAAATAATTTATAATGAAAGTGTAACAAAACAAACAAAAATTCTATTTATATATAGATTGCGCAATACGAGGAGGTGAAACAGGAAAATGCAAAAGAATACTCCACTTGAAACGATGTACATGGAGTATGCAAATACCGTAAAACATTTTTTAATTTCCTTATGCGGCAATTTTGATCTGGCAGAAGACCTGACACAGGAGACCTTTTATCAGGCATACAAATCAGCGCACCGTTATAACGGAAACTGTAAAATTTCGGTCTGGTTATGTCAGATTGCAAAACACTTATATTTTGATTATCTGAAAAAAGAGAAACATAAAACCACAGTCGGAATTGAACATTTAGAATCTTTTGAAGCAGTAAACAATCAGGGGAATCTTGAGGACACGTATCTCATAAAAGAAGAAACCAAAGAATTACTATCCGCTTTAAGACAGGTAAAGCACCCTTATGGACAAGTGTTCTGGCTGCGAGCATACGAGGAAATGAGTTTTAAAGAAATCGGAGAAATTTTTGACAAAAGTGAAAATTGGGCGCGCGTTAACTATTTCCGCGCAAAAACAAAGATCAGAAAGGTAATCGAAGATGAAAATAACATGTGATATCGTAAGAGATTTAATGCCATTATATGTTGATGACGTCTGTTCTGACGACAGCCGAAAACTTATTGAAGACCATATAAATCATTGCAGCAAATGTCAAAACGAACTGGCAGCCATGAAAGATCCGATCGAATGTCCCCCACTTAGTGAAGTCGGAGACAGTAAGACTCCATTTTCTAAAATCAGAAAAAAAGTCCGGATCAAAATGATTGCTGCAATTATTTCTACCGCGTTTCTTGTAATGACTGCTATGTTTGCCATTCAGGAAGTAGGAGTACTTCACGACTTTTTCTCCCCTATGGATATAGCATTCATAGATAACAACCATGGTTCGGATGAATGGTTTCAAGTACGCATAAATGACGGTGATTATTTGATTTTTTCATCTGTTTTTTATAAAAAAGAAGTAATAAATGACATAAACAATCCCTATGATATAACCATACGCATTCTAGATGAGAACCAAACAATTGTTTTAAAGGATACAACTATTAAACTTGGAGAATCCATAAATTTACATTGTTTGAAATACAATAAAAATTACATTGTGCAGGTAAAATGTAAACCCGGAAGATATAATTTAAATTTTACATAATCCATCACTTAATGATGATTTTAATGCTTTATGCTATTAAAATAAAAAATGGCATTGGTTAGGTCGATCTAACTAATGCCATTTTTGAATGGAATATCCCCGTTTTGAAATTTTCCTCACTTACTGCATAACCATTGTTGTTTCGATTTATTTCTTCTCCAATACTTCTTGTGCCGTTTTTGCATCGTAGCCCAATGCAGTGAGTTTTTCTACGGTATCATTTCCCCTGTTGATCGCATCCAGAATTTCCAGAATTGATTCGCGGCCTTCGGTATAACCTGATTCATGTCCCTCTTTCCATATGGACTTTGCAAATTTCTTTTCATCAAATTCTGTTAACAGCATATGACGCACCTCGCTTCGATTCTTGAGCAAAACATCCTTTAAAATGTCATGCCGGATACAATACGATATGGATTCATCAATTGCCTGCTCAATCGGCATTCCCCTGTCAATGTTCTGCCGTATCCTTGCAATAAACAAAGAATAATGCATCAGCCGTCTGCACTTATTCATCAGTTCGGCATTGTGTCCACTGTTTACATTAAGTATCCGAGCCTTGCATTCTAACGCCGGTTCCATATCTTTTGCAGACGGATCACTCTCAAAAGCATCCGACAACAGAAGCGTATAATCATCCGGAATTTTCTCTGTACCATTGTAAAATACAATATACTGCGGCATCGGCAGCTTTACCAGTTTATGACCATACATATTCAGATCATGCAGTTTGATGTATTCATCATACAACTGCGCAAAATAAAGCAGCCCACGGACCGGCATATTCGGGTTTACAGTTGACTGATGCTCGTACAAGTTCATGGTCGATGAAATCATAAACGATTTATCATTTTTCATGGACATAAATATCACATCTTCCAACGTCGTAATCTCAAGTTCCTCCGGATTCTGATGATCTGTTCCGTTGATCGCGTTATACAGTTCGAGCAGATCCTCCTTATCCTGAAACACTCTCTGAAATAAGCGGTCCTTATACTTCCTGTTGTGAAACCGGAACCTGCGTACAAACTTTAACCAGCTTTTTGTTCTTTTGTAATTCAATCACTGTCCTCCTTACATTATACGAAAAGAAAAGCGGTTATGCAATGTATTCAATTTGATTCGTTATGGAAAATTTTAGCGATATGCTATGGATTTGCCATTCAACATTTTTACTATACAATACCTATTGTATTTTCGCAACTGGAATTGTATTTCATACTTAGAATTGTTAATAAGGTTCTGCTTCGAACAAACATAAGGACATATAGGGGAAAAAGTCATTTGTCATGTCCCAGCTATATAAAAAAGAAGGACATAATCAGAAAATTTTTCTGTATATGTCCTTCAACTGCTGTGTCATAATGTCCGTTTAAAAAATGCAATGATCTGCTGCCATACTTCATCCTGGAAAAACATCAGGTCCGCATGCTCTGCACCATCAAGCGCAAGCAATGTCACATCACAGCCGGCTGCTTCTAACGCATCATACAATTCCTCACTCTGCGAAAAAGGCACGGTACTGTCTTTGGTTCCATGAATCAGCAGGAATGGCGGCGCATCCGGTGTCACTTTGGAAACCGGGGAATTCTCATAAGCTTCCTGCGGATGTGTCATAACATTAAATCCCATCAGCAACGACTCTGAAGACATGGCTGCCTTTTCCACATCATCATATGGAAAATGGGACGCATCTGTCGGCGGATACCACGGACAGGCCGCCTGTATCTGACTGGAATACTCCAGATACTCACCTGTATCCAGTTTTTTATCCCGATCCAGTGCTGCCATACATGTCAGATATCCTCCTGCAGATTCTCCCATCACACCAAATTTTTCACTGTTAATCCGATATCTTTTTGCATATGCACGAAGATATCGGATTGCTGCCTTGATATCACACAGCTGCATCGGATGCGTTCCCTCGTTGGATGTCCGGTACTCTACGCTGGCAACAACAAACCCTTCCTGCGCCAGTGTGCCCAGATATGCCAGATGCGCTGCTTTGTCCATGCGCTGCCATGCGCCACCGCAAATCCATACAATACATGGATATGTCTTTCCTTCCCCATCCTCCGGATAGATGAGATCCAATTTGAGATCTCTCCGGCAATGACCGAACCAGGAATCAACCTGCGCATAAGTAATGTCTGTTGTCACAACATATTGTGGTTTTGTGGTTTCCGGTTTTAATGTTTTCTTCATTATAATTTTCCTCGTTTCCGATGTAAAATTTCCTTTTTCAATCCAAATGAAACTGCGCGACAAAATCCCGGATCACATTGACGGACTGTGTGCACTCCTGCAGCTTGTCGTAACCCTCGGTTACAAGGTTCTGCGTACTGCCGGATTTCTCGGCAATACCGCTGATTCCATCTGTGGACTGTTCCACCATGGAGTTGATCTCTGATACGGTAGAAGAGATCTCTCCAATGTGCTGCTCTAATGCATCCACTGCTTCTTTTGTCTGCTGCATGATCTGCTGGAATGTGTCCGCATCGGCATGATACTGCTCCCCCACCTGTGCGAAATGCTCATAATCCCCAAGAACGGTCTGTTCCAGAAATTCCATAATCGTTGTGAGGCATTCGGTCATATTGGAAACCGAACTGTTGACCTCTCCTACAATCTCGTCAATTGTGGAAACGGTATCCAGTGTCTGCGTTGCCAGATCTCCGATTTCGGAAGCAACAACCGCAAATCCCCTGCCCGCTTCGCCAGCCCTGGCTGCCTCAATATTGGCATTTAATGCCAGAAGGTTTGTCTGGGAAGAAATCTGTTTGATGTTGTCTGTCAGCGCATTGATCTTCTGTACGGATTTCGCCTGCTCCACAGCGGCATCCGTCTTCTGTTTCATGACCGCATACATCTGGTCTGTCTTGTGGCGGGACTCCGTACTGATCCGCTCCATCTCTCCGGCACGCTCCTGGATCTGTCCGGAATTTTTCTCTCCATCCTCTGCAAGCCGCTGGATATTGTCGGAACTTTCTCTCATAATTCCAACGTTTTCCACAATGTGCGCCGCATTTGCACTGGTCTCTTCCATCCCTGCCGCCAGTTCCTGCGTAGCCGCCGAATTGTCCTCCGCATAAGCGCTGTTCTGTTTCATAAGCTGGTTTAAATTTCCGGTATTTGTTTCCAAAACCTGCTGCGTCTGCTGCAGGTTTTCCATCATCGCCCGGAGCTTCTTTCGCATATCGTGGATCTTTGTTGCCATATCCCCGATTTCATCCTTCTGCTTCCGCAGCTTTGCTCCAGCCTCTGTCGGGCGGAAATCCAATGCAGCGGTCTGCTCAATCACAGAAGTCAGCTGACGGATTGGCTTTGTTAAGCCGGTACCCATAACAATACCAATCACTGCCGAGAGAATAAATGCAACAATCATTGCAAGAATAATCATCTTTGCAAGTCCGTATGCCTCGGAATAAATCTCCGACACCGGTGCCGTAAGCACCAGCTTCATGCCATTGTCCAGATTATAAAAGGCCAGCTTCTTGTCTACATTTTTGTAAGTATACTCTAAGGTTTTCCCCTGATTGCCATCCTCTGCCAGAAAATCTGCACCCTTTTTCAAGGAGCTGTCCAGATCGGTAATGACTGTACCCTCATCCACATTTTTGTGATGCATGATGGAACCGGAAGCATCCGTCAGGAATGCATAGCCGGACTGATATACGGTTGTCTCATCCACCAGATCAGTAATCTGTGAAAAATCAATATCCATACCAACAATACCGATCGATGTTCCATCTTCTGCAAACAACGGCACAACGTATGAGATCATGTAAATATTGATATTTTCATTCATGTACGGTGACATCCAGATAGCTTCCTTTGCCTGTACCGGAAGGTAATACCAGCCGACATGCTCCACATCGCTTTCATCATACATGGAAAAATCCGTCGGTGTCAGGCACTGCAGTTCACTGTCAACTGACTGACGCTGTGCAAAAACACCGGATGTCGGATTGGAGTAATTCGGGTTATACCGCAGATATACCGTCACTGCCCCATTTGTATGGTTTGCAAAATCAAGCACCGCCTGCTGTACCGTCTCGGTGTATGTATCCGCATAATCCTTGCTCTGCCGGAACGAATCATAGTCAAAATTACTCATTGCAACTTCACTGAGCGTATCCACCGACTGCTCAATCTTCTGAATCGTGGAATTGATCTCTTCGGTCTTCTTCTGCCCTGTAAGCTGCATCATGGTCATTGCATCTTTTCCGGCTGTCCGCACAGAATTTGAAATTGCAATCACCCCGATCAGCACCGATGTAAAAAGAGAACAGATCAAAATAGATGCTATAAGCTTTGTCCGTACTGATTTCATAATCCTTTGCCTCCCAAACTCATTTTTTCTGTTGTTTTTATAAGTAGTCCCCTTATGTATTCCGAAAATCATCCAGTACCGGTATCTGCAGAACGGTATCCCGGTAATTTTCACTTTCCATTATAACATACCATGCTGAATTTTTTAGATGTAATCGGAAATATATGGAATTTTATGAAACAGTACATCATCCAGACGGTCTACCGCTTCCTGCTTTCCTTCAATGCGTTCAAGGGCATACAGACGCTCAGCCGTCTTGTATCCCAGTAAAAGGGTAGTCAGCGTACCTATCTCCATTTTTAACTTATACTCTGCCGGTTCATCGGTCAGCATACATGTTCCATCGGAAAAACAGAGCCGAAAACTGCGATTGTTCCACAAAAGCAGGTGATCCTCAATTTCAAGTTCGATATACAGTGTTCCGCCATCCGGATCACATGGATAATCCTGTAAAAAGCTCTCGATATCAATAATCCGTCCCATGGCATACGGCCGGATCGTTTCCTTGATATCCCCATCATCCATCTCAAACGCAATCGGTTCGCTGAAATAGGTATAGCCATGCACCGCATCGATCATGGAATCATGCGCGTGGATATACTCCCACAGCCCCTTTTTTGCCTCGCGGTTTAAGTAGATCATTTCCTTGATATGCATGATATCGTTTTTGATCAGATAGACCATAAATCCGCATGGCTTGTCCTTGGTGTTATAGTAAACTGCCACGTTCGTATCGTCCTCATCCCAGCGCCAGTATTCCTCCCACGCCAGTGCATTCCGGAACAGGCAGCCGTGTGTGATTGATGCAAAATGCGAATGCAGCTCATGAAAATCGGTATTGTCCCAGTCCACACGCCGTACATACCCGGGTGCTTTTACTTTCGTCGGAATCTGCCGATCCTTGATATTGAAAGAAATTTTATTGGATATGATCTCCCAGCCCAGATGATGATACAGCGGTATGGAATAAGGATACAGGAGGGCAAACGGTCTTCCCTGCTGTTTCATATGTTCCAGACTCTGATACATCAGTTTTTTCATAATGCCCTGCCCGGTATATTCCGGATATGTACAAACACTCGTAACAAATCCAACGGGAAATACCTCCCCGTATATATTCATTTTCAATGGATATACGGCAAACTGGGAAATCAGGGTATCCCCATCAAAACATCCCAGCACATCCGCACGCTCCAGTACCGGGAACTTCGACTGTTTGATCTCTTCATCTTTCCATCCGGTTGCCGTCAACTCATCCTCCGTTACCTGAAAGGTATAGCGCAACAGCGCGTTATACTGGTCCAGATCCTTCACATCCTTGGGTTCTAAGTAGCGTATGGCATAATTTTCCACCGAATTCATTTTTCCTCCTTCGGAATTTCTTCTTTAATAATGAGTATTTCTTCTTGATTTATAAATTCTCTTAAAATTCCCTTAACACTATACTGTTCCTCTATATCAGTGACATCAATTTCATTTATACAAAGATATAACCATGGCAGCTTTTGGGAAAGCTTTTCCATAAGATCTACAATACCATATGTTGTAAGGCTATTCTTCGAAGTATAGACAGAATATTGTCTATGTTCAAATCCATTCATTTTCATAAACTGGCTTATGTCCCGATATGCCTTTTTATAAAACTTGGGATTGATGGTTATTTTAGGTCTCGGATAATTTATTGCCAAGTCCTTCTGGCTCAAATCAAAAGTAATTTGTTTTCGGCTTGAACCGTTTTTTGTTTTATTTTCCATATTATGCACTTATCATCTGTTTTCTCTTTATTTGCGCTAAAACATCTTCACTTTTATTATTTTCGTTCCATGTGCAGGATGTTGCATAATTCAAAAACCACTTAGAACGTGTCAGGCGCATAATAATCGTCCACATATCAGAAAAATCGTTTTTCTTTTCTCCAGCACCGAAAGAAAGGACTTCTCCTTCTGCCACACATGAAATATTTTTTTTATCAAATTCCATTTTTATAGTTTCATAAATATTTGACATTGTATATCCATTTTTTTCTATTATTTTTTTGTCAAATGTAAAATCTACTCTCAGCATAATCATTCCTCCCCGTATAATATTATTCTCCGATTCTCCATCATTTCTTTCAATTATATCATTGTATATATGCATCATCAATATCTTTCGCTGATTGTCCCTTTGGTTATGATCCGCAGATTGTCTGTCATACAGACCATAATTTTGTTCTGCTTCCTGTAGTATTATTTTTCTTTGACAGTTACTGTCATGCGTACCTTCGTGCCATCTTCTTTCGCATAAATATATGCACGTCCCCTGCCGATGGCTGTGATCACACCGGTCTCATTTACCGTGGCAACATTTGTGTTTGAACTGTAGTACTCCGGTTTGTTGCCGGAGGATACCGTTACCTTCGGCTGACATGTTTCGCCGGCCGTTAACGAAATCTGTTCCTGTCCGACGGTAATCTTTGGCTTCTTTACCGTGACCTCACAGGTTTTGCTGACACCGTCGACTGTGACCGTGATGATGGCTGTTCCGTTTTTTACAGCGGTAACTCTGCCCTCATTGTCCACCGTGGCTACGCTTTTTTTATTTGTTTTCCACATGGGAATACTTTTGGATGTGGAAGAAACGGATAACCGGAGCGTCCCCTTCCGGTAAAGGGATGCGGATGTCCGGTCCAGCCGGACCGTTGGCTGCTTTACCGTCACTTTACAGGTCTGGGAGGTTTTATCTGCCGTGACCGTGATGGTAGTTTCACCCGGTTTTTTCGCTGTGATCACGCCGTTTTCATCCACCGAGGCGATGCTCGAGCGGGCGGATTTGTACGTGACCGGATGCCCGGTTGATGTCTCGGCTTTCAGCCGGGCCGTATATCCGTTCTCCAAGGATATGGATTTCTGACTTAATGTAATGACCGTTTTTTCAACTGTAACCCTGCAGCTTGCCTCCCCATTTGCAATTTTTGCAGTGATCGTAGCATTACCGGCCTTTTTCGCCGTGATCTTTCCATAAGTGTTCACGGACGCGACTGTGGAATCACTCGAAGAAAACTTTGGTTTCTTTCCGGTAGAAGTGATCGCAGTCAGATAATACTCGTCTCCAATTTTCATGGTCTTACTGTATTTTGTCAGCAGAACGTATTCGTATCCGCTGGCAGCATATACTGTTGTGATTCCGTTGTAACTGGAGAATAAAAGCATGGAAACCATGCAGAAGACAGCCAGTGCTGACTTTAAGAAGTTCTTTTTTGTGTGTAACATATGCCCCCATTTCCGGTTGCAGAAACAAACGGGACAATCAGCTTGTATAAAAATCTAGCATATCTTCTGCGGTTTGTAAAGAGATTTTTGTTATTCTCCAACCACAACCTTACAATCCTTCGTAAAACACGCAATTCCGTACTTGATAAAGTTTCTCATTCCATCCTGTCTCAGCCTATCCACATAGTCTTTTTCCTCTATCTGCTCCAGTGCTTTGGCACATGCAGCATCCACATCTCCATTTTCTGCATATTTGAGTTCGATTACAATTCCCTGATTTTCTTTATAAAAAGGTTTTTAATTTCCCTGTTTGGAATAGTCAGGCGGTATTTTCCGCTTTCTGTACGTCCCTGATGCGTCAGATATCCGGTAGTAAAAAGTACGCTCCACAGGTTTTCAATGCTTTTATCAAGCTCATCATATGTGAGTTCCAACGAGATTTCTTTTTCAATGCATTCTCCTGCAATCAGACGCTCGATTTCGTTTTTGGTCTGGACATCCGCTTTGTCTATAAATCTGCGCACAGGCTTTTACAATACCGGATAACATCCCACGGACAGTAAATATCGGTGTTTCGGAAATGATAACCATCGTACCACTCCTTAACTTCCGGATAGTGGTCTGAAAACGTATAATCATCCAGAAGTTTTTCAACCTCATTGTCCGTAAATCCAAAACTCTCATCATACGGAACATTTAAAACCGACAAAACCTCGAAATTGTTAAGTCCTGTAAAAATACTTTCTTTGGGAATACGCAGGCATCCTGTTAAAACGGCAAACTGCAGACTATCATTGGTCTTTAAAGCCATTCCGAAAAGTCCTCTGATGAGTGAAACCATCTCCCGATAATAGCCATTCTGAAACGCTTTATCCAGTGGAACATCATATTCATCTATAATGATTACGGTTTTTTGTCCATAATGCCTATGCAATAAATGTGACAGTATATATATGCTTGATGTCAGTATATTCTCATCCATAGAATATTTGCCATTATGCAATGCGACAATTGCCTGATACTGCTCCTTTTCATTATCAGATAGTTTGTCACTCTCTGACAAAAATGAAAAACGTTGTGCCTCTCTTCCTGCCAGCTCTGTGATACGATACCTTGCATCCTCATATTTAATGTCTTTCCAAAGCGGCGGGGACGGGTAAAAAGAGTCACTTTGCTCCAATCTTTTCATTGTAATTCTCGACTTACATTGATTTAAGAGGCTTGTTCGGACAGGGAAATTTTAATGTTCGGATATCTCCGGATTTGCACAGAAAAGTCTTTGTATAAGCAATCACACACTAGATGTCCATGAATCGACATATCTGGGGAACCCTTAAAAAATCGCCTGCTGCCCAGGAATCATGCTGAGAAATTTATACCTAAGTTTATAAGTTATTTCGAATTTTCATAAACTCTTTAGCATGTTGTCACAACCTGTTCATAATGCACTGGTAATATAAAACCATCAAAACAAAAGGGGCTGTTGTATTTTAACAAACGGTGTTGGGGTGCTGTCAGTTCCGACTAAAAACAATTCGCGAAAGCGATTTTTCTTATAGATCCGCCACAGAATATCTTTTCCTCCCTCTGTGGCGGGATTTTTTATGCACATTGCCTTCTGGATATTGGCATATGTGTGAAAATCTGCTGGCTGAATTTTTTTCTTCTCTCTTTCGGGACATATGTATAAAAACTTATTGGCTATGTCCCTCTTCTTTTGCTTGTGGGACATATGCACGGAAACTTATCGGCTATGTCCCTCTTCTTTTGCTCGCTGGGACATATACATGAAAACTTACTCACTATGTCCCTTTTCTTTTGTTTACCGGGACATATATGCCAGAAAAAACGCTATATGTCCCATTGCCGCAGACATAAGGGACATAATGCAAAGGAATGATTCTATATGTCCCACTGTGCCAAAAAAGTGGGACATAACAGAGCAAAAATTTTCTATATGTCCCCAGGATCGCCTTGCTTATTACCGTTTTTTGTATGTCACGGTCTCCTCCCCGCTGACATGCGACTGGTTGCGCTTTTCGCGCATGAGGATTTCTGCAATCTCACGCTGTGCTGTTTTTGAAATTCCTTTTTCTTTATAATAAGGCGATGGCTTTTTGTCTTTGCCCGCACTGTTTCTGGCAACATTTATTTCGCGCGGTGCATCCACCAGCAGATGTATGTTGTTGGCAGAGCCTCCAGAGAAAATAATTTTAATGTTATCTCCCAATGTAATGTATTCGCCCGGTTTCAAGCTCAGTTTCAGCATAAGAACCTCCATGTTTATTCCCCTTCATCCAGAGGATGCAACTCTCTTATAAGAATTGTTGCATTTTTACGCTGTAATTTTATTATGTTCATTATCTGTAAAACTATGTGTTCTTTTTTCTTTTCCAATCAGATCTTTGGACTCCATTTTTCTTAAAAGAACTGCTACCCGCGCCGTGTTGATTCCAATCGTATCGCTGATTTTTCCTGCTATAACCTGAATCTATGGAGAAATGCATCATTTATGTATTGTACAGTTTTATTTTTTCCTGCTATAATCAGGATAATTACAATAATTTTGAACGAAAGACGGTATTAAAATGAAAATTTCTGACGCATGTAATCATAAAAAAAGCTTATCTTTTGAGATATTTCCTCCGAAAAAGGACAGTGAACTGAAAAATATTGATGCGACACTTGATGTGCTGTGCGAACTGCAGCCGGATTTTATCAGCGTGACGTTTGGTGCGGGCGGCAGCTTAAACTGTAACCGCACGATTGAACTTGCCAAAAAGATTAAGCAGAACTACCATGTGGAGCCGGTTGTGCACCTGACCTGCCTGCATTACAACCGGGCAGAAATTGATGAATTTGCCAGAATCCTTACCGCAGAAGGCATCCAGAATGTGCTGGCACTGCGCGGAGACCGAAATCCGGATCTTACCGAAAAAGATGATTTTAAGCATGCATCCGACCTCATTTCCTATCTGAAACCGAAGGGGGATTTCTGCTTTTTAGGTGCCTGCTACCCGGAATGTCATCCGGAATCTGCCAATAAGATTGAAGAGATCCGACACCTGAAGGAAAAGGTAAATGCCGGAGCAGAAGTGCTGCTTTCCCAGTTGTTTTTTGACAACACACAGTTTTACCGTTTTGTGGAGGACTGCCGGATTGCGGATATCAATGTGCCAATTGTTCCTGGCATCATGCCGGTCATCAATGCCGCGCAGATCAAGCGAATGATTACGATGTGCGGAGCTTCTTTCCCGGAGCGTTTCCAGAAGATTATTCATAGATTTGAAGATAACAAGGCAGCTTTATTTGATGCGGGTATGTCGTATGCGTTAAGCCAGATCATTGATCTGCTGGCAAACGATACCGATGGAATTCACCTGTATACCATGAACAATCCGGTGGTTGCCCGCAAGATCTGTGAGGGAATTCAGCATATTATATGATGTTTATTGTGTCAGGCACTTTGTTCTTTTAGGCATTATCTGCAAAAAAGTGATTCCTTCAACTCAATATACCCAATGAGCATCGGTCCGGTCAAAAATAAAAGAACACCTTCCATCACCCTCACAAGAGAAATTTTTTGCGTAAAGCTCATGCTTCCGATCACGATCAGCATGGCAAATGCGCCAAATTTCCACACAAACTTCCAAAGATACTGCATCCTCACACGGATGTAGTTTTTTCCCGAAACCGGAACAAACCGAAGTATTTTTGAAACCGCATCCGATTTTTGCATCCTCCGGCTGAAGGCTTCATTGCTCCATTGATACGGTGCCAATACATAGTTATCCATAAAAACGACCATCCACACATAGCTCAGTATCAGCCACGCATCCCGATAAAAGATTCCATCAAAAATCAGCGTCATCCCTAACACTAGCACAACAGCTGCAAACATCCAGTATAAAAACCATGCCAGCTGGTCCGTGCTCTCCTTTAAATTCCGGTCAAAATTCTTCAAATTTTCCTGTTGCTTCTTATCCTCTATCGTCATCCTCGACACTCCTGTCTTTTACACATAATACCCATGTGTTTCGATTCAAGCACATTTTTCTGCACTTCACTCAACCATTGCCGTCTCACCGCATAACCTTCACTGCCACAACGCCTTATGCATTCTCATAAAACGAAGTAAATTCCCCATGCTCAAACTGTCCGATATAATCAAATTCTTTCCGGATGTCATCCTCTAAGTGCGACGACATGATCACGGAACAGTCCAGCACTTCCAACTGCTGCCGGAGCAACCTGTAAAATTCCTTGCGGAAGATCGGATCCATCCCCGCAGTCGGCTCATCTAAAAGAAGAAGCCTCGGTTTGTGTGCGAGTGCAAATGCAAGCTGAAACTTCATATTCTCACCGCGCGACATCTTCTCCACGGTCCGTGCCGTGGTAAGATCCATCTGTTCCATCAGCGCAGCAAACTGATCCATATCAAAGGTATCATAGAAGCTGCCCAGCATCCTTGCATTCTCTCTTGCACTCTTCTGCCGCAAAAACAACCGCTCCTCAGAGACAAATCCGATCCGGTTCATCGACCACGCATGATCTTCCGCGATGTCGGTTCCGTCCAGATAAAAGCTGCCGCGATAATGCTTCTTTTCCTCCATAATATAGCGGAAGAATGTCGTCTTTCCGGCACCGTTTTCCCCGATGATTCCCATAATATATCCACTTGGAAGTTCAAAATCCACATTTTGCAAAGCGAACCTGCCTTTGCCGAATAACGCTTTCTTCCCCTGTACCTGCTTCGCAGAAAAAATAATATCTTCCATCTTACAACAATCCCTCCAGCATCTCACGAATATCCTCAGTTCCAAGTCCCGCCTGTTTTGCAAGCGTAATCCACTCCTGCAGGCGTTTTTCCAATTCCATCAGCTGCTTTTCGTGCAGATAATCCGTGTTGTATTTGCACACATAAAATCCTTTATTGGAAACGGAACGGATCAGTCCCTCCCGCTCCAGTTCCTCATACGCGTGCTTCGTCGTGATCACGCTGACGCCGATATCCGCTGCCAGTCCCCGAATGGACGGCAGCGCCTCGTCCGGCTGCAGTTCACCGGATATGATCTGATTCTTGATCTGATTGACGATCTGCTCGTAGATGGCATACGTTCCATGCGGTTCAATGACGATTACCAGTCCCATGTCTCCTCCTTCGTTGCAAGTTCATAGACGGCGAGTTTCTCTCTGATTCCACCCCAACGCTTGTGAAGCGCATAAGAAAGAGGTGCGTAAATGATGAGATAAATAACAAGCGCAACCCAAAATTCCACATTCGTAATCTCCGAAGAACAGATGCCAATCATCACGCAGCTTGCGATCACACTGAATACCGTGATCGGTCCGTTAAAATAACTTACCTGCCCATAAGCTGCCCGCGACGCATTATTCCGCCAGACCAGTCCGTCGTTTGTAATTCCCACACAATAGGACATAAAGAACACCGTTACCAGCTGCAGGATCACGCCTTTTATCATCATCGGCTGCACGATCAGCAGGATGATATCGATTACCGCACACAACGCAAGCGGCAGGCCAATCTTAACCTTTAACATTCTCCGGATATATTCCTCGCGCAGCTTTTTCGATCCGGGAACCAGATACAGCATCGTCGGCAGGGCACTCGTATGTGTGATTGCTGCAAACAGCGCAAGAGCCATCGGAAATATGAGCCATATATACCCAAGCCCTTCCTTTGCACTGCCAAATACAAAAGGCAAAAACGATGCGCCAAACAGGATCACATAAAAGATACTTTTCAATACCTGATCACGGTTCTTATATTCCAGAAAATATTCTCTGATCACATTCTTATATTTGATTGCCTCTTCCATGCTCCGCTCCTTTCGCCAGATAATACATCAGTTCCTCCGTGTCCGGCTCCCACACCTTAAGTGCCCGGTCATACTCCGCGTGATCATGTTTGACCAGAGCACTGCAGCCCACCGGTGTCTCCTCCATATAGACCAGCCGCCCGCCAAAAGCCCTCAACGCATGACGCTCGCCTGCCACCATCCGGTATGCATCACGAACCGACTCGATATCTCCATACAACAGTTGTCTGCCTTTCTTAAGCAACAGCAGATAGTCCGCAAACCGGTCCACATCCGAAGTAATATGTGTCGAGAGGATCACACTCTTCGTTCCGTCCGCGGTAAATTCTCTTAAAATATGATGGAATTCTTCACGGAAGGTCTGATCAAAATTCGCCCCCGGCTCATCGAGCAGCAACAGTTTCGGATGATGCGCCAGCGCAAAAGCAAATGCAAACTTCAGCTTTTCTCCCTTGGACAGTTTCTTATATTTTTTCTTTCCATCCAACCGGAATCTCTTAAGATATTCCTTTAACAGTGTCTCATCATAATTTTTGTAATATTTTCCATAATGCCTGCTGTTTGCGATCAGAGAATCCCAGTTATCGAACCATTCCTCATGAAACACAAATCCAATATCCTGCTGTAATTCCATCTGATTTGTACGGTACTCCTTCTCCTGTATAGAAATCGTTCCATCGTACTCATAAAGTCCCGCCAGAATGTTTAACAGTGTGGTTTTCCCCACACCATTCTCCCCGATCAGTCCGCAGATATAACCTGCCGGAAGTTCAAAATGGATGTCCTGTAATGCAAATGAACCGAATCTCTTGGATACGTTCTCGGTTTTGATCATTGTCTGTTCCATGCCTTTACCTCGTATTTTCATTCGTGCAAAGTTTTGTTCCGTCTGTGTATGTGTATATATACATATATACACCATGTTGTTTTAGTTGTCAACGTAAACTTACACCCATTCGACTTTTTTCTATCTCTCCATCCGGTTTCAGGCGATTGTACGCCTAAACACGCTGGTAACCATTTTAATTTTTTCCGGATCCGCTCCAACAAAATTTGTTTTTAAAAATAAAGGCTTTGGGACATTCTTTCAATGCTTACCTGATCTTCCATTATGTCTAGTTGCTTTCATTCATATCTTTCCTTTCTTTTCTACAAAAAAAGACCAAGTAAATTTCTCTACTCAGTCTGTTAATAACAACAATATTTAATTATTTTCCCGAAGGGAACAGCAACGAAGTTGCCAAAACTTGTGAAGCTCTGCTGCAAGTAATACCCAGTACTTAGTGGCGAAACGCCACTAACTGGGCAATGGTTGCACCCTTGACCTGCTAAGGCGCTTCGCCCTTAACCCGAGCGGAGTCTTTCTCCTGCACCTTGCGTAAGGCTCTGCCTTTACAATCCGACAACCTGGAATTTCACCTTGTTATCAGTTCTTCCTATCAACAAATACCTCTAGTTCCATATGTATCTGTCCATAATGGCATATAACCGCTACGAATTGCAACTGCCTGTGATGCTATATTTGTTACAGAAGCACTATAAAAGGGGATTTTATCCTGTTCCATTATTGCAACAGTCAAATTATGTACTAATAATGAAGCCAAGTTTTTTCTACGATACTCCTTTTTTACATCAATCCCAATCTCACGTAAGTCATCATCTACAATTGAGGCTCCTGCTAATGCAACAATTTCGTCATTTCTCTTTGCATATAGAACAATACATGTCGTAGTATTACCATCTTCGTCAAATGATAATGAATTATCGAAACCATGTATTCCTCGCAATTTTTGAATTTCATCACTAACCAGTAATTCAAATGTAAAATCATTAGTATAAGGTAATATGGACATTTGACTTAAATCCGGAACATAATGCAATGTTTGACCAAATACAAAATCGCTCTCATACAACTCATCTCTGTTTTTTCCACGAAGGCATCTCATAGCCTCCGAATAAATATTTTTAGATACTGTTACAACATTTGTATCACCTACACTAAGAATTTTTACATAGCGTTTTGAAACAGTTTCGTCCATGATAAAATTAGTTTCACCAGAATGTAATTCATCTACACTACATTTCATTTGTTCTGCTATATGTTTAAAAATAGCGTCCTGTATATCCTGTTGCCAAATCATATTTAATCTCCTATAACTTCAAAGTTTCTGTTCCTTACAAACTTGAATTTGTCGGGTTCTTTACATAGATAAAATATTAATTTTTCTTTCCACACCTAAAAAAAATAAAGTCTGGCTGATGAATAACTCCTCCAAACATATCTGCTCGCTTTTCTCTAATTGATTCTGGTACTTTTGATTCCTGACATTCCTCAATAATAAATCCAGCAGAAACAATATCATTTATTAATGTTGAAATCGTTCTATGATAAAGTTCATATTCATCTACTACCCAATGAATAACACGCTTACCCTCTATTCCGTAATTTCGTAGATTAGCATATAATCTTTCTCCAGTTTCTGTTCTGGTATATCTGTCAAAAGTCCCATCATATGCTGTACTTATTGGGTGTGACATCGAAAAAACACATTTGCCATTTTCATTCAAGTGACTATAAATCTGTTTCATAAGCCTTTCAAAATTTTCTACATAATCAAAAGCCAATGAACTTGTAATAACATCAAACTTTTCCTCTAAATCATCCAATTCTTCAAAAGCCAGTCTTCTGTATTCAATATTAGAGGCAGCATTATTTTTTCTTGCATATGCTAACATTTTTTCCGATATATCAATTCCAAGAACGGATAACGCCCCTTTCTTTGAATATTGAAGTGCATGTTGCCCCATACCACATCCAATATCTAATACTTTCTTTTTATATAGTTCAGGTATCATCCCTAATATTATTGGTGTTTCAATAATATCATTAAAATTGATTTCTTTGCTACGTATTTTCTCGAAGTTTTCGTAAAATAAATCATTATCATAAATATTTTGTTTTGACATTCTGCAACCAGCCTTTCATATAAAAAATTATTTTTTGTTTTCTTCTACTTCCATCTTCTTGTCTTTCGGGCAACAAGCATCCTTCTCTTTCAGCTCGGTCAATTCCGATTCTAATGTCTCTATTATAAAGAGGAAAAAGAGCTCCTTCGAGCTCTTTTGAGTCAGTTCTGCAAACTGGAATTGAGATTTCATGTATTCCAAGGGATTTAATAATTGTTATATTTTATTATCAAATATCTCTGAATCCCTTGAAAACACTAAGTTTGTCGCAGGTGATCTTTCCCTTAGACTTTCCCTTATGTTATATCTTCCCATATGGATTTATGAACCCTGATAAGGGAAAATACAAGGAAAAGAAAATCCTCTAAAACAGTATAACACAAAATAAAAACGACATGGTGAACTGATTGAAATGCTTCTGATTTTTGTAACAAATGATTGATTGAATGATAAGGAGATTTGATACGATGAGAACAATATTTGCAGAATACAATCCACAACGCAACAGCATTGATGTTTATACTTCTGCTGGCTATATGCTCCGCATTGACTGCTGGGAAGCAGAAAAGAATTTAAAAACAACACCCAGATTAGATTGTGCATTAAATGCACTTGCTATTGATGAACCACTTGAATATGCAAGACTATACCTTGATGGAACTATGCAGATGTGGGTTGATGCCGAAGATTCATTTTATTTATGATGATTATACTGTCACTCCTAGTGTCTCCAGAGAGTGACAGTTTCATTGTCATTTTGAGCTCGTCTTTTTTAAGACAAGCCTCGTATATTTATTTGTAAGCTGCGTTCGCTTCTTCTTGAGTGATTTTCCCAGTTTTAACAGCATCAGAAATTGCTTCGTCTAATTTAGTATAAACAGTAGTTGTCACAACTCCGAAGCCGCTGACGAACAGCAGAGCGATCCACAGCCACTCATACTGTTGTCGCCGGTCTGCGGATTCTGAACATCATCCGAAGGCTTGGTGGTATCGTCAGACTTGGTAGGAGCGGCAGGTTTGGTTGCCTTCTGACCTTCTTCGATAGTCTGAGTCGTTACTGCAGAGCCACCGGCAGAATCAAAGGTTACGGTATAGTTTTTATTTCTTTGTTGTAACAGTCTTAGCTTTTGACCAGCCTGAATAAATCCTTATGGATTTGCCGTTAATCTTAACTGTCTTATAGGTGCGAACTCTTACATAATACTTTTTCTTGCCCGAAAGCTTTGAAATTTTCTTTGATACTGTTGTATTCTTGCCTACTGTTACGGTCTTAGCCTTGCTGAATTTACTTGAGGCACTGTACTGTACCTGATAGCCTGTTGTCTGTGTAGCCTGCTTCTTCCACTTTACTGTAAACTTCTTTGAACCTGCTTTAAGTGAGGAAATACTTGTTGCCTTTGGCTTGATTGTGAAATAAAGCGTCTTTGTTCCGCTGTATTTACCCTTAAAGGTAATCTTTACTGCGTACTTGCCAACATACTTTCTGCCTTTTGCATAAGACACAGTATAGTCAGTATTCTTAACAAGTGTCTTTCCTGTTCTGTCCTTAACAATAACCTTAGGTGTTCTAACCTTTCCGTTATATGTTAATGATGTTGCTTTAAGCTTTATGCTTGATGCCTTTGGAATTACTGTCGTTGAAAGAGTTTTCTTACATACCGAACAGTAATTTACTATCTTGCCGTTTGCTGTTGGGGTTGCCTTTGTTACGGTTTGCTTTGTGGTGTGGGCAATCTTAGCAATATTGCCCCAAGATGCAAGGTCGGTTATTTCCTTTGTACCGAGTACATCTTCATAGAACTTGCCACAACCTTCGCACTTGTAGTATGCTTCCTTACCGCCCTCTGTGCAGGTGGCAGCTTTCGCAGCAACCAAAGTCAGATTGTGAGTGTGCGGTACAGTTTTGTAATATCCGCAGGTGTCGCAAACATTGTCAGAACCGTAATCGTGAGCCGCTTCGTCCTTTTTGTCGTGGCAACGAGAACATTCATGCCAGTGGTTAGTATCATCAGACTTCCATTCTGTGCCTGCGGTATGTCCGGGAGCCGGAATCTTCACACTGGTTTTATCGGTAATTTCTACCGATCCTGTTGCATCTGCGAACCACTTGTCACAGCCATCGCAGGTGTAGTATGCGGAATTGCCCGCAGTAGTGCAGGTGGCAGCTTTCGCAGCAACCAAAGTCAGATTGTGAGTGTGTTCTTCGTTTTTATTTTTGTAATAATATGTA
This sequence comes from Roseburia sp. TF10-5, assembly GCF_003462365.1. Lineage (NCBI taxonomy): Bacteria > Bacillati > Bacillota > Clostridia > Lachnospirales > Lachnospiraceae > Roseburia > Roseburia sp. TF10-5. Next base: position 40,429 of record NZ_QTYW01000009.1, on the reverse strand, counting down.
ACAACCGTTCCGTCCGAAACAATAGGCTTATTCAAGCCGTCAACCTTTATAAATTCATAATCATAAAGTGTTTTTGCCGGTGTTAAATCAAGCTTTGTGCCGTATGGCACGGTAAATGTTCCGCCGGCAGTGTTTGGAATTTCAGAGCCGTCCTCAAATTTATACTGAATTGAAACGGTTGTGTAGCGCTGTGTTTCCGTATTGTCGTCTGCAAGCACATTTCCGTTTTCATCGAGCACCTGAAATGCCACGGTATCGCCGCTCTTAAGCTGTGCATCAGACGGAATTTGATAAATAAGCGAGCAACTCTTTAAGCCTGAATTAAAGTCGCTTTTGATGTGATCCAAAGCACCGAGCGGCCAGAAATTTGCCTTATCATTCCAAACAGGAATGTCAAAGGTTTGTACTGTTTGAAGCGGATTCCCCGATGAATCGGTCGCAACGCTTCCGTCGGAGTGCTTAATCCACATTTTGAATTTTAATTGTCGTGCATTTTTATCTGAAATGTTTTGAATAACAGTTCTAAGCTCGATTTTTTTACCGTTCATATTAGTATTAAATCTGCTTTTGCTGTTGCCGCTCAAAAGTCGGTCATTGCGATTATATGTGTAATTATAATATGAACTTGTTTCAAGGTCGGTAAAATCAGACGGCTTTGAATAAGCGCCCGTATATTCCTTAACCTCGGGAGTTGCAACATAAAGGTCTACATCCTTAACAAGCTGAGACATTCGCTTGAAGCCCTGCAAACGGCAAACCTCACAGAATTGATAGTTTGTGTCTCTCATTATGCACTCATAACTTGAAACAAGCATTTTTGAGCCGTAAGCATTGCGGCAGGTATATGTGTTTCTAAAACCTAAAAGCTGTCGCCATTTTATCTTTTCCGGGTCTTCAACCGAGGAAAGATTGAGTGATTTAAGTTCCTTATCGTCAAGCAAATATCCGTTACTGTATTCATCACCGAGACCGAGCAAACCGTGTCCAAACTCGTGTGCAAAAGTTTTTGACGCACGATAACTGTCTGATGGCGAAATGAAATAATGGAAGCCGTATTCACGGTTATTATAAGCACCGCCGAAATCTGATTTTGTGTTTACAACCATAGCGAACTGAGCAATATAATCGTGAACATAATAATAAGGCTCATATTCCGAACCGGACGGAATTGTGTTTGGATCACACTTTTTTTTGATATGAGCATCGTGAATTTTCTCGATAAATTCAGGACCGATACATCTCTCAAAAATATGATTTTTCCACTGACTTCCGTGGAGATTATTAGAAATAACAGGCGAATTATATTTGTCGACTATAACATCAAAGAAGGTGCTTCCACCATTGTCAAAAGTCGATTCGGAAGCTGTGCAAAGAGCGTAAACATTGAATCTGTCGGCATAACTGCGATACGGTTCATATTTCATAGCGTCCTGCCAAAGTCGTTTGACATCATTGATGAATTTGCCCTGCTGACTTTTTGTGTATCCCTCGCCGCAAACGACAACAACCATATTTTCCGTGTCGCTGCGTGTTTTTTGGATGGTATAAACAGGGATGGTAGGATTAGAATATTTTCCGTCATTTGAATACCACGGGCCGAGGGTGAGCTGAATGCTTTGCTCGGTGCTGACATTCCAATCGGGATTTGCGTCCTCGGCAGGTTCCGAAATTGTATAATCATCCTCTTGCTTATTTGGAGCAGAGCCGATATAAGGACTGCTTTGTGAGCCGCTGCCGGAAGTTGTAACAAAATATTCGGAATCGAGATAAAATGCAGGTCTTACGCCCAAATCGGAATACCACGGAGCATAACGACCGACCTGACCCGATGAACTGATATAACGCATATCGTGATTGCAATCGGTAACAGGAGTGCGAAGCCAATAAGGCCAAGCCATACCGTCATTATTATACGCAACATAATAACCTTTGAGATTTTTCCACACGGCATTAGCCTGCTTTACATCAAGAAGAAAAACCTTTTCGGTTGTAGTTTCAAAATATGAACTGTCGTAGTTTGCCACCGCTTCCGAAATATCGGTGTAGTATAACAAATCCGAATTTGCGTCTCCATCAACTATGCCCTTGTTGTATTCGGGATGAGAAACGAGAGAACGCTGGGTAACGGTTTTCATTGCCGCAATTTCAGATTTTGAAAAAGCGTTGAGAAAACCCGCTTTTTCGTTGTACGCTCCCACACCGCTTACATATCCGTCTTTCGGAGGGTTGCCGCAAAGCCAATCGACTTTGCCTTCAGCTGCGGTCGAATTTAACCAAGAACGCATATTGCTGTCTTTCCAATAGTTAGAACCGTAATCATCACGCTTATAGCTTCTGCTGTGTGATTTTGAATTGCTGTTGTCATTTGTTTTGGCATCATATGCAAGGGTGTCAACAATTTTGTCTGCAAGCATAAGCGGTCCGTTATTGTCAATGCTTACACATCGCCAAAGAATTGAGGCATTGTTATACGCGCCCATTTTAACATAGTCGCCAACTTTAATATCGGGCTTTGATGCCGCCTGAATGGTCATCGGCAAAACGGAGATTGCCATGCACAATGCCAAGAATATTGCGGTTATTTTTTTCGTCATTAAGAAACCTCCTTTATAAGCTATATATTTGCTTTTATTATATTGTAAGGTGTTATATGCGTCAATGAAAATCCACCTTATTCCGTGAAACTTACCATAGTGTTACATCCCTTTTTTTCAGCAATAATACCTGCTGGAAACTGATTTTCGCAATACATTTTATTTCACCCACTAGGTTAAACAAAATTTTGTTTTTTTACTGTATCATCATGCATTATCCTGTATAATGAAAGTATCAAAAGATAGGCGGAGGCAGTGCAATGAAGAAAATACACATTGAATTCAGCGATGAGCGGCTCATTACTCCCAGTGGTCTGGTATTCGTAGGGCAAATACTTGGAAAAAGCAGTTTTGTCAAAAAAATCAACCCTGCACAAAGACATCCAGCAGGCAAATGTCGACATGCTGCGTGAAATGCACATAGAGCCGACAGCCCTGGATAACGGCTTTGTTCCTGTCGATATTGATGTAACCCCCTTTGACAATTCGAAATCCAATAAGGAAGGTGTATCCCGTACCTACAAGGGTTTTGACGGCTGACGGAAAAACCGCTGCTCATCCGGCTGGATTCCGGCAACGATGCATCTGAAAACATAGGCATCTTTATGGAAGAAAGCTATAAATACAACAATGTGTCTTTCATCATAAAACGGAATCCCAGACAGGAAAGTAAAGAAGAATGGCTGGGATCCGTCAGGAAATGCTGCCAGAATATCCAGCATCCACGTGATGGGAAAACTGTTTATATCGGACAGACCTTCCAGGATGTGACATATTCCCTTTCTGATAACGAAGAGAAAACTGTCGGAATACGCACAATTTATGAGATCACGGAAAGAACCATTGACCGATATGGGCAGTATTTTATCGTACCCGATATAGAACTGGGCACATACTGGACAAACACTTCCCTGCCAGACGAAACAGTCATTGATCTTTACCATGCCCACGGAGAAAGTGAGCAGTATCACAGTGAAATCAAGACGGGCATGGATGTTGGAAGACTCCCGTCGGGAAAGTTTGAGAGCAACAAACTGGTGCTGGAGCTGACAATGATCGCATATAATATCCTTCGAATCATAGGGCAGGAATCGCTGAAAAAGAAGGATGCTCCCGGCCGGAAGAAAATACATCGCCGAAGAATACGTACGGTGATCAGTAATCTTATGCAGTTTGCGGGACATCTGACAGAACATGCCGGCCGTCTGGTGCTGTCCATTGGAAGGAGTAATCGCTGGAGATTTACTTTCAAGCGTCTTTATGACAGCTTTGCATTCATCACCTGACAACAGGTAGCTGAATATGGCAATGGCAGCTGCACACAAATGGTGCAGTCTTTTTTTGAACGCAAAATTATGCAGCATTTTCAAAATTTAGTATACAATAACAAATATGGCAAACATTTCCTGTGTGCCTTTTCATTTTGAAACAAGGTTCACGGATTCAGGTTTAATATAAATTTGTCTTTATACTCTGACAAAGAAATTCGTTCCAAAAAACGTTCCATCATATAATTCCGCATCAAAATTTGTGCATCAGCAGATTTTTTCTTTGATAGATTCCGAATCAGATCTTTTAATTGCCTTGCTGTGGTTATCATCTAAAGTAACATCTCCAAATATGGTCTTAATATTTTTTCAACATGAAACATAGATGCATATTTCATAAGCGTCCGTAAATTTTTATCTTTGCGTCTGGCATATTGCTTTAATGCATCCTGAAAGACCTGCATTTCTATATTTTTCCTGCTGCGTAGCAGATCACAAATCGTTCTCTCCATATCATAAACAGGAACAGAATGTCCAAATGGTGTCTGCATAGTCGTAATCCCTTTTTCATGTAAATCCTTTTTAACTGTATATACTTGAAAACCGTCGTCATGCAAGCGACTTGGATTATACCCAGTCCTTACTGTTATGGTGTATTTCAATGGTTCTCTGCCCGTCAAATCATGGAAAAACAATGCAGTTTCATGAGAAAACACAGCCTGACTACAACGTATATGCAAAATATACATCGCATCTGTCCATGTATCCGGCGATACATACACACCATGAGCTGCTTGCTCTAATCCTCTTTCTTTTACATAAGAATAAAATATCGGCTTACTAATTCCATTATCTATAACTTGAAAGGTTTGAATTGTTCCTCCATATTCATTCAGCAACAAATCTAATTGTTCAAATTGGGTCATATTTTGTTCTCCTTTCACACTAATATAATAATTCATATTAGTGTGAAAGTAAATAAAATTTAAAATCATGATAACAATTTGTTTAAGAAGTGGTGCATACATAGCATTATTATCTCAATTTATTGCTCATTCTTCTATTATATTGCCTATAACTATCTGCCTCTTTCTGCAATCTGGCAAGCTTCTCTGACATCGTTTCTGCCTTATCCATTGAATTATCTGTATTGCCAAATGATTTCTTCCAATCCTCAGTTTTCTGCTGATACTCTGCATAAGCACTCTTTGATTCCTTGTAGCTTAGATAAAACTCATTCATATTCTCAAATCCGTAGTTACGAACCATATTTGAAAGTCCCATCTTCAATCGATTGATATAGTAGGTCTTTTCATCAATCTTTCTCTGTAATTCAGCTTTTCTTGTAATCTTCGCCAAACCTTTTAAATCTGACAATTCGATTTCAAGATTGCCTCGTTGCTGTTCTGCCTGAAAGATGAGATTATTCTGATTATCAAGCTCTACTTTTATCTTCTTAAGCTTTGGATATGCGGCTGTCTCTGGTGTCATTACAGGCTTGTCTGGTTCTGTAACATTAACTTCCTTGATTGATTCTTCTTGCGTTGTTATTTTATTCTCAACTTTTATAGATTCTTCAATAGCAGAAGTATTATCTGTGTTATCTACCACTATATTGCTTGCAAAATCTGTTTTATCAGTTTTTGGAACATCTGTATGCAGTATCTTATTCCGAATGGCTCTGGCTGTCTCAAGTACCCTCGATATCAGCAGTACCAGCTCCGTAATCGCCATATTCAATATCAATGCTAATCGTTGTGGTTTGTTTCCACACAGTTCAATCGACCGCTTTATAGGCTCTGTGATATGTTCCTTCTTTATCTGTAGAATATCATCCATAGAAACCTCGCTTATGATAGCCCTGTCAACTTCACGATTCCAGTCCATCCGCAGTTTATTATCCTTCTCAATCTGTTCAGCTTTGGGATTATTCTTACCAATCTTCTTGGTAGCAAGATATGGACCATTGCGGTCAAATACTGTAAGTCTGTCTTTTTCATCCGTTACCCAGCGATTTATCATTCTGGTATAGAATAACTTTACCTCATCCAGAAAATCTTCCTGCTTGAACCTCGTATTCTTTGAGGTAAACAGCTTCTTCTCATAAATCTCGCCTTTTTTAATAACCTTACATCTTTTGCGGATATTGCCAGCTTCATCAAGGATTTCTTTCTTAGTTCTTACATGATTACCACGCTCATCATAGAACATATTCCTTGTGGCAGTCTTTATAATGGGTTCCGCTAACAACTGCCTTTCTGAAAAGATAAGATGTATGTGGAAATTTGTCATACGCTTATTATGGTGAAGTGCTGCAACACATTCTACGCCATACGTTTCCTTAAACTTATCTGTAAATGATCTAAGCAAAATATTAGGCATTCCCTGTTCAAAAAGTGATTTGGGCAGAGCTATGATAAGCTCCCTTGCCTCGATATACTTTCCACCAACACCACTTTTCTTAAATTCCTGTTGGCTGCATCGTGCAAGTTCTGTCCAGTAACTTCTTTCAGTAGTTTCATAAACCACATACAAATGTTCCTGCTTTGCATGGCTTGATATATATGTTATTCTTCCTCGGACATTCGACAGCTTGGTCATCTGAATAAATGAATGTCTTGTTGTCAATGTGCTTTCTTCTCCTTCCTATGATAGTTGGAATGGAGTATGAACAGATAATATAAGCAATATTGTTGTAAACTCATTGCCGTATCCGGCATAACCAAATGCGACAGCATTTGTATAAGTCACGCCTGCGTGGCTTTGCTCCCTGCAAGGGCGAAATACGCTGAGCATAAACCGTAGGTTTGTGCGAGGGGTGTATTTCGCTCTCAAACGCCGAGGGCTTTGATATCTTGTAATATTTCCTTTGAATATGATGGTCTAACTCTTTTTATCCTCATCTATAAAACCACCAGATTGTACTATGACTTTCTTAAAAAGCCACCGCTTTTTGCCACCACTTTTCATTGCCTGTCCTTCCATCCCAATAATTGGTTGTTGCATATCAGAAGAAGCACATGTTATAATCCTCTTGCGTGTAGGTATATCATGGCTTCGGTCTGATATATCAGGGGCGGTTTCATTAGAAGCCGCCTCTTTTAGGTTATTACTTTTCTTGTGACTGCTTTTACGCTGCTCTTATCTCTCAAGTCTCTGCCTTCGTTGACTTCCATAAACTTTTCAAGCATATCTGTCTTTATGAGAACTTTTCTTCCGACCTTTAGAACAGGAAGTTTTTCCCACTCAACAAGTTTTCTCAGAGTGTTTCTTCCAATTCCTGTATAGTCAGCAGCATCTTCTATAGATAAAGCTATCTTTCTTTCCGTCATTTAATCCTCTCCTTTCAAATTGCATTATGCAATTCATTTTTCTGTCAGTATATCGCTTTTATATTTTATTGTCAAGCATTACGAAATTATAAAGATAATTATAGAATTGCACATTGCAATTTTGGTTTTTATATGATATAGTATGAACATACCGAAAGGAATAACCGAAAAGGAGGCAGACAACATGAAGGATAAGGAACTTCGCCGGATTATCGGTGAGAGGGCTAAAAGCCGCAGAACAGAATTAAACCTTACACAACCTTATGTTGCAGACAAGATGGGAGTCACCGCTTCCACCATACAGCGTTATGAAGCTGGAACAATCGACAATACCAAGAAGATGGTACTTGAAGGACTTTCCGAGGCACTTCATGTATCTGTGAAATGGCTCAAAGGTGAGACTGACAGCTACGAAACAGATATAACAGATAAGAAAGAACTTCTTATAAGAGACGCTATGACAGGTATTATCGAAAATCTACCAACTAACCTTGATAATGCAGATGGAGATTTCGCCAAGAACCTGTTGCTGGCAATATTAAACGAATACAAGCTCTTTGCTGATTCATTTACCAATGCCTGCAATAACTTCAAGGGAAATACAGAATATGCAGATGTAGCAGCCAAGATGGGGTTTGAATCCAATCAGGAATATAACGAAATTATGTTTCTGAGAGAGATTACTCACTCAGTAAACGCATTCAATGATATAGCTGACATCATAAGGATATATTCCAAGAATCCGGGTGTGGCGGTACAGAGACTATCCAATCTCTTAGAAGATAATTCCGACTCGGTATAGAACGACAACCGGAGTTATGATATAACTTACACGCAAGAAGCATTTCATCAGTTCCGATTGTCGAATGTCGAAAGGAGAAACACGATTATGGCAAAAGGATCTGTAAGAAAAAAAGGTAAGAAATGGTACTACCGCTTCTATGTAGAAGATCAAAGCGGCAATCTGGTTCAAAAAGAATATGCTGGAACAGAAAGCAAGAGTGAAACGGAAAAGATGTTACGCAAAGCAATGGAGGATTACGAAAGTAAGAAATTCATTGCAAAGGTTGACAATATAACAGTTGCCGAACTTCTTGACATCTGGGCTGAGGAAGAACTAAAGACAGGGACATTAAGCAATGGAACTGTTGAAAATTATCTTGGCACAATCAGGGTTATCAAGAAACATCCAATAGCTGACAGGAAGCTAAAGAATGTAACATCTGAGCATTTACAACAGTTTCTCGACCTCTTATCATTTGGTGGAATATTCCCCGATGGAAAAGAAAGAAAAGGCTACAGTAAAGATTATATCCGTTCATTTTCGGCAGTACTGCAACAGTCATTCCGATTTGCAGTATTTCCAAAGCAATATATAACTTTCAATCCGATGCAGTATATTAAGCTGCATTACAAAACAGAGGATGTGGATTTATTTTCAGATGACGAAACAGAGGAAGGTATACAGCCAATCTCACATAAAGATTATGAAAAACTGATTGCTTATCTTGAAAAAGAAAATCCACAGGCAATCCTGCCGATACAGATTTCCTATTATGCAGGACTTCGTATCGGAGAAGTTTGCGGACTGACATGGCAGGACATTAATCTTGATGAACAGTGCCTGACTATCAAGCGCAGCATCCGCTACGATGGTTCAAAGCACAAATATATCATTGGACCGACTAAGCGAAAGAAAGTAAGGATTGTTGATTTTGGAGATACGCTGACAGAAATATTGAAAAAAGCAAGGAAGGAACAGCTTAAAAATCGGATGCAGTATGGTGAGCTTTACCATCACAACTACTACAAAGAAGTCACTGATAAAAACCGAGTGTACTATGAATACTACAATCTGGATGGAACGCAGGAAGTTCCAAATGACTACAACGAATTATCTTTTGTATGCTTAAGACCAGATGGATGTCTTGAACTTCCAAGCACTCTCGGCACTGTATGCCGAACAGTAGCAAAAAGGCTTGATGAGTTTGAAGGATTTCACTTTCACCAGTTGCGCCACACCTACACAAGTAACCTTTTGGCAAACGGAGCAGCACCAAAGGATGTGCAGGAACTGTTAGGGCACTCAGATGTCAGTACCACAATGAATGTCTATGCTCACTCCACAAGAAAAGCCAAGCGGGAATCCGCAAGGTTACTTGATAAAGTGGCAGGAAACGACTAAATAAAATTTTCCCTTATTTCCCTTGTGATTATCTCATAAGGGCAAAAATAAGGGAAAATACATATCATTTCACTAATGAATAGGCTAGAAAACCTGTAAAATGGGGAAAGTTAGAAAGATATTTCGGCAAACTTGAATTTCTAATTGTGTTGCCATGTCATTACATAATCTTTTTCTCCAGTAGCCTCATCTAAGCCACTATGCTGAATCTCAAATCCTTCTCTCTTATAAAAAGATATTGCCCGTGCGTTCTTTTGGTATACGTTCAAGTGCAACTTATTTCTTTTATCCTTTGCATAATTCAGCAGAATTTTACCTATACCCTGCGATTGCATTTCACCAGAAACAAAAATGCCCTCAACATATTCATCATTTAACCCTATAAAACCCTGTATTTCTGTATCATACTCATACACATAAACCTCTGCTAGTAACAACGCTTCTTTTACTGATTTGAAATTGCTTTTCCAGTATTCGGCGGGGATAAAATTATGTGCCTTTATATTTGTATCCAACCATATATCTGCAACTTTATTTATATCATCCCTTTGAAATTCTCTAATCATAACGGTGACTCTCCATAAACTTGAATTTATTACTCCAAAATAACCGGAAGCATAATCATAATAATTCCAAATAGGGCAAATAGAATACCACCTATTTTTGTTGTTTTCAAGTAAAACTCAGATGGTTCATCTGCACGATAAGATTTCCATTCTTCTGTTAATTTCCATATTAAGCCCGGCTTTAAGAAGATAAACATACCTAACGTAAAGATTATGATTCCACAACCAATAGACCACCACATAGTTACCACCTCCTTTAGCAAATTCCGATTTGGTAAACCATCTATACAATACTTATTTGTCTTAAATGTCGCATGAAACAGATTACGCAAAAAGGAAGTCATTTCTTCCCAATAACCGTAAACATTCGCTTCTTGCATCGGCGTATCGTATTCATCCAGTAAGATAATTACTTTTTTCCATATGCATGCTCCAAATATCTGCACAAATAATTAAGACTGTCACACGCGGTAACATCATCCATTTCCGCCATCTCTGTCAGAATGTGCCGGTATGCCATTTTTTCGGATTCCATAAGTTTTTCATTTTCGAGCAGATATTCAAAATCCTGATACAGACTTACAATCCGGGATTTGACCTGTTTTTTTGCATCAGATACATTATCCGCTTTTACCGATGCAAAACTGAGATATAAAACAGGATATGTGCCCTGAATCTGCCGGTACCCGGAATCTTTCCAGATATCAAGTCCTTCAAACAAATCTCCCCTGTCTGCATATTTATTGGAAAAAAAGCAGTTGAGCATACTCATATTAAGGGTTTTGCCAAAACGTCTTGGACGTGTGATCAGCGTAACATCATCCCTGTAGTTCCACCACTGCCGTATGAAATCTGTCTTATCAATGTAAAAGCACTGACTTTCTCTTAATGCTGCAAAATCCTGTTTGCCAATTCCAACCTGTTTTTGCATAGTTCTACCCACTTTCCACGGTTTTGTGCTTTTCATTATTTTTATTTATCATAGCAGATAACGTTTTAAAATGCCACCTTCTCCAGATGTTTTCATTTCTAAATGCGTCTGTAAGTATGGAGGACAAAACTTAACAGATCCCAAAGCAATTCTAAAAAAATATAAAAAATTTTCCTTTACAGTTATTCAATTTTAATACTATAATACAAGGGATTATAAAATAGTAAAGAGGCCTGCCATCATGCAGAACATAAAAACGATTGCCGGAACTTTCACGATAGGCACTTATGAAATTCCAAAACAATATGTATGTGCAAAAACACCCACAATTACACAAAAAAATGATATCTGTGAGATCGTAACCTACGATCAGCAGATTACCGTAAATGGACATAACTATGCTCCGGTACTGCATCAAAACTGTATGCAGCCGGAGCAGATTACATTATATCCACTTGTAATCCGGCAGGAACACGCGACACTGACCGTGTCCGACCGTTATCATACCGGACATTGGAAATCCGGGGATGACACACAGATTTCCGACTGGCGTCCAAAGCTTATGCACCGGGGATGTGTGCCATGTACCAATTGCGGAAGGTGTTAGCACTTTTTATATTTTATTCCAGCCAAAGTGTAACCGCAGATTTATTTTCACTTGGTCTGTAATATATTTTACGGTCTTTTATGCTAACTCTATGACATATTATTTAAAAAACCTTGGAAGTGCCAGCTCCCAAGGTTCTAAAGTTCATTACGGAGAACTACCCCGTCAGGCTAGTGCTGTCATTTATCTCTGTCTAACCGTTTGCAAATGTAGTAGCCAGCTACAGATGCCAATACAGAAATAAGAAAAGTGATTATGATTCCAAATGGGTCAATAAAAACCTGAAGTGCCAGCTTCAGGTTTTTATTTTACAACAATTTCTTATTTTTTTGCCTTCTTTGATTTTGTTTCCTGTCATTAACAGAAAACCGGTTACCATCCACAGGTTTCCCTGTAAACAGTAACCGGTAAAAAAATTTCTCACCTATTTTTTTCGGTTTTATTTCCACACTTCTTCCGCGATTTCCTTCACAAGTGCAAGTTTTGCCCACTGCTGCTCTTCGGTCAGCTTGTTTCCGATCTCACAGGATGCAAATCCACACTGCGGACTCAGGCACAGACGATCCAGCGGAATATACTTTGCTGCTTCACGAATTCTTGCGATCACCTTATCCTTATCTTCCAGTTCCGGCTTTTTGGTTGTGATCAGACCAAGTACAACTTTCTTGTCCGGAGACACCTTTGCAAGCGGTGCAAAACCACCGGATCTTTCATCGTCATACTCCAAAAGCAGTGCATCCACATGCTCCTGCGCAAACACGTAATCTGCCACGGAGTCGTATGGGCCGCTGGTAAAGAATGTAGAGTGATAATTCCCACGGCAGATGTGGGAAGTGATCACCATATCCTCCGGTCTGTTTTCGAGTGCAAGGTTATTCACCTTTAAGAGCCGAGCCTTTACCTCTTCAATATCAACACCAAGTGACTGGTATCTCTGCTTTGCGGCATCTCCGACAATTGCGCCCCAGGTGCAGTCATCCAGCTGCAGATTGCGACATCCGGCTGCATAAAACTGCTTGATTACATCCTGATATGCCTTTCCGATATCCTCGATCAGTTCGTCATCGGTTGCATAAAATTTTTTCGTCTGCCCGATGTTCTGCGGAACGATCATCTGCTGATACATCTGTGCCGGTGCCGGGATCGTATATTTTGCAACGGTCTGCCCATCTTCAAACTGTTTTAAAAACTTAAAGTATTCCACAAACGGATGTGCTTTTGCTTTTACCTTTCCTACGAGATAAGTTGCTTCAAGATCTGCCATCTCTCCGTTAAACTGTACACCGCCGCCATCTTTCTCGTGGGCAACGCCTTCAAATCCCCACATAAAATCCAGGTGCCAGAATTTTCTGCGGAATTCTCCGTCCGTAATTGCGTGGTATCCTGCTGCCTTCTGCTTTGTAACGATCTCTGTCACACACTCATCGGTGATGCGGTCGAGTTCTTCCTGTGTGATCGTTCCTTCTTCAAAGGCTTTTTTTGCAGCTTTTAATTTTTCCGGTCTTAAAAAACTTCCTACAAAATCATAACGAAATGGTGTCTTTAATGTATTCATTTATCCGATAACCTCCTGTTTCTTTTCTGGTTTTTGTCTGTTTGTTTTGCTGAGGTTATCCTACCATCTCAGAGTTTATTTGTATAATACCTTTCTTTGGCGGTTTGTCATAGTTTAAAGCTATACCTGTGTTTATTGTGTCAGGCACCAATTATCCGTCCATTTTCGCACAAGAGCGGATATATCCGGCATAATGGGATAGAACGGCGGCAACAGCTTCCGGGTCGCCCTCGCTTGCCTTAACGATTGTTTCATAGGGAAGTAGCTGACTCATAGGACAAGCCCTCCAACTTTGCCCGTAGCTGCCGCAAAATCATCTGAATCCGCCGCCCGGTTGTGTTGCCTGCCCGTCCATATCTCTGCCCAATCTCTCTATGCGTCCATCGTTGGAAGTAGTATAGGAAAATGATTTCCTGTTCCATCTGTGATAGTGCGGACAGAGCTGTGGCAAGCTCTGGACTTTCCAAAAGCACCATCTGACCGCAGACGAAAAAAGGATAGCTGTTCATGGCAGCTTGCTCCGCAAAATACTTATCTATGGTACTGAATGGATAGTGCTTTTCTTCTATCAGATATTCAAGTGAGATTTCCCGCTTGCGGCGGCTGCGTATGCTTCGGGCTGCGTCTATGGCAGCATGCCGAATGACGGTCTTGCAAAAAACATCGTGTGTATGCCGGATATGCTCTTGATACTTTTCGTGTTCGGTCATGGAAAATCCCCCTTCTAAATAATGGCAGAGAGCGTCAGCATTTTGTGCTGTCGCCCTCTTGATTACCGAACAGCAAAGACGGGCGGGGCTGTCAACGGCGGCGCTTTTGCGCCGTTCATCTTGACCGTTGACAGGCTCGGCTGGGTTTGCTACAAATTCTATCTCTTTATGATTTGTCGGAAAAACTCCTTACCCAAACAAAAACTACAATCGCGGTTGCAATGAGTAATTCCGCAAGAATTACAGAAGCATTCCATATTTCAAAATAGAAATGCCCAATGAAATAGACCGCAAAAAAAATCAAATAAATTCCAATCGAATACATAATATTTTTGGAAATTTGAGTGCGTTTCTGTTCCCTAACTAACATCTGTTTCTGTTGTTGTTCCAGAATTTCTGTTTTAACCGATAATTCATCTATCTCTGATGGTTTTAACAGATAATCCACGGTAACATCGAATACTTTGCTTAGTTCAACAATCTTTTCTACTTCGGGTATGACCTGCCCACTTTCCCATTTTGAAATAGATTGTCTTGAAACATTAAGCTGCTCAGCCAGTTGTTCCTGTGTTAATTCTCTACTTTTGCGTAGTGTTATAAGTTTTTCTGCGAACTCCATATGTGTTCCTCCTTTTGATTTTGTGTATAAATCTTATCAAAATACTCATTTGCACTCTAGCAAGTAAGCTATACAATTACATGACAAACGGTAGAGTTTAAGTGCTTTCTTGTATATCTTGATTGTCATTCTACTTTATATGCCTATTTTAGCATAGAAAAAACGTTTTCTCTATTACTCCATTATTTTACGGAATAGTGGGCTGTCTTTCTTTATTTTAGTTGTGTTACTTTATCACACATGAGCATTATTTTAAGAGATTATACAGAGAAGGATTTTGAGGCATACAGCAGATTGAAAATGGATGCCGAGACCATGTACTATCTGCAGGACATACAGTTGCATTCCGTTGAGGAAGCCAGACGGGATTTCGCGGAAGTCCTGTCTGACATGAAATCCCCGGAGCGGAAATTCTATTTCTGTCACATGGAGCTGAAAGACACGCACGAACAGGTTGGCAGCATCGGGTATACGGTTGAAGCCGACACTCCGGTAGGAAAGCTTGTCCATCTGGGCTATTTTACATATCCGAGGCATTGGGGGAATGGCTACACCTCGGAGGCATTGAAGAAGGTTCTGGAATATGCCTTCACACAAGACAATGTGTACAGAGTTACAACCGGGTGTCTGGCAGAGAATAAGGGCTCCGAGAGGGTTATGCAGAAAAACGGGTTAATAAAAGAAGCCGAGCATATTGATTATGAATGGCACGATGGTAAAATGAAAACCCGCTTAGAATATCGATTATTAAAACATGAATGGGAGCAATTACAAAAAACACTTTAATTTCCCCTTGCAAACCACACGTATTATGTTATAATACATTTAACAATTAAGTTAAATGTTAAGCGTAGGAGGGATAAGTTTGGGAATGCAGGATACGCTTCGCGCGCTTGCCGATCCAACAAGACGCGAAATCCTTAATCTGCTCAAGAAATCACGGCTGTCTGCGGGCGAGATCGGCGACCATTTTTCGATTTCCGGTGCGGCGGTTTCCCGGCACCTGTCCGTTTTGAAGGAGGCAGATCTGATCCGCGACGAGCGGGAAGGAAAATTCATCTATTATGAGCTCAACACCACCGTGCTTGAGGAGATCATGCTATGGATCACTGAATTAAAAGGAGGAAATGGCCATGATCAGACAACATAAAAAAATGATATTACTCACATCGATTGCGACGCTGCTCCCGATCCTTATCGGATTGCTCTTGTGGAAGCAGCTTCCGGATTCCGTTGCAACCCATTGGAGCACAGGCAACGAACCGGACGGCTACTCATCCAAGGCTTTTGCAGTGTTCGGGCTTCCGGTGATCATGCTGATCCTGCATCTGGTATGCGTGATCGCAACGAACATTGATCCCAAGGCAAATAGCATCAACAAAAAAATATTCTTTATTGTCCTGTGGATCTGCCCGGTATTTTCCATCATTGTATGCAGCACGGTTTATGGGTATAATTTAGGGTATCAGTTTGATATTGGTTTTCTTTGTGGGCTGCTCATCGGAGTTTTATACTTGATATTAGGAAACTTCCTGCCGACGGTAAAGCCGAATTACACCATTGGCTTCCGCATTTCGTGGGCGCTGAATGATGCCGATAACTGGTATCACACGCACCGGTTCGGTGGAAAATGCATGGTGATCGGAGGGCTCCTTCTGATCGTCACCACGCCGTTCCAGAATATCTGGGTGCTTATGGCGCTCGCCATCCTCCCGTGCATTTTGCCGGTGATCTACTCCTACATGTACTACCGCAAGGGGCAGTCACGGTAATACTTTTTATTGTGTCAGACACCAATGGTTCAAATACATTTTAGGAGAATTGCTCGTTTATCACAAGATATTAGTAAATTTATAAGTTGCTATTAAATTTCATAGTATGAAAAGCCACGACCTGTACTCTGATTTGAGTACAAGCCGTGGCTCCTGTTCTTGCTGTCTTTTTTCATAACCAGCCGATTTTCCCTCAGACATCTTTGCCTGAATATCAATGAGAAGGTGAAAGTCTCTTTATGAATTTTCTGATTTTTCTAATGGAAAATACAGGCAGATCTGATAAGACTCCTCCCCACATTCTTCTTCGCATCTGCCCTGCATTTGCTCCATCATGATTTCAATATTATGAACCCCAATTCCCGTTCCTCTATGATCCTGTTCTTTATTTGCCGCTGCATTCATAATGGAAAAGAAAAACTCGTCCTGACAAATTCCCATATCCAACA
Source organism: Roseburia sp. TF10-5 (assembly GCF_003462365.1). Taxonomy (NCBI): domain Bacteria; kingdom Bacillati; phylum Bacillota; class Clostridia; order Lachnospirales; family Lachnospiraceae; genus Roseburia; species Roseburia sp. TF10-5. Next base: position 23,841 of record NZ_QTYW01000009.1, on the reverse strand, counting down.
GGATTTCTTTTGTCTTGTCTGCATACTTCAAAAGATTGGATAACAAATTATTCATAATGCGTCCGATATAATCATAACAAACACTTATCTTTACTTCCTCCCACTGTTTCCATCCCAGTGTAACCGTATAGCCATTTGTCTGCAATACATTGCACAATTCCGAACAGTAATCCTCCATTACAAAAGCTATGGATTCCGACTTTTCCATCTGTGGCTGCTGCCCTGAATTGATAAGAAAAAACTCAAATAGCTGATCTGAAAGATTTTTAATCTGAATCGCTTTTCCCACTGTTTTCTTTACATAAAGTTTCACCTTATCGTGTTCGGGTTCTCTTTTTATAATTTCAAGATATGCCATTAATGCAGTCAATGGCGTCCGCAAATCATGTGCCATCCCCAGAACCAGTTTATTCTGTGCCTTTTTCATATTTCGTTCTTTTTCTTCCTTCTCCAAAAGAACTGTTTTCATATGCTCCAGACCGCGTGCCAGATCTGTCAGCTCATCCTCTCCTTTTATAGTAAAATCCACCGACCATAATCCATCTTCCAGTTTCGCTACTTCCCCACTCAATTGCCTGATGTACCGTACATATCCGCTTACACCAAACGCAAACACTCCAATCCAGACCAGCACACCACAAAGTGCCGCAGCCACATCTACCAGGATATAATACTTTCGCTCACGATTCACATATATAAATACATCTGCATTCCCATCTGTAAACGATACTTCTTGAAAATATTGCCATGTATAGTGTAATTGCTCTGATTTTGTACGATCCAAGGCAACCGGAAGTGCGTAATAATTATCGTAAAGCAGCATGCGCTTTCTTGAAATCGTAAAATACCCAATATGGTTTTCTTTTGCCCACTCCCGGATACGCTCCGTGTCGGAAGCCGCCAGATGATGTCTGGATACATATTCCTGAAACATTGCTATGGTTTCCTTAGAAACATTTCTTCGATACATAGAACTTTCAAAATACCGGTTTAATGCTCCATTTCCCATAAAAAATATAAGCAAAAACAACAGCAGTGCAAGAAAAAATCCCAACAGCAGAATTCCGATCATTTTTTCCATCAGATGTTTTCTTTTTCGTTTATTCAATGCGGTATCCTTTCCCCCACACCGTTTGTATAATTTGCGGTTTCTGCGGATTCTTTTCAATTTTCAGTCTCAATTTCCGAATATGAACCATAACGGTATTTGCAGAATTATTGAAAAACGGCTCCTGCCAGACGCTCTCATATATGTTTTGTACGGAAAAAATTTTTCCCCTGTATTTCAGCATTAATGACAAAATTTCATATTCTGTTTCCGTCAGGTAAATCTCCTCATCCCCTGAAAATACTTTATTTCCTGTAGTATTGATCTTCAGATCTCCTTTTTTTATCCACACATTTTGTCCATTTTCTTTCATGTTTCCACAAGTATAAACCTGTTTTCGACGCAACAATGCCTTTATCCTTGCCAGCAATTCTGCATAAGAAAATGGTTTCACCAGATAATCATCTGCCCCGGCTGTAAATCCGATAATTTTATCATTCTCACTGCTTTTTGCGGTCAAAAATAAAATCGGCACATAGGAAACCTTGCGTATTTGTTCACAGGTTTTGATGCCAGAAATCCCAGGCATCATAATGTCCAAAATAACAAGATCCGTATCCTCTGAAATCTGGTGCAGCCCATCCATTCCATTATCCGCTTCAATTACATGAAAACCCTCGTTTTCCAGCAATATTTTTACGCTTTCCCGGATATCTTCATCATCTTCAATAATCAAAATTGTTATTTCATCCATATTTTCTCCCATTTATCAAGCATTATTTAATTTATATAGTATTGTACCATATTTTTATAACATAATATCACTCTGTAAAAATGTTAAGATTTGTTAAGAAATATTAAGACTTATTTTAAAACATATATGCTATGATTAAGCTATCCGTTTAGGAAAACAAAAGAAAAGAGACCGTATAATGAAACAGAAAAAAAAGAAACGCAAAAGAAAAATTTTTCTACCATTATTTTTAATATTTTTCATCATCATCGGATTTTATTCCCATCAATCCTACGAAACAGCCATGCACGAACAACTCCCGGATTCTCTTATCGAGTTTGAGCAAAAATATCCGGAAGCAACCGATTTTGTAGAAAATTATCACAAATACAAAAACAAATCCTTTGACCTTGATGTGTCACACGAAGTAAGAAAAGACAACATTCCTCTATTCATCCAGTGGGATAAGCGATGGGGATACAAAACATATGGCAGCAATTTCCTTGGTGTCAATGGTTGTGGTCCAACTTCACTTTCTATGGTTATCTGCGGATTAACTGGAAAAGCAACGTGGAATCCTTATAAAGTGGCACAATTTTCGCAAAAACAGGGTTATTATATCAGTGGACAGGGCACTTCGTGGGATCTGATGACTGCAGGTGCAAAAAAGCTGGGCCTTACATCCACAGAGGGAACCATAAATAACGATTATATCCGGCAAAATCTTACCTCATCCACCCCGATGATCTGCTCCATGCTGCCCGGAGATTTTACTTATAGTGGACATTTCATTGTTCTCACCGGCATCGATTCCGAAGGACGCGTTGTCGTCAATGATCCCAACAGCCCCAAAAACAGCGAAAAACACTGGGATATGGATCGACTTTTGCCACAAATCCGGCATATCTGGAAATTTGAGGTGGAAAAAGCTGCATAATTCTTTGTTCTATGCCTGTCTCGCCCGTTGTTTATTGTGTCAGGCACCAATTGTTTTCTGATTTTTGCTTCATAGAAAATATTTCCGAATTCAGGTACATCACTACCTCATTTTCCAGGCGTGCCCCGGAAGAGGCAATCAAGCAACTTCAAAATGCTCTGTGCCCGTTTCTTAAATACTTCGTTTTCCGATCCCTGGGCTATACCCGCAATGCGCACCATCTCATCCTCATACGGCATACAAAATTTAACCGCATCTGTTAAAAGCCGGTCAGACTCTAATGTGCTGTCTAATGCATGATCAAAGTCATACAACGGTGCCATGCCCACATACTCTCCGGTATCCGTATTTCTAATCCAGCCAAAATTACCTGCATGCCGGTCTCCATTTCCGATTATCGCATCTATAATAAGCATTTGCGCTCCGGCTTTTCCAAACAGATCTATAATTGTCTGCTCATCAAAATCATCCGGATCAATTCTTCCCGACTGATCTGCCTGCTCAAGCATCACCTTTGGGGAAGTTATATTAGAAATTGCGATTCCTCCGTCTGTCTCATCTGCTCTTTCTACAGAAATTCCGCATTCCCTGCAAAGCTTCATACATTGCAGTTCCACGGAAATATCGCCATATTTGTAGAGCTTTCCGTCCTGTTTCCATTCCTTTGACAGTGCACCACCCACGTAGAGTGTCGGTGCCGCCTGTCCTGTAAATTCTTCGTTTCCGTCCCAGAATGGTTTGTAATACGGACTGATCTCCTCAAAACATATCGAATCATCCTCAGCTTTTGTCCAGTAACAGTCGATGAAACTCAACGCTCTGGTCTCACGGTTAATGCGCGTACGCGCTCCCTGTCCGAATGTGATGCCCTTTAATTTCCGTGCTATCGTGTTGGTACCTGAGGAATAGCGGTATTTCATCCATTTTGTGAAGGTGTGATTGTCTGCACCTTTTTGCTGCATCAGCCCCGGAAGAAGATTATAATTTAATGTTTTTTCTTTCTCTATGTCGTAAACAGATGTGTTTTTACACATTAGCATCATGGGATCACCCCTTTTATATAAATTCGATCGGTAATGCAACAAGATTTTCTCTTAAATATGTCTTTTTATCAATCAGACATAAAATAACTCCGAGACCTCTTTTTTTATCACTTACCTTATCCAGTACCTGATTCATTGCTCCCATACTTGCCTTGGGATTGCCGGACATTTTAATCTCGACCGGATATAAGACTCCATCCTCCTCTATCACAAGATCAATTTCGTTTTCACCGGAAGCATTTCTGTCTTTCCCTCTGTAATAAAAAATGTTAAATCTGTAATCTTTGCCCTCGTTGGAATAGGATTTTAAAATTTCAGACACTACAAATGTCTCAAACATATTCCCTGCAACCGCTGAACATTTCAATGTTTCGGCAGTAAGCCATCTGGTAAGATAACATGCCAGTCCGGTATCCCGGAAATAAAGTTTTGGTGTCTTTATTGCCCTTTTAAGTGCGCTCGCACTATACGGCTGGAGCAGATATACAATTCCGGTTCTTTCCAAAATAGATATCCAGTTCTTAATTGTCGGCTCACTTACCCCGACGTCTCCTGCTATGTTGGAATAATTGAGAAGTTCACCTGTTCTTGCAGCAACTGCCGTCAGAAATTTGGTAAATGTAATACCATCTGCCGCCACCAGTTCATTGATATCCCTCTCCAGATAAGTTGCAACGTAAGAAGAATAATATTCTTGCCAGTCCCTGTCTATATCATAAAGCTCGGGATAAGATCCTTTGTGGATAATTTCCCATATATTGTCATATTTTACAATCTCTTTTTCACGTTCTTTGATATATGCATCGGTTGGGATAAAATGCCGGTTAAATTTTACACCATAAATCTCCCGCATGGATAATCCGGTAAGCTCTGAGATTGACACTCTTCCTGCCAACGATTCACTCATGCCTTTGATAAGTTCAAGTTTCTGAGAACCGGAAAGAAGAAACATCCCTCGCTCATCCGATTCATCGACAATCTGCTTGATATCTTCCAGAATACTGCTTTCTTTTTGAACCTCATCTATAAAAAGCGGCTGTGGATTGTTTAAAAAAAACAATTTAGGTTCTTCCTTCGCCTGCATTCTTGTCAGTCTGTCATCAAAATTTGCCCGGTTAAAATCCTTGAATTCATGCTTTATAAGTGTTGATTTCCCGACCTGTCTGGCTCCTACCAGTAACATGCACTTGCTGGTAGACACTCTTTGTTTCAATATTGGCGTTATCGCTCTTTGTATATATGGCATAACAAACCTCCGGCTAATCTAAACTCTGATTTTATTATAGTCGTTAATATATACAAAATAAATAAAAATATACCGGCTAATCTAAAGTTATATTTTAGATTAGCCGGTATTTTTCAAGACACACAAGCTGTACATCCGGAATCCCGTTAAACACGCTCGGTACAATGCCAACTTCCTCATCATGAATGTGGTTGTATATCGTTTCAATCCGGGCAAGATCCATTTGTTTTGCACTTCGGATATTTATCATAAAATATACTCCATCTGCCGCTCCTTGGTTTTCAGCCCCATCTTTGCATAAAATTTCTCCGCCGAGGTATTTCCCGCCCAGACATTAAGCGTCACTTCGTAGCAGCCTAAACGCTTTGCCTCCTCTTTTACATGCACAAACAACTTCTCTCCGATGTGCTGTCCTCTGGTACTTGCATCGACACACAGATCATCGATAAAAAGCGAGGTAAACGGCACCATATTGTTGGAAAATGGCTGCTCCCGCAACTGACAGAATGCATAGCCGAGACAGTTGTCATTCTCATCTGCTGCAACATAAATCGGTTTGGTATCATCCTTTATCATCTGTGTAAGTTCTTCGTTTGTGTATTTTGTGGTTCCCGGGATAAAAATATCCGGCCGGATATCTGCATGGATCTGAAGCACCTGCTCTAACAGTTCGATCAGTCTTGGGATGTCGTTTTCGCTTGCTCTTCGAATGTTCATCTGCTTCTTCTCCTTCTGCCTGCGTTTTAAACTTTTTGCTCTTGTATAATTATAACTCACTTTTGCCATGCGAAAAAGGAGAAATCTCTTTATGTGTCTTTTCCTCGAAAATTAAAATAAAAATTAACACAAAAACAGCGGTACCATAAAGATTTTTCACCTTTCCTGATACCGCTGTTTCGAAGTTTCTTATCCGAAAACAAATATTTTTAATAATCCAGCAATCACGATAACAATTCCCACCACAACAACAATGGAATAAATTTTCTTTGATTCCGGATCGTTTTTCATCCAAAAAAAAACTTGGTTCTGCTATGCTTTTTGATGATTTTATTGTCCTGTTAAGTGATATAATAATATGGTAAATTATTACAATGCAGTTATAAAAAGGACGATAAAAATGTTTTTTGCATACGGAGAAAAAGAGATTACATACCTCAAACGGAAAGATAAACGCCTCGCAGAAATTATCGATAAAATTGGAATGATTGAACGGGAAGTTGACACCGATTTATTTTCAGCCGTAATTCATCATATCATCGGTCAGCAGATTTCAACAAAAGCACAGGCAACCATCTGGAAAAGAATGAATGATCAGTATGGTATCATTAACGCAGATACCATACTGAGTGCCGGAGTTTCCAATTTACAGTCACTGGGAATTTCCTTCAGAAAGGCAGGGTATATTACCGATTTTGCCCGAAAAGTAAAGGACGGAACTTTTGATATTGACGGAATCTGGAAAAAATCGGACGAAGAAGCCATAAAAGAATTATCTTCTTTACAGGGAATTGGTGTCTGGACCGCGGAAATGATTCTGTTGTTTTGTATGCAGCGTCCAAATGTATTGAGTTTTGGTGATCTGGCAATCCAGCGCGGCATGCGGATGGTTTATCACCATAGAAAAATTGACCGCAAACTGTTCGAAAAATACCGGCGGAGATTAAGTCCGTATTGCAGTGTGGCAAGCCTGTATTTCTGGGCTGTAGCCGGAGGTGCTATTCCTGGCATGAAGGATTTTGCACCTCAAAAATAAAACTCCTGACTTTATCAAAAATATTCTAATGTAAAAGTACAACTGCTTCCGGCAGCATCGGACGAATCTGTACCGCTCCATTTTCCAGTGGCTCGATACCAAAGATTTTGTATATGACAATATCCGCATAAGCGGAATGATTATAATCTTTTCCCCACTCATAACCGCCTTTATTCTGCCGTTGTCGGGTCATAAGGAGCAGCAAAACCCTTCTGGCTGTACCAGCTGTTTCCATGCAGCCTCATATCCGGCAGATTAAAATACCATGCATCGCATCCGCAATCCATGTACTGTAGGATTGCACATCGCCGCTGCCTTTCAGCCAGTCGTATGCATCCTGATTTCCGATGCTCTGTCTGATAATTTCTTCATCGTTCTGGTTGAATTTATCAACATACTGTTTCAGTTTATCCATGAATGTCATCCTTTCACAGCACCGGCAACAATACCATTAATCAGATATTTCTGCATAAACAGGAAGAATATAATCATTGGTATTGCAGATAACGTTAAAAAGGTCAATGCGTAATCCCATCTCATGGAGTATGCGCTGAAGAAGGAATATACGGTTGTAGTAATTGTTTTCTTTTCCGCGCTCTGCAGCATTGAGATCGTTTACAGATAGCGGTGTATATTTCATATGTTCTTGGTAGGATTATATGGATTTGTGTAAAAATGGAAGTGAGATGGAAGTTTTACGAAAACGTGTTCAATGCTGATTTTATCATAAAAAAAAGACCTCATAGAACGATTTTCACTCTACAAATCTTGGATCAAGGATGGACAACACTTTAAAATTATTAAGCCCCGTGAAAATACTCTCTTTTGTAGTGCGCAGGCAGCCGGTCAGAACAGCAAATGCCAGACTGTCATTGGTCTTTAACGCCATTCCAAAAATATGACAATATCTGGATACTTGAACCCAAAATATCCTCATCCATAGAAAACTTTCCATTTTGCATCCCGGTAATTGCTTTATATTGCAGCTTTTCATCGTCAGAAAGGTTGTCACTTTCCAAAAGGAAATCAAAACGCTGTGCTTCCCTTCCTATCAATTCCGTAATACGGTACTTTGCTGCTTCAAAATTCAATCCCTCCACGCTCTTGAGGGATAGAAAAATAACCGGGTATTTTCCCATATATTCGTCACAAAGTGCTTTGTTTTCTATAATGTTTGATGTTTCCATTTCCACACCTCCCTGTGTTGTTGTTGCCTGCATTATATACGCGGCAGTATGGAAATGACAAAGGCAAAATATGAAATCGTTTTCACCCTTTGCGGTTTATTCCCCTATATTCATACATGATTGATATGAATATAATTTTTCCAAAAATGCTTTGTTTTACAGGATTTAAGGACAAATAAATCCGGGGATTTTATTCTGAATTGTCGTTATGCTTTCATGAAATGTACAGATAGATATGCCTAATATATGAAAACGTTTACAGTTGTTTTTTATTGCCAAATAATCCCTTTTTTCCTATAATTAAGGATGCAAAGACCATATTCCTTTCCATGGTCTGACCGCATAAGAGACGGCAGTACCGGGAAAGTGTTCAAAACCGCTTCCTGATATGAAGCAAAAAAGGGGGAAATCATGGAATTTAAAGAAATCATCAACGCCATCCGCCAGTATCCATGGCAGGTAACTGTAGCCGTTATATCGCTGATACCACTGTACATCATTGATCTGAAGTTTTTAGCCAAAAGAAAAGTTGGGCTGAGCAGAAAAATTGAAATTGCAAAAGAACGCGGACATGTCACAAAGGGAATGATTATAAAAAAAGATGCAAAAAGAATCACGGTCAACCGGTCAAATTCCGACCACAATTACTGGGCGGCAAGGTATACTTACACGGTAGCCGGAAAGGAGTACTGCAGAAAATTCTCCTGTTCTCCGCTAAGCAGTACCAGATCCCATCTGCGGACAATCATAAATGTCTACTGGATCAATGATCCTGCCAGACCTTTCTGGGATTACAGCGAGGATCCACTGGGAGACCTGTATAACATTTTTACCACACTGTTCCCATGGATCGTCGCTATTCTCCTTATTCTCTTCCTGCCTGGTGGTGCTGATGCGGTCAGACAGTATCAAATACCAACTATTTCCGGATAGTATCTATGAGTTTTCTGGCCTCTGCGGACAGTTCCCTGATTTTGCCGAAATCTCCGGCTTTTACAAGATCCCCTTTCACCATCCAGCTTCCACCGCAGCAGAGGATCTTGTCACAGGAAAGATACTCCGTTAAATTTCCTGCGTTAATTCCGCCGGTCGGCATAAACTTAAGCCCCACATACGGTGCTGCCATCGCTTTGATCATGGCAATTCCGCCAGCCTGCTCTGCCGGGAAGAATTTCACAATGGTAAGACCTCTTTTGACCGCCTGTGCGACTTCTGAAGGAGAAATGCAGCCCGGCAGAACCGGAATCTTCTTTTTCAGACAGTAATCTACGATCTCCAGATCAAATCCCGGACTTACGATAAACTTTGCACCGGCTGCTGCAGCCGCATCGACCTGCTCCTTCGTAAGCACCGTGCCGGCTCCCACCAGCATCTGTGGAAAAGCCTCCGTCATCCGGCGGATGGACTCCTCTGCTGCTGCGGTGCGGAAGGTCACTTCCGCACTCAAAAGTCCTCCTTCGACCAGTGCCTGTGCAAGCGGCACTGCATCCTCTGCATCTTCCAATACAACGACCGGAACCACTCCGGTTTCATAAAATTTTTCTTCTAATTCATTCATGTTATTACCTCACCGTTTTATCGTTTGATATCAAAATTCATTTCCATCACATGCCGGATCAAAGAAACATCATCCGTAATATTTCCGTCCCCATGAATCGTATGCTTTACAGCACTTGCTGCAACACCGAAATTCACCGTATCCTCCGGTGTATAATCATTCATCAGGCCATAAATAATGCCGCTTACAAATGCATCTCCGCCTCCGACCCGGTCGAGGATATGAAAGGTCAGACGTCTGCTTTCATAAATCTGTCCATCTTTCCACAGATATGCCAGAAGGCTGTTTTCGCTGCAGCTGTGTGCAAAACGGACATGTCTGGCAATACATTTCAGATTCGGATACTCTTTGACAAATGCGCAAAATACCTGTTCCTGCTGGTCACGATCCGGCTGAAACGGAATATCATCCTTTACATCGCCTGCGGCATGATCCTCATCCTTTTTCCAGATATGGTAAGGCTCGATGCCAAAGAGGACATCCACATACAGAACCGGTGATGATATGGATTTTGTTGCTGTATCGTTACGGGGACACCATCAAGGTATCTGTAACAGAGGCAAAGAAAGATTACTCTCTCCGGAAGTCCGGTGCTTCTGTCAAGTATGAGAAGGTCTGGGACGATTTTGACTTAGAGGAACAACAAAGATCACCTGCAGATATACTAATTCCAAGGATGAAAAAAAATCGGTTGTGTATACGGTAAAAGTAGTTGCTGATGATGATTGATTCCATCGAAGCACTATGAATCCATGTTTATATTAAATAATATGTAAAGCCACGCAGTCAAAATATTTTACTGCGTGGCTTTTTGCGTGGAGTTCTTATATAAAGAATCTTGATTTCTTAGGAAATGCATTTGATGGTGTTCTGTTCAATTTTCTGAAATTATTTGTGTGAATCACCCATGAATCATTACCTATTTCACTTTTATTTTCGTAACGTTTGAACAGGTACCCACATACGTTTTCCCATTATAAGATTTATATGCACGGACTTTATACTGACTGACAGTCCCCTTTTTCAATTTGGAATCCTTATAGGAAAATGTTTTGTTATTGTTAATAGTGGCAATTTTATCATACTTTTTCGTTTTACTGTTATAACGGTAAATCTGGTATCCGGTTACATTGCTGGTTTTATCCCATTTTAATGTGACTGCACAAGATTTTGTCTGCAGCCGGAGATTTTTTACCTTCAGCGGATTTGTGCACTCTTCATGTGCGTCAGAAGCTTCTCCCCAGACGGTTTCCCCTTCTGCTTTTTTATAGGATTTCACTTTAAATTTGTACGTTGTAGCTCCGCTCAATCCTGTAACTTTATAAGAAACTTCTGCTCCGCCTGCAATCGTTGCCACACTTTCATATTTCTTTTCTGCTGTGTTATATTTATAAACCCGGTATCCGCTGGAACCTGATATTTTGCTCCATCCAAGTGTCACATATGTACTGCTGCGCTTTTGTGTTTTTACATCGGACACTTTTGCCGGCGGAACGGTGGCCGATACCACCGAAGAATAATTTCCATAATAATTTGTCCCACCGATGGTCCAAAAGCAGCGCACCCTGTACTGATAAGTCTTTCCGCTTGTCACATCGGTATCCGTAAAGCTTTTTCCACTCGTCTGCTTCATATAAACATATTTTTTCTGTTTTTCGTCATACCGGTACACGCGGTATCCGGTTACATCATCGGCAGCTTTGCCCCAGCTTAGTTTCACAGGGTCAAATGCATTCCCCACAGTTGCTTTCAATCCTCCGGTTTTTGCACTGGTGTCCTTGTACCAGAAATTTACGTCCAGATTTCCCGTATATCCACTCACTTTTGCAACGGATGAATACTGCCAGAATTCATAGTCATATGCTGTGTCTGCATAAGGTTCCCCGCTTTTTGCATTGCTCGTTGTCGTATTATTGTACCGCGCAATCCAGATGCCGCAATCCTCCAGGGAATCTGTATCAATATAGGATTTGATCCATGCATATGAAGCATAAACAACCGGCTGATATCCCGCATCGGAAATCGTATCTGCAAATGACTGGCAGACCGCTGTCTCTTTTGCTTTGGAGAGTTTTCCCCCTGTCAGGCGGTTGTGACTTCCTTTTTCCCTGTCTATAACAATCGGAAGGGTCACATCCCAGCCGTATTTATCTGCCAGATCCAGCACATATTCTGCTTCCTGTTTTGCCTCTTTTTCTGTCAGTGCCTGTGAAAATATGTACAGACCGACATTGATGTTGTTCTCAAGTGCCGCCTGAATATGGGAATCTGCCGCCGTATCTTCATAAATACTTCCATCAGAAGTGTCTCGCGATGCTACACGGACAAATGCAAAATCTATCCCTGCATCATGTATTTTTTCCCAGTTAAGTGCTGTTGTTTTTTTATTTTTTGCCTGCCACCAGGAGACATCTATTCCGTTCAAAAGCTGCGCATCTTCATAGTCTGATTTATGATAATACGTCACACTTGTATAATCTACCTTTGATGTAAAGGAACTATCCAGAAAATCCTGCGTATAACCGGAAGATGCCTTAGATGCCCCCAACAGCCGTGGCATGGCATATGTGGACAACCATCCGTCCCTCTGCGTATCCACGTCTGAAATCTGTGTATCATCCATCTCTTCTTTGATGCTTTGCCCCATTACACCATCCATCTGTGCTTCCGGTACCTCTGCTCTCAGCTGCTGAGGTGTAATCATACAGATTCCTGCCAATATCACTCCTGCTGCTATGATTTTTGCTTTCGTAAATTTCAATTTTTGTATCTCCTGTTTTACCGTTATATCTATCATTTACACAACTGTCTTATAGTAACCATTTTCCCCTTTATTTGTCAATGTTATATTTTTCCTGTAACTGCAAATATCATATCATTGCTATCACAATCTGTATGCTCTGCCAGCACAGCAATACCATAATCTTCATCAGCAATCCACCAATAATTGGTCGAATCCACTTACGAATAATGCGGAATACCTGCAATGTGGTCAGATAGTCATACAAATGATATGCCAGCATAAAAAAGCTGCAGGACGCTGCAACACTGCATGCAAAGCCTGCAATCGAAAATAAAATTCCGACCATAAAATTTCCGGTCAGATTCCATCCCATATAATATCCAACTGCTGCCAGGGTCTTACACAGAATTGATCCGGGAAGCACATTTACTGCCGGTACAATATGATTATAATACTGCTGGGAAGTAACCATATTTCCTTCTACAAAAATTCCGTCTGCAATGGTAAGGTAGGCATCTCCACCGCCAAACGATATCCAGGAAGATAACAGCCCATTTCCGGAAAAAACAAGTGCATGACGATTCACCAGAAGTGCTGGAATGATACACACCAATGCAAACACTGCCCAGATCCCAACATCTTTTCCAATCACTTTCCAGTCTTTTTTTCCATGAAATCCTGTATCAGCTACATTCCGGATCATACCATAACTGCCAAGCAGTAACATTCCGGTATCTATCAGAATATGCCATTTGGAACCAGCCAGAAGCATGCCTTTTCCATGACACATGATATAGGCAGCCGTAATTCCCATCAAAAACAGCAGATTCGTTTTTTGATAATTTCCTCTTGTAAAAAATATGGCAAAAAAGAATAATGCCAGTATTTCCACGGATGAAATGACAAAAGACATTGCAAAAACCAGAAACATCAGAAAAACTGCCCGGCAAATTCTTCCCCTTCCGGCTTCTTTGCATTCTTTTAACATATTTCGAATATAGCACAACAGTAAATACACTATAAAAACAGATACACCAACCGAAATAAGATTCACAATCGATAAAATTTTTTCCTGAAACATGGAAAGAACCGCAACCAGCAACACCGTCATAACAGTTCCCGGAAGGGCAAACATGACAGCTCCGGCAATCATTCCTTTGGAGCCAAATGCCCGCCGCCCGATAGATGCTGCAATCTCCACTGGAAGTGCTCCTGGTGTAATACTTGCAACAATAACATCTTTATCGATATTCTGTTTTGTGTCAATCCCCTGCCGTTCCACAATTTCTTTTTCGATTACTGGAATGAGGGCACTTCCGCCCCCAAATCCGATACATCCAATCCGAAACATGGACCGGATAAACTGGCCCGACCGACTCACTTCGATTCCTGCAACAGTTCTTTTAATTGCTCCAAAATATGATTCACACATGTTTCTACATCCATCTCCGCGGTATCTATCACGACATCTGCATGCTCCGGAACTTCATAGGGGCTTGTAATTCCTGTAAACTGTGCTATTTTTCCTTCCCGCGCAGCTTTATACAAACCTTTTACATCACGTTTTTCACATTCTTCAATCGACGTGCTCACATATACTTCACGAAATTCATCTCCGATAATCTGCTTCGCATTCTCCCGATCGTGCCGATATGGAGAAATAAATGCGGTAATCACGATCAGGCCTGCATCATTCATCAGCTTTGCAACCTCTGCTATCCGCCGGATATTTTCTACCCGGTCCTCATCGGAAAAACCAAGATTGCTGTTTAAGCCCATCCGCACATTATCTCCATCCAAAAGCATGGTTTTCTTTCCCATTGCATACAATCGTTTTTCCAGCGCATTTGCTATGGTAGATTTTCCTGCACCGGATAATCCACTCATCCAGATCGTAAAAGCTTTCTGCTTCATATGGTCTTCGCGCATTTTTCTACTGATTTCCATCGTATGCCACACGAGATTGTGTGTTACATCTTTTTTTACATTTCTTTCTGTTTCTTCCATCTTCTGTCAGCCACCCATTTCTTTTATCGAAATATTCTTTTTAAGATCGTTCGGAACGGATGTCTTACTTTGTTCTGGAACATCTTAAATTCTGTTTCAGTCTTTCGAAGCTCTGTCTGTAAATCTTTAATCTGATTTTTCTGTAAATCATTGGTTCTTTTCAAATCAATCATAAACTTTGAAAAAAACAAAATTACTTCTTCCAACATTCCTTCATTCTGTGGGGACCATTTTGGCAAATCTTTTATTTTATCGGAAAATAACGGACCTTCTTCCTTCATATATTTTTCTGCTACTCTATAATTTCCTTCTTCGTACTTTTTCAAAAATTGCTGCAATTCCTCTTTTGACAGCATTTCTGTCGTATCTTTTTCTATATAGGTCTTTGAGATTTCTTTCAGATATTTTCCCATATACGAAATTTCTTTTACAGAGAATTCTGATTCCTGATTCAGAATTCTTTTAATTTCCGTTGTATTTTTATCCAGACGAAGATTCACATTTTCTTCCAGTTCCTGAAATTCTGATGTTACATCCATTCCGATTTCATGCATAAAATCATGAATAATAGAACCATCACGCCAGCTCTCCGGTACAAATCTCCGCACAATCAGATTTTCTTTTCCGATCACTTCCGCAATTTCATCCAGTTTTTTATCATACTGATATATCTTTTCGTTCTTTTCCTGTGTCATTTTAAAATACTGGTCACATGGCATTTCCGACACATGCGAAGTTCTCTGCTTCACACTCTGATTCCAACGGGATAATAAAAATTTATCCTGTCTGCGAAGATAAACGATCACTTTAATTTGATAATTTTGTTCATCTGCCTCCTTTTTCAAATCATAAAGCAAAGAGTTTTTTCCATAACTAAGACAATACCAAATAGATTCATCTGTCAGAATTACATGATCATAGTTTTCAAAAGCATCCCGAATCTGTTGTAATCCCTCTTTTAAATAAATGGTTTCTTTCTTTTTATCCCTCTCTCCCTTCTCATTTTGAACTTTCCCAACTAAAAAATGTGCATTTCTCCTTGCATTTACGCCAGGATACATATGTAAGGATTCAGGCAAAAAATATCCATGCTTTTGCAGAACATCCCAGTTTTCTTTCAGAAATTTCTGAATCGACGATGTTGCTGTTTTTGGTGTTCCTATATGTAAATACAGTGTTTTCATGTTTAAATCCTTTCCTGTTATAATCCTTTTTACACATTTATCATATATTTTCTTCCTTGAATGAACCTTGAAAATATCATTTTTTCTTTCAATAACAGGAATTTTTTGGAAAATTAAATTTCTGATTGCAAGATTTTCCAGATTCGTTATAATAAATTTCAAATACAACAGATATGATTTACAAAATAAAGGGGATTCCAATTGAAAATTTTAGTAATTGAAGATTCTATCCGACTTGCGGATACCATTGCAGAAGCTTTACAAAATGAAAACTACCAGGTGGATACTGCTCATGATGGATTGACAGGCTATGAGCATGCCTCCACCGGCATCTACGATATGATTATTTTAGATCTGATGCTTCCTAAAATGAATGGATATGAAGTTCTTTCTTCTTTGCGCAAAGATGGACAAAATGTACCGGTACTGATTCTCTCTGCGAAAACAGAATTGGATGATAAGATTCAGGGATTTACAACCGGTGCGGATGATTATATGACCAAACCTTTTGAAATTCGTGAACTTTTTATGCGTATTCAGGCAATCAGCAGACGAAGCACCCATCAGGATACTTCACATCCTGTAGTAGGAAACCTCTCTTACAATCCTGCTACCTGTGAAATCTGCAATACCCAGACTGGAAAATCCGTTCAGATTTCCGGAAAAGAAATGCAGCTATTGGAATTTTTTATGAACAATTGTAATCAGGTTCTCGAAAAAAATCAGATTACTACCAAAATATGGGGATTTGATTCTAACGCCGAATACAACAATGTAGAAGTATATGTTTCCTTCCTGCGCCGCAAATTTCACCACTTACAAGTGAATGTAACAATTCGTGCGATCCGCGGTGTCGGTTATATTATGGAGGTTTCCGAATGATTAAATCTTTGCAAAAAAGAATTAGTACACTTTTTATTTTTCTGCTTACCATCATCTGGCTTGTTATTTTATTTCTTTTTATTAATAACTCATACCGGAATAACTTAAGTGATCTGCAGCAAACCGTTCGTGCAGCTCTCCACTATACGACATGGGATGCCTTCGTTATTTCCAATGGACAGACCTCGCCATCCGAACTTGATCATATTCCCTATTGCCTTTTTTCCATTGACGAATCTAATGAAATGGAAATCATGTTTGACACTTTTTCCGATGTATCTGATAAATTCCTTTTAAAACAGGGAAAAGCCCTTATTTCCAACAACAAAAAATATATCTTTTTCAAACGCTATGTTTCCGTAAATCATCTCCGCGCCAAAAAAGGACAATATTATGTTTTAATGCTCAGTGGAACACCGGCTCTAAAATCAACACTGCCAACCGTCTTTCTCTGTTTCATCCTCGCATTGCTTGGAATTATCGTATTTACCATTTCCTCCAAAGCACTCTCGCGATGGATGGTAAAACCCATTGAAAATACAATTCTTTCCGAGAAAAAATTTATTTCCAATGCCAGTCATGAGCTGAAAACTCCACTCTCCGTCATCAGCGCCAATGCGGAACTTCTCTCTTCTGAAGTGGGCAGGGACAATAAACATCTGCTGTATATTCAGCAGGAAACTTCCCGGATGATCTCTCTTGTCCAGAAAATGCTTACGCTCACGCGGCTGGATGCCCCACAGATCCAGAATACCCATGCGGTTTTCCCTGTAGATGACGCACTGCTCGACATTATCTATCCGATGGAAAGTGTTGCTTTTGAAAAACACATTGCATTTTCCGTTGATATTCAGGAACAAATGAAAATGGATGGAAACGAGCATCAGATTCAAAATCTCGCTTCCATCCTGTTAAATAATGCGTTAAGCTATACCCCGGAAAATGGAAGTATAGAAATTCATGCCCATATCCATAACCGTAAATTTTATTTATCCGTGGAAAATACCGGCAATCCGATTCCTGAAGAAATCCACGACCGCCTGTTTGAACGTTTTTTCCGCGCAGACGAAGCACGCGCGGATAACGGTCACTTTGGGCTCGGTCTGTCCATTGCGCACTCTATTGTCACGAACCATTCCGGCAAAATTACCGTAGAACGGCAGGGGGACAAAAATGTATTTTCCGTTGTGCTGCCTGTGACTTTCCACAAATAATTCAGCGCACCTGATTGCCCACAATGCGGTAATAAATTTTTGAAGTGATCCGAAATACCACATAATAGATAACCGCAAATGCAAGTACCGTTGTAACGAGACACCAGACAAACAACTGCCCGCTGTCCATAATCAACAGGGAAAGCACTCTGCGGATCAGTGGAAATGCCGCCACGACATGCAGTGCTGCCACCACGATCGGCAGAAAGAACACCATGCGGATCTGCGTCTCGATCGCTGACTTCACCTCGACATTGCTCATGCCCACCTGTTCCATGATCCGGTATCGCTCCTTGTCCTCGTACCCCTCCGATACCTGTTTGTAGAAAATAATCATCACTGTCACTGCCAGAAAGACGATGCCAAGGAAAATCCCAAGGAAGAAAAACCCTCCGTACAGTGCCAGCAGCTCCTTCCGGTTTACTGCCCTGCCGCGCACGCGCCGCCAGACAACGCCATATTTTTCCCCAGAGGAATAATTCTCCACGTTTCCGCTGCACGCGATCTTTTCTGTCTCCGTTCCGGTAATATTGATTCCAAGTACATTTTCATAGGCATACGCACTGACATTCTCTGTATTTGCCTCAGCGATCGCCAGTTTCTGCAACTTCTGCAGCGTCTGCATATGATCCACAACAATATAATAAACCCCGTCCATGAACGAAATAGCCCCTCCATTGCAGCGATTCTTACAGTATCCATTTTGCTGTACGGTAAACGTTTCTCCAAGAATCTGTATCTGATCTCCACGCAATGTTTTCGTAGACTGGAACCGTTTTTCCCGGTAGATAAGAATTTTTCCGGCTTCTACCTTTGGCACATCCGCCTCTGTCAGCGTGTGATCCATCCGAAGGAAATTATCTCGCGTCAGAAAATACAGGCTCGCATTTGTCGGTTTCTGCCCAATCGTAAGAGAATCTTTCTCCAACGTCATCGCAAAATTCAGATACGAATAACTCTCACTGTCCGTCACGTTTGTTCCCGTATCCTCTATAAACTGTATAATATCCGAACTCTGCTCCGATACATTTTCCTTCACCTCAGAATAGCCGGTCTGCACGTTGATCTCATACGGATAGAGCATGTTAATCTCATCATCAAGACCCGCAAACATACAGACCGTGGTAGACACCATGACCATCACCATCGTCGATAAAATACAGATGCTTGCCAGCCCCGCCGCATTCTGCTTCATCCGGTACATCATCGTCGATACCGCGATAAAATGCTTTTTTTGGTAATAAAATCCATGGGTTTTCCGCAGCAGCTTTAACACCGCAATACTGCCCGCCGTAAACAGCAGATATGTTCCAGCGATCACCAGAAGCACTGCCACAAAAAACAGGCTGATCACTTTCATTGGCTGCTCTGTCGTAATGGCAATTGCATATCCCGCACCGAGACATACTACTCCTAAAATTGCCATAAGCCACTTCGTTTTCGGCTCCTTTTCTCCCACACTGCTGCCCCGCAAAAGTTCCACCGGATTTGCCAGTTTCATCTGCATCAGATTGTAAAAAAGCGTCATCATATACAAAATACCAAACACCAGCACGGTATTTTTCACGGCAGACGGCGGAACGGAAAATTCGATCGTCACCGGAATCCCCAGAATCCGGTAAATCAGCATAAGTGCCAGTTTGGAAAACAAAATTCCAGCAACAATGCCTCCGACGATCGAGACAAACGCGGTAAACACCGTCTCAATGGCAAGCACTTTTGCAATATGCCGCTTTTCCATCCCGAGAATATTGTAAATTCCCATCTCTTTTTTACGCCTTTTACTGATAAAGCTGTTTGTATAAAAAATATAGATATACGAGAAAACGCCTACCACAATCACACCAAACGACATGATTGTTGTAATATAATAGGCTCCGCGCATTTTTTCAAGCCCGGCACTGTTGTTGATAAACATCATAATGTAAAACATAAGCACCGTGATCATTCCCGCAACCATATAAGGAACATACAGTGATTTGTTATTTTTCAGGTTGTTTTTTGCCAGCCGTACATACAGATTATTCATAGTTCTCACCACCTGTCGTCAGAACGGTCAATGTTTCCGAAATCTTTGCATACAATTGTTCATTACTCATGCTTCCGCGGTACAATTGGTGGAAAACTTCCCCGTCCTTGATAAAAAGCACCCGGTTTGCATGGCTCGCCGCCTTGGTACTGTGCGTTACCATAAGAACCGTCTGCCCCTCCTTATTGATCTGCGAAAACAGCGTCAACAGGCTGTCGGTTGCCTTGGAGTCCAAAGCTCCTGTCGGTTCATCCGCAAGGATCAGCTCCGGCTTTGTGATGATTGCCCGCGCCACCGCCGCACGCTGTTTTTGTCCACCGGACACCTCATACGGATACTTCTCCAGAATATCCACAATGCCAAGTTTCTGCGCAATTGGATAAAGCCACTCATTCATCTGCTTATAAGGCACATTTGAGAGCACCAGCGGCAGGAAAATATTGTCCTTCAGCGAAAAATTGTCAAGCAGATGAAAATCCTGAAACACAAAGCCAAGATGCTCCCGCCGAAATGCTGCAATTTCTTTTTCCCGCACCGTCACAAGGTTTTTCCCGTTCAGCAGTACTTCTCCCTCCGTCGGACGGTCAAGCGCCGCCAGAATATTCAAAAGTGTTGTCTTGCCCGATCCGGACTCGCCCATGATCGCGACATACTCGCCTTCCTCTACCGAGAACTGGATGTTTCGCAGTGCCTGCACCTGATTGCCACCAAATCTCGTCGTATAAACTTTTTTCAGATTATGCACTTCTAAAATTGTCATGATTTTTACTCCTTATAAATCTGTCCTTTTTTCTACTGTTTTTCATAAAATAACTCTGTCCCTTTTTTACAATTTCAGAATAGCAAAAAACCGAAATGCAAGCCATTGATTTGTCTTACATTTCGGCTTTGTATCTTACATTTGTGTAAGATACCTGTTTTTACGTCCCGAGTATCCATGTTATTTGTCTCCCACGTCAAAACACTTAATCCCGGACATCCAAATTATTTCTTTCAAATACAATTGTCACATCCGTACCTTTTCCAATTTCGGATGTGATCATAATCCCATGCCCAAGCTTTTTGGTAATCTCCCGGCACAGATAAAGTCCGATTCCCGTCGAAGTTTTATCTGCCCGTCCGTTATACCCAGTATAACCTTTTTCAAAAATCCTTGGCAGATCCTCCTTCCGGATGCCGATTCCCTGATCAGAGATCACAAACTCACAGGTATTGTCGGCTTCATTCCGGTTTATATGTATTGTAACCGCGTGATTTTCGCCGCTGTACTTAATCGCATTGGACAAAATCTGCTCCACAACAAATTCCAGCCACTTTTCATCCGAAAGCACCATCTCCCGGCATTCCTCATAGTGAATGGCAATCTTTTTACGAATCATAATCGGCGCAAACCTCCGGATCGCAGTGCGCACCACCTGATCCGCTGAAACCATCTCAAGCACCAGATCATTCATACCGGAATTCATCCGCTGGTATTGAAGTGCCATATTGACATACTGGTTAATCCAGAATAATTCCTGCTGCATGTCATACAACACACTTTTTTCCATTCCCACTGTTTCATCCTCTGTCTGTTTTTGTTCTTCCCTCTGCAAAAGCAGACGCATCGCGGAGATCGGCGTTTTGATCTGATGCACCCACAGAGCATAATATTCTTCCATTTCCCGCTGCTGGTTCCTGTATGCTCCCTTTTCCTCCTGCCGCTTATTCTGCAGTTGTTCAAGCGCATCCATATACACTTCCTCCAGCGCATCCTCCGTATCTGAAAGTGCCTGCATGCCCTGCATATAATCCCGGATCTGCCTTTTTACTGTCCGCAGGCGATACCAGTACCGTATCCCGCAAAATACAGCGGACACCACAAGAAAAACAATTTCCAATCCCGCAAAATACCGGATATCTGCTGCGGATACGCCACAGAGGTAAAGCGTGAAAATATAGAAAATCATAATTCCTGCCACAAGTGCATAACAGCCTTTGTATCTGTTTAAATACTGTTTGATGTATACCTTCAAGGTGTTCCCCTTTTCATGATCCATTTTTAATCTGATAACCGATCCCTTTTCGTGTTAAGATAAAATCCGTCAGCCCTATTGTTTCCAGTTTTCTTCGCAGCCGGTTCACATTGACCGACAATGTGTTTTCATCCACATACACATCACTTTCCCACAATGCCATCATCAGATTCTCCCTCGTTACAATTGCCCCCGGATTTTCAAGTAGCGTCTGCAAAATCTTCCGCTCATTTTTGCTTAACTCCAGTATCTGCTCTTCGTAGGTCAGTGTCCCATCCGACAGATTCAGCCACACCCCCTGATGCTCAAGCATATGGCTTTCCCCTGCAAATTCATAAGTCCGGCGCAGCATCGCCTGAATTTTCACCGTCAACACATTCAGATCAAAAGGTTTTGTGATGAAATCATCCCCTCCCATATTGATCGCCATCACCAGATTCATATTGTCATTCATCGAAGAGACAAATATCATCGGCAGCTTTGATACTTTCCGGATCTCCGTGCACCAGTAAAATCCATTGTGAAACGGAAGCCTTATATCCATCAGTACCAGATGCGGTTTCACCCGGGCAAATTCTTCCAGCACACTATTAAAATCCGCTACTGCAAAGACTTCATAATTCCAGCTCTGTAAATGCTGCCGGATTGTTTTTGCAATCACTTCATCATCTTCCACAACTAATATCCGATACATATTTTTCCTTTCCTGTAAAATATTCGTTACTGCTCACACCCACATCACAATCATACTCCCCCGGACAGGATGATATTCAGATGCTGAGTGAACAGTAACAAAATTCCACTATGTCCTCATATACTTGCACCGTCTGCCCTTTCATGCTAAAATGAGCGCGTAAAAAGGAGTATAAACACAAATAAGGAGAAATTTATCTATGAAACCATTGAACTGGGCAACCCTTGGCTGTGGTGTCATTGCAAACGAACTTGCCACTGCACTTGCCAGGCAAAACCGTCATCTGTATTCCGTTGCCAACCGCACACATGAAAAAGCAGTAGCATTTGCGGAAAAATACCAGATTTCCAAGGTATATGATCACCTTGAAGATGTCTTTACCGATCCGGATGTGGACATTATCTACATCTCTACCCCACATAATACGCATATTCAGTATCTGCGTCAAGCACTGGCAAACGGAAAGCATGTCCTTTGCGAAAAATCCATCACCTTAAATGCAAGCGAACTGGATGAGGCAATTTCCCTTGCGGAAAAAAATCATGTCATTCTGGCAGAAGCCATGACCATTTTCCATATGCCGATCTACCGCAAACTTGCAGAGATCATAAGCTCCGGCACTCTTGGACCACTTCGTCTGGTCCAGGTAAACTTCGGCAGCTATAAAGAATATGATATGAATAATCGCTTTTTTAACCGCAATCTGGCCGGAGGCGCTATGTTAGATATCGGTGTTTATGCTTTATCCCTGATCCGCTGGTTTTTTGCCGAAACTGCCGATCAGGTGCTTTCCCAGGTAAAATACGCACCAACCGGTGTGGATGAACAGGCTGGCATTCTTCTTATGAATCCAGCCGGCGAAATGGCAACGGTCACCTTATCTCTTCACGCAAAGCAGCCAAAACGCGCAACCATAGCTTTTGACAAAGGCTATATTGAAATTTTTGAATACCCACGTGCCATGGAAGCAATCATCACTTACACAGATGATGGACACAAAGAAACGATTTCATCCGGCGCTACTTCCGATGCATTAAGCTATGAAGTAGCTGACATGGAAGCTGCCGTACAATCCAATGATTTATCCACTATCGAGTCCCTCATGCATCTTACTTATACACAGGATGTCATGCATATCATGACCGATATCCGGAATAACTGGGGAATGAAATATCCAGAAGAAGCGTAATCTTACTCTTTAAAATGAGAAAAGCCGACTATCCATAATATCTGGTAGTCGGCTTTTTAATAATAAAATATTTTCCTAAACAAAAAACAGATGAGAAATGTCTCATCTGTTTTTAAGGTGACTGACGGATTTGAACCGACGATCAGGGAGTTGCAGTCCCACGCCTTACCACTTGGCTAAGTCACCAAAACTCCCCGAGTAGGGCTCGAACCTACAACAACTCGGTTAACAGCCGAGTGCTCTACCATTGAGCTATCGAGGATTATTTATAAGAAAACAACGTAGACAAGTACGTTGTTCACTAACTATGTTATTGAAAAAGTTTGTACTTTCAAAACTTCATACAGATTTAACCGCTTTTTAATCAAGCCCTCGACCT
>NZ_QTYW01000008.1:0-100821 GCF_003462365.1 Roseburia sp. TF10-5 | reverse complement strand
AACAACAAAAAATACCGTATTTATGCGGTGTTTGGCGTTTCGCAAACGCCTAAGTGAGAAATAAGCAGCAAAGGAGGCATGAAAAAGTGGACGAGAATACAAAATTTGATTACTACTATGGAATTGAAGCAGACCAGTTCTCTTTTTATCGTGTTCCCCGGTTGCTGATTAAGGATGAGCGGTTCAAGGGGCTTAGCAGCGATGCCAAGCTCCTGTATGGCTTGATGCTCGATCGGATGTCACTGTCTATGAAAAATGGATGGCTAGACGAGGAAAACAGGGCGTATATCATCTATACGGTGGATGCGATTATGGAAGATTTGGGATGTGCGAAAGCAACCTGTGTCAAGATTATGAAAGAGCTGGATTCCGAAAAAGGGATTGGGTTGATTGAAAAAAAGCGCAGAGGTCTTGGCAAACCGGATATTATCTATGTGAAAAACTTTGCCACAATGTCAGCGGAACAGGAGGAAAAAGAGCCTGAGAATACTGGAAAATCCACAGAAGTTCAAAATTTGAACTTCAAGAAGTCTAATATTGATACTCCAAGAAGTTCAGAAATTGAACTTCAGGAGGTACAGAATCTGAACCACCAGAAGTATAAAAAGCAGACTTCAAGAGGTTCAGAAACTGAACTTGCAGAGGTTCAGGATTTAGCCCCTATTTATACTAACTATAATAAGACTGATATAAATTATACTGATATGAGTTATACCAATCCAATCTATCCATCCGGTGAAGGAAATCAGACCGATGATAGGATGGATGGAGCAGATGCATACATAGAGATTATCAAAGAAAATATTGAGTACGATCATCACATGAAATATGATGAAATAAATGACAGGGAACTGTATGATGAATTATTTGAATTGATCTGTGAGGTTGTATGTGTAAAGCGGACTACGATACGGATTGCGGGGGAGGAGTATCCCTATGAGCTTGTAAAGTCAAAATTCTTAAAGCTGAGGAGCAGTCATCTGGAGTATGTGATGGGGTGTATGAAAGACACGACAACAAAAATTTCAAACATTAAGGCATATATGGTTACAGCACTGTATAATGCACCATCAACAATAAATCATTATTATCAGCAGGAAGTGCAGCATGATATGTATGGAGGAGGCTGGCATGAAAAAGGTATTGTTTAGAATTATTATTCCGATACTGATATTAGCTACCTGGATGATCATGTGCTATCCGGTACGTGCAAAGGCAGATGGGTTTGATTATTTTCTATACTGGATTATGGTAGGATGTCCATATGGAATGCGGAAAATGAGTATGTTTCTTGTTCCGAAGAATTTTGGTATTGCAGGGAGCATTGGCATATTGGCACTAGATTGTATCATTGGTGGGTTGATCGGTGGTATGATTGTTATAATCAGAATTATCAATACAGTTATGGAAATAATAAAATTGATATCAGGAACTTTTGGACATAATGTCCAGAAGTGTGAGTGAGAAAACAAAAAAGGCATTGTCAATCGAGTTTAACATTTGAAAATTTGTGGCAGGAATGGTTAGATACGAAATTATTCATCACAGGCAAGAGCAGGAAAATGGAAGGCATGGGGGATGAGGAAATATTTAAGAGTCTGCCAGCAGATGAACGAAAAGCACTTTTAGTAAAGAAAGATGATTTTGCAGCAAAGGCAGGAATAGAAAACAGCGTCAGAGCAGTTATGAGTCGAGAGATTTGTAGCTGTTCTTTTTATTACTTTTTGACATAATGTCCAGGAGTGGAAAGGAAAATGTATGGAATCAATGAGAGATGTGAACAGGGTAATGGAACGGGAGATTAAAAAGGGAAGTAGTCCTTTGAAACTGGACCATATTGAATTTGGAGATTATTCGTATCAGGAGATAATGTCACAGGAGAAATTGTTTGAGGTATTAACATATTTGTTGCGGATAGGTGACTTCAAACAGTATGCCGGAAAGACTATTCTTAATAATGTTTATATGGATCTGCGATGGAAAAAGCCAGTATTTAAGAGAACCAAGACTATTATGGAAAGAAATAATATATTTGCGACCATTAGAAGGTATGTAAAAAAGCTGAAACCGCAGTATAATGGAGATGTATATTTGGAAACGGTCAGATGTTATTTTGATATATCACAGGAAAATCTGGAAAAGTGCCGATATACATATCAAGGGAATGAAACATACGCCTTCCTTATGTCGGACAAGTATATTAGGGCATTGTATACGCATTGTTTGGTGGCAAGAAAAGAATATGCTTTTGACAGTGTAAAATCGAATGGACTTTCGGATATGGAGCTTTCTATGGTAAAATTAGAGGGTGTTAGAGAAGTATTATTTCAGGCATTGTTACTTGATGATGTGAAGTTTGAAGATGACAAGATGTATACGGAGTTAAGCAGTATATATTTATTGTGTTAAAAGGAGAAAGGGGAACTGAGAGAAATGAAGTGTACCATTTTTTATTCTTGGCAATCAGACTTGCCCAACAAAGATAACAGATCATTTATTGAAAATTGTATAGAAAAGGCAATTAAGAAAGAAAAATTGGGATTTGAAGCTGGTTTGACGGTAGCTGTTGATAGAGATACAAAGAAAACGGTTGGTACACCAGATATAGCTGGAACAATTTTTGATAAAATTGCCAAAACCGATATTTTTATTTGTGATATATCTATTATTAATGGAAACGATAAAGGGCGCAAGTGTCCCAATCCTAACGTATTGTTGGAGTTGGGATATGCGGTAAGAACTCTTGGATGGGATAGGATTATTTGCTTCTATAATCTGAAATATGGAGAGTTAAAAAGTGTTCCATTTGATTTGAGTCACCGTCGTATATTTTTCTATAATTCCGATAATGAGAATGAAAAAGAAGAGGTATCTAAGGCATTATCGGTGGGGATAAAAGAGATGATAGCGAAAGGTTTAATTAGTAACCCTTTACGTGATCATATGAAAGGACGAATTGATTATTGTGTATTAGAAATTTTAAAACAAATAAGTTGTGTTTTGGTTAATACAATCACAATGTCTGATGCTTTAGCGAAAGTTCCTGAGGTCTTGAATTTTACAGAAGAGAAAATTATAGATATATTATCCGATAATCATAAGGTATTGGGATTCTTTGCAAATAATGATTTAGAAGAAGTGAAAAGAAAGGGCGAAGCCATTTTTTCTGCAATTACTACATCAAATGTATATCAAGTTGAATGGGCTGTTTTAGTATTGGAATTGATTGATTGGGTAAGAAGATATCAATATCTTATATCTGATAGGGCAAAAAATATATTGTATAGCACTGTTTTAGAACCTGTTCCATATTTGAATGTAGTGGCAGGAAGAGAGCTGAATCCAGATAATCCTAATAATTCCTGTTTGTTATTAAAAAAGATGGGAACTGATTCGGGAAAAGTACTATATGCGGGCACAATGGTGAAGATTGATAAAAGATCCTTAGTATCCCTTTGGTATATAAACGATGCGGCAATAGAAAAATTTGCAAAATGTTTAGTTGATGCTATTAATATGGCAAAAAAGTGGCTTGATAAAACAGAAGGAGAATTTATTTTAGATCCAGATTATTATGGAATTATTTGATAATAAGTTGTTATGAAAAAGTTTTTTGTATGGAAGCATAGAGGAAAGGATATGAACTTGGACAACGCAAAGTAGAGAAATTATAAACATCTTGATACTTGATAAAAGATATGATAATTTACAACAGCGTAAGGGCAGTTATAGACCGTAAAGGTTTGTAGTTGCCCTTTTTTGTGTTTATAAAACTTTTGGACAAAATGTCCAGAAGTGGAAAGGAGAACTTATGAAATATTTATTACACAGGCTGTTGGTTCCACCCTGAATCAAATCGGTGCAGATAAGGAAGGAGGTACACCGTGCAGGAGGAAACAACACAGAAAACCATTGCTCTTGCAATCAAGACTTCCAAGCTGACCGCAAGCGTTTTACAGAAGGCAATGAAGATGTATCTGGAGCATCAGAAGCATAAGGAGCCTTCGCATGGAAAAATTCCGGTAAAGAAGCTGATCGGTCAGGGCGAGGGTGCAAAGTCCATAGAGGTCACGGATAGCAACATCAAATCTTTTGAGCGTGTTGCAAGAAAGTACAATGTTGATTTCGCTGTGAAGCGGGATAAGACCACGGAACCACCTAAGTATCTTGTATTTTTTAAGGGCAAAGATGCCGATGTGATTGCACAGGCATTCAAGGAGTTTGTAAAAGTTAATGAGAAAAAGCAGCAGCGTCCGTCACTCAGACAGAAATTGAAAGGACTTCAGAAGATTGTTGCGCAGAATAAGAATAGGGAGCGAAGCAGAGAGAAAAATAAGGACAGAGGACAGAGCTTATAAGCAAGGTCATTGACGGAATTAAAAAGGATTTACAGTCAATTCCGAAAATTCTCAAAGAAAAAACAAAAGGGGTAAATAAGAAACAGCTTGCCCTGAAGTGCGCTCCCTATGTGATTTTCGGATATGTTCTGAATAAGGTTTCATGGCTGTATGGACAGCAGGCAGGTGACAATACATTACAGAAGGTGTTGGACACAATCAATGGGATTGGAGGTGCGTTCCATAATCCGCTTCCAAGTTTTCTGCCGAGAGATTTACTGGTAGGAGTGGGATGCGGAATAGAATTTCGTATGGTAGTTTATTATAAAGC
Organism: Roseburia sp. TF10-5; assembly: GCF_003462365.1. NCBI lineage: Bacteria > Bacillati > Bacillota > Clostridia > Lachnospirales > Lachnospiraceae > Roseburia > Roseburia sp. TF10-5. The sequence continues at coordinate 96,153 of NZ_QTYW01000008.1, read as the reverse complement.
GAAAAATGCAAAGAAATTCCGGCAGGGAGTTGAGTACGGTTCGGCAAGGTGGAGTGCATAATTTTAAGTGTAAATGACACATACATGGACGCACAGGAGGTTATGCACATGACTGATTATAGCAAAATTACAGCCCTTTACTCCCGCCTTTCCGTGGGCGACGAGGACAGGGACGGCGGCGAGAGCAACAGCATACAGAACCAAAAAATATTTTTGGAGAACTATGCCAGAGGGCAGCACCTAACCAATATCCGGCACTACATTGACGATGACGAAAGCGGTAGGTTTTTTGACCGTTCCGCCTACTCCCGCATGATGGACGATGTGGAAAACGGGAAAATCGGTGTCTGCATTATGAAAGACCTTACCCGCTGGGGACGCGATTATCTCCAAGTCGGCAACGCGATGGAGATATTCAGACGGAACAATGTGCGCTTTATCGCAGTCAACAACGGCATAGACAGCGAGAAGCCCGACACGCTGGAGTTTGCGCCCTTTATCAATATCATGTCGGAGTGGTACGCAAAGGACATCAGCAAGAAAGTGAAAACAGGCATTAAGACCAAAGGCATGAGTGGAAAGCCGATTGTCACCGAAGCCCCTTATGGCTATGTCAAAGACCCGGACAACAAGGATTTTTGGATAATCGACGAGAAAGCCGCCGAGGTTGTCCGTTTGATTTTCCGTCTGTTTATCGGTGGGAAGAACCGCAACCAAATCGCCGTGCATCTGAAAAACGAGCAAATCCCCACCCCCACTTTCTATATGAAAGACCGCGGGCGGGGAACCTGTAAAAATAAGACGCTCAACGAGGATAACCGCTGCAAGTGGAACAAAGCCACCTTGACCAATATCCTCACACGGCAGGAGTATTGCGGCGATGTGGTCAACTTCAAGACTACAAAGCATTTCCGGGATAAACATAACCACTATGTAGACCGGAGCCAGTGGCACATCACAGAAAATGTGCATGAGCCGATTATCTGCCGCAGCGATTTTGAAACCGTACAGCGGATTTTGGAAAACGCACCCGTCAAACGCCCCAACGGGGACGGGGAAATCCACCCTCTGTCCGGCTTGCTTTTCTGTAAGGACTGCGGCGCAAAAATGCACATTCGCATAGATTACAGGAACGGCGGCAAGCGTCATGTTGCCTATTGCAGCGAGTACCACAAGGGAAAAGCAAAAAATCCCAAGTGCAGCTCCCCGCACATCATGGATGCGGACTTGCTCATGCAGACCATCGCGGAAGTGCTGAAGAAAATCGAGGACTATTCTATCAGCAACCGGGCGGAGTTTGAAGCCTTAGTGAAAAAGAACCTTGCCATGCAGCAGACCGACCAGACCAAAAAACAGCAGAAGCGTATTCCGCAAATCACGACGCGCCTTGAACAGATTGACAAGGTGCTGAATAAGCTCTATGAGGACAACGCCCTCGGCACGATCCCGCAAGACCGTTATGAGCAGATGTCGCAGAAGTATTCGGAAGAATACTACGCGCTGAAAGCGGAGCTTGCCACGCTCCAAGAGCAGCTATCCGCTTACGAGAACGCGGGAGGACGGGCGCAGAAGTTTTTGAAGCTGACGGAACGTCATGCTGCCTTTATCGACCTGACCCCCGCCATTCTCAACGAGTTTATCAGCCGGATTGAAGTGCATGAGCGCGACCAGAAAAGGGCGAGATACGCAATCCAGCACATCAGCATATATTTCAATTATATCGGCAAGTTTGAGAATGAAGTGACACAGCTTGCAGAGCCGACCGAGCAGGAAATCCGGCAAATGCGGGAGGAAATCGAAGAAGCCAAAAAGGAAAAGAGCCGCGCCTACCACCGGCAGTATTCAAGGGAGTACCGGGCGCGAAACCTTGAAAAGCAGCGGGAGTATGACCGCATGAAAGCGCGGGAATACCGGGCAAGGAGAAAGGCGCAGGCAGCCGCCGCACAGCCCACACAGTAAAACAGAATAACCGTCAACCAAGAGGGATTTTCCGAGTTACGGGAAATCCCTCTTTTGCGCCCGGAGAAAGGAGCCGCCTATGGCAGAACAGACCCCCGACAGTATCATCACGACCCGGAGGAACGGGCAGACCATTGTTGCGGAGTTATTTTTCAATCACAGCAGCACAGAAACATTCCGCGACAAGCTGCTCAAACTGGTGCTTGCCGACAGTTCGCGTTTATCCGCGTCTGACGGTCAAGAGCCGGAAAAAACAGAAATCTTGCGATAACAGCCGCCCCGACGAACCATTCCCTGTCCGGGCGGTTTCTATTTGAAAATCCTCATTTTCCCCAAGTCAAGAGCCGGGAAAAACACCCGAAAAATGCCCCTATTGCGTAACAGGGGCGCAGAAAGGAGAGTTTATGAGAACAGGGCTTACGAAGCAGGAAAAGACCACCGATATTTGGTTTGACGAGAAAGACCCCCTTATCCATATCCGCACCCACAACACCGCCTTAAAGAAGCGGCTGCTTGCATACAGCCGCCGTTATCCGGCGAATTGCCAGCAGACGGACACAGACCCGGAAACGGGCTGCATGGAGTTTGATATTGAGAAAGGGCGTTTCTCTTTCCGTCTGACTGCCCCATACAGCGAGGAACGACGGGAAGCAACGCGGCGATATGCCAGAGAAAACAGCACTACAAACTTGTTGAAATAATGTGGATTTGTTCATATTCTTGTGCTATACTTTTCTTAAAGGCACAGAATGGCAGATATAAATTCGTGGGAGAAAAAATATGAAGAAGCATAGAAAATGTAAAAAGATAATAGCTTTTGTAACAGTGTTGTTTATAGCATTTGTTGCAGTAATTGGGCTACACAAAACAGGGATTTATCGTTTTGATTTCTTAAAGGACATCTATAAAAAAATTGATTTTCAACTAAGTACGAACGAGCTTAACATTCCGCAGGACGCTCTTTCATTTTCTGTTTATGATATTGAACAGGAGGAATATTTATTTTACGAGGGCGATAGCCAACTTCCCACAGTAGCAAGTTTGGCAAAACTATTTGCCATTGATTATGCTTTGGGAAAAGTAGATTTGGAAGATATTGTTGAAGTAAATCAAGAGGTATTAGAACTTGTTCCGGCGGGTTCATCTTTAGCAAATCTGTATGCTGGGGAATACACAGTTAAACAAATCATGGAGGCTATGCTTGTTCCTTCCGGAAATGACGCAGCCTATGCGTTGGCATATCATATCGCTAAAAACGAATTAGGCGAAGGTTATACAGCAACGGAATATATAGATTATTTCATGACAGAACTTAGTGAGTATTTAATCGAAGCAGGCTATTCCAAAACAAATTTATATAATGACCCAAGTGGCGCGTCTATGCAAGCTGACTCTCATTTAGATGACATTAACCGCGTAGCGTTGAAGCTCCTTAACTACGATTTTGTTAAAGAATGTATTGGAAAAAGCGAATTTTCAATTCAAACTCCGCAAGGTGAATTTACATGGAAAAATACAAATGAATTTTTAGATGAAAATTCACCGTACTATAATGCAAATGTTAAAGGAATGAAAACAGGAACAATGGCATCTTCCTATAACATTGTTGTTCTGTATGAAAAAGATGGAAAAGCATATTTAATTACCTGTTTAGCGGCACACTCAAATGAGGGGAGATATAAAGCGGTACAGTCTGCTATCAACACGATTATTGAATAATGATGATGAAATATCCCGTTTAAGTAAAGTGTCAAAACAATAAGGGTAAGATAAAACAGCACACAATAAAACTTAATACCCACCCAAAAGGGCAGCCGAGAAATCGACTGTCCTTTTTCTACGCCGACAGGCAGAAAGGAGCGACCAGCCATGACGAAACCGAGAGAGAAAACCCGCGAGGAGCTGCAAGCCGAGATTGAGGACGGAAAGAAGAAAATCCGGCAGTTTGAGAACCGGGAAAAGATGTTGCGTCAGAAGCTATCCAAAGAAGAACGCAGAACGCGCAGCCACCGCCTTATCGTCCGGGGCGCGGTCTTTGAAAGCATTGTGCCGGAAGCAAAGGACATGACCGACGAGGAAGCCGCAGCACTTCTCCGGCTTGCCTTGACGAGCCAGCCAGCGCGGGAGTTTTTGAGAAAAAGAGCCGAAGCCGGGAACGCCGAATAAATCCCTTTGGAACAAAGGGCGCACTTATACACCCTTGCGGGCGTGTGCGCTCTGCCGAGGGCTTATCTCCGCACAGGGGTTTTACCCCGCGCTCCGATATGGTGGCTTTGCCGCAACAAGGGGCTGCACCCCTTGCGCCGCTTCGCGGCTATCCCTGCACACCCACAAAAACAGTACACCCGCCGTTGGCGTCTGTACTGTTTTTGCGGGTTTTATTATCCTATCCGGGAGGTGATACCCATAGCCATTTACCATTGGAACATCGGCATTGTGAGCCGAGGAAAAGGCAAATCAGCCGTTGCCGCAGCCGCCTACCGAAGCGGCGAAAAGCTGACAAACGAATGGGACGGAATGACCCATGACTACACCCGCAAAGGCGGCGTTGCCCATACAGAAATCATGCTGCCGCCCCACGCACCGCCCTCATTCGCTGACCGTTCAACCTTGTGGAACAGCGTGGAGCTTTACGAGAAAGCCGGGAACGCCCAGCTTGCCAGAGAGATTGACGCGGCGCTCCCCATAGAATTATCCAGAGAGGAACAGATCCGGCTTGTCCGGGAATACTGTTCCTCTCAATTTGTTTCCAGAGGAATGTGTGTGGATTTTGCCATTCACGACACCGACAGCGGCAATCCCCATTGTCATATCATGCTTACCATGCACCCCCTTGACGGGCGCGGCGCGTGGGCGGCAAAGTCCAAAAAGGAATATGACCTTGATGAAAACGGTGAGCGTATCCGCTTGCCAAGCGGCAGATATAAGACGCACAAGGTTGACCTCACGGGCTGGAACAGCCAAGAGAATGCGCTTGTTTGGCGCAAGGCATGGGCTGATATTTCAAACGACTATCTTGAGCGTGCCGGAAGCCCGGAGCGTATCGACCACCGCAGCAACGCCGAAAGAGGAATTGACGAGATACCCACTGTCCACATGGGCGTGGCGGCTTGCCAGATGGAGAAGAAAGGTATCGCCACCGAGAAAGGCGAACTGAACCGCAGTATCCAAAAGACAAACCGCCTTATCCGGGAAATCCGAGCGCAGATTGGGAAGCTCAAAGAATGGATTGCCGACCTGTTCAAAGCGCGGGAAACCGCCCCGGAACAGCCGCCGCAATCTCCCAACCTTGCAAATCTGTTGATGAAGTATTTGAGCGTTCAGAGAGAAAAAAGCCGGAAGTATTCGCAGAGTTGGCAACAGCAGCACACAGCCGATGAATTGAAAACCATAGCGGCAGCGGTCAACCATCTCTCCGAGCATAGTATCTCGACCCTTGACGAGCTGGACGCTTCTATTTCCTCTGTCAGCGATAAAGCCTATTCAATCCGGGAGGGAATGAAAACCGCCGAGCGGCGCATGAAAGAACTGCAAAAACTCTTGGAGCACGGCAGAAATTATCAGACCTACAAGCCCATACAGGACGAGTATCGGCAAATCCGCTGGAAAGGAAAACAGGAGAAGTTTGCGGAAGCCCGCCGCGCCGAGCTTACCCTATGGGACGCGGCAAACCGCTATCTCCATGCAAATCTGCCGAAAGGAACAAAGAGCTTGCCTATCGCTGAATGGGAAAAGGAGTACGCCACTCTCAGCGGGCAGAGAACAGCGGAATATGCCAAGCTGAAAGAAACACGCGCCGAGGTTGCCGAGCTGCACAATATCCGCAAGTGCGTTGATATTGCGCTGAAAGCCGACCAGCCGGAGCAGACCCGCACCAGGCGGCACGAACAGGAGCGATAAAAAAGGACGGGCAAGCTGTCCGGCTTGTCCGTCCCATATATTTCCGGATATAAGAAAAAGCTCATTTCTTATCGGGTAAAAATGTCATTACAGCACCTACGATACCAACGATTGAAAAAATTAAAGACCATCTAAAAGAAAAGTCAAAAAAAGGTGCATTACCGTATCCCAGCATCAACAGGATACTAAATAAAATCAGTGCTATACCTTGCAGTTGCCTTTTCATGTAATCACACTCCTCTCAGATGATTAAATTATACTCGCAAGTTATGAATAATTCAACCACAGAAAGCGAGGTATCAACCATGTACTACACCCAAGAACAGATAGACCGGGCGAACCAAGCCGACCTTGTTTCTTTCCTGCAATCACAGGGAGAGCAGCTTACCCGCGCCGGACAGGAATACCGATGGAAACGGCACGACAGCCTGACCGTCCGGGGAAACAAATGGTATCGCCACAGCCAGAGCAAGGGCGGCGCACCCATTGATTTTGTCATGGAGTTTTTCGGCAAGAGCTTCACCGAAGCCGTTGAACTGCTGACAGGCGAAAAAGGAGCCGCCCCGCCGCCGGACAGACCAAGCCCCGCGCCCCTATCCGACTTCCGACTGCCACCCCGCAGCACCGACAACCGCATAGCGAGGAACTACCTCACAGCAGCCCGCCGCATTGATGAAGATGTGACGGGCTTTTTCTTTTCCACCGGGGATATTTACGAGGAAGCCGCCCACCATAACGCCGTATTCGTCGGCAGAGATGAAAGCGGCATACCGCGATACGCCCATCAGCGCGGCACAGCCGGGAGTTTTCGGCTTGATGTGAAAGGCAGCGACAAAGCCTTTAACTTCTGCTACCGTGGCGAGGGCGAAAGGTTGTTTGTCTTTGAAGCCCCGATAGACCTCTTATCTTTCCTCTGCCTGTTCAAAAAGGACTGGCAGAAGCAAAGCTATCTGGCGTTGGGCGGCGTGGGAGAAAAAGCCCTGTTGCGCTTTCTCTCTGACCGTCCGAACATCAAGACCGTTTTTCTCTGCCTTGACAGCGACGAAGCCGGAAACGACGCTTGCAGCCGCCTTGCAGAGCTTGTGCCGGAGGGGTTGACCGTCCACCGCCTTGTGCCGCTTTACAAGGACTGGAATGAGGTATTGCAGCACCGGGCAGAAATCGCAGACGGGAAGTATTTGCGTGAAGCGGTCTACGGCTTGAAAGAGCCGCCGCAGGAAGAAACCGTTGAGATTATCCGAATGAGTGAGGTTGACACGCAGACCGTTGAATGGCTATGGGAGCCGTATATTCCCTTTGGGAAAGTAACCATTGTGCAAGGCAATCCCGGCGAGGGCAAGACCACATTTGCCCTACGCCTTGCTGCCGCCTGCACCACCGGGGGAACGCTGCCGGGAATGAAACCCTTGCCGCCATTTCAAGTGATTTACCAGACTGCCGAGGACGGTTTGGGCGATACCGTTAAGCCACGCTTGATAGAAGCCGCCGCAGACCTTGACCGGGTGCTTGTGATTGATGAAGCAAAACGGGAGCTTACCCTGTCCGACGAGCGCATAGAGAAAGCAATCATGCAGAATGGAGCGCGTCTGATTATCCTTGACCCCATACAGGCGTATATGGGCGAAAAAACCGACATGAACCGGGCGAACGAAGTGCGCCCCATGTTCCGCCGCCTTGCCGATGTTGCCGAGCGTACCGGGTGCGCCGTTATCCTTATCGGACATCTCAACAAAGCTGCCGGAGGACAGAGCGCGTACCGGGGATTAGGTTCTATCGACTTCCGCGCCGCAGCAAGGAGCGTCCTGCTGATCGGGCGCGTGAAGCGAGAGCCGAATGTGCGCGTCATCGTCCATGACAAATCTTCCCTTGCGCCGGAGGGCAAGCCCGTTGCCTTTTGCCTTGACCCCGACACAGGTTTTGAGTGGATAGGCGAATATGATATAACCGCTGATGAACTGCTATCCGGCGCGGGCGGCAACACCGCCACAAAGACCGAACAGGCGGAACGGCTGATACTGGATTTACTGGCAGACGGGAAAGAGCTTGCCAGCGAGGACATTGTAAAAGCCGCAGCCGAAGCCGGAATATCCGAGAGAACGGTGCAGAACGCCAAGCGCAACATGGGCGGCATTTTAGGCGCAAGGCGCGTGGGCGGTCAATGGTACAACTTCATCAAGAAGAAGCAGCAGCCCGAACCCGCAAGCTGAAAGTGCAAAACGCAGACCCTTTGCACTTTGCACTTTCGCACTTTCACGATAATTTGCGTCAATAACTCAAAAAAGCACTTGACAAAACGCTTCATGGGGAACTGCCAAAGATATTGGACCGTATGTTGATCCTGTATTTGAAAACAACGTGCTTTTAACGGCAACGGAGCGTCTTATGATGTCCGGCAGACCAAAGCAGCCGAAGTATGCAAGGAATAAAAACATTCTTGTGATCGGTGGTTCCGGTTCCGGTAAGACACGCTTTTTTGTGAAGCCGAACCTTATGCAGATGCACAGTTCCTATGTGGTCACTGATCCGAAAGGCACAGTCCTCGTGGAATGTGGCAAAATGCTGTCTAAGAATAATTACCGGATTAAGGTGCTTAATACCATTAACTTTGCAAAATCAATGCATTACAACCCTTTCGCTTACATCCGGAGCGAAAAGGACATTCTGAAACTCGTAAACACAATCATTGTAAATACCAAAGGGGAAGGACAGCAAGCCTCTGAGGATTTCTGGGTAAAAGCCGAAAAGCTCTATTACACGGCACTGATCGCATATATCTGGTACGAAGCACCGGAGGAAGAACAGAATTTTTCCATGCTGATTGATCTGGTGGATGCCAGCGAAGCTAGGGAGGATGATGAAAATTTCAAAAATGCGGTTGACCTGCTGTTTGAGGAGCTGGAGCAGAAGAACCCAAACCATTTTGCGGTAAGGCAGTATAAGAAGTATAAACTTGCCGCAGGAAAGACAGCAAAATCTATTCTGATTAGCTGTGGTGCAAGGTTGGCACCATTTGACATCAAGGAGCTGCGTGACCTGACTGCTTATGATGAACTGGAGCTTGATACATTGGGTGAGAAAAAGACAGCACTGTTTGTCATTATCTCCGATACCGATGCGACATTCAATTTCATTGTAAGTATCATGTATTCGCAGTTATTCAATCTGCTTTGTGACAAGGCAGATGATGTATATAACGGAAGACTGCCGATTCACGTCCGGTGCTTACTGGACGAGTTTGCAAACATCGGGCAGATTCCACAGTTTGAGAAGCTGATTGCTACCATTCGTAGCCGGGAAATATCAGCTTCTATTATTTTGCAGTCAAAGTCACAGCTAAAGGCTCTGTACCGGGATAACGCTTCCACGATTGAAGGAAACTGCGACACTACCTTGTTTCTGGGAGGAAAAGAAAAAGATACTCTGAAAGATCTGGCAGAAATCCTTGGAAAAGAAACGATTGACCTTTACAATACCTCGGATACGAGAGGTACGAGCCAGTCCTACGGTCTGAACTATCAAAAGACCGGAAAAGATGTGCCATAATTCATGGTGACGAGTTCAGTTGCCTTGAATAACAGATGGACAGGGACACGATCAACTGGATTCGTACAAAATCGAATATAGGAGGTCGATATGGAAGAATTAAGAAACCGTATCCATGATGACAGCAACGGTCTGGACTATGTTCTTGTTGGCGATTATTACATACCAGACCTGAAGCTGCCGGAGGAAAGCCGCCCCATCGGGCGGTGGGGCCGGATGCACAAGTCATATCTGCAAGAACACCGCCCCGGCCAATACAATGAACTGCTTCTGTCGGGAAACTTCTGGACGTATCTTGCCGATCTGAACGAGCAGGCCGCTGAACGGCTGGCGCATATCATCTCGCAGATGCAGGCGGCGGAAGGTGTTACCGAGGAACTGAAAGCCCGTAATCAGCTTGCCTGGGTCGGAACCATGAACAGCATCCGTAGCCGGGCAGAGGAAATCATCCGGTCTGAGATGATCTATGTTTAAGGAGGTGCCTGTCTATGAGATACCGTATCGAATACGCTGATGGACGCTGCTGTAACTTTGCCAATGGCAGGGCTGACCTGCTGGAATGGCTGAAACTGCTGAAGGAGGAAGAAATCGCTGACATCCGCAAAGTGTATAAAAGCGGTGTGTCGGATTCCGTCCTGGAAACATACCGGAATTATATCCGTCCAGCATAAGGAGGACGCTTATGGGTACAGATATTGAAAAACTGGTTGATTTGATGATTCAGGAGAGGATGCAGAGCCAGTTTGCTAAGTGGCGGGAGGCAGAAACCGGCAAGGAGAAAAAAGCTGACTACCTTCACTGGAAACCGAGTATCAAAAAGCGGTCAGCGCATTATCCGAGGAACAGAAGGACGCTGTAAAGAATTATTGCGATTCCATTTTCGATTCCGGCGCAGAAAGCGAATGCTTCTTTTACCGGCTGGGCCTTAAAGATGGCATCCGACTCTGGAAGTTTATGAAAAAGCTGATGAAAACGGTCAGCTAACAGATGTACAACAGCATATTTTTTCCGCCCGCAAACGGGTCGAAAGCCGTCCAACGGTACAGGTTGGGCGGCTTTTCTGTTACCTGCGTTTCTTGCGTTTGGGCGCATAGTACGGCTGCGGCTTGACCTTCCCCCTCATGTTGTTGGGATTTTTGAGCATCTTGGACAGGCTCAGTATCCGCAGGAACGCCGAAAAGTCCTCCGAGGAAATTTTCTCAAATGGTATCTGCATCCTGTCACAAAATTCATGGATTACCATTTCCTCCTGGCTGCCCTGTTCAAGTGCCTGCTCAAACTTTTCCTTGACGTCATCCAGCGTGGGCTGTGGGTCGGCGGTGGTCTTGTCCTTCAGGTGATCTCCCCGTATATCCTGGACGATGTTATCCAGGTCATCGTGCATGACGTGGCTGTAAAAGTCGCTTTCCTGCACCTGCCCCAGTTCCAGCGTCCGCACATAGAGGTCATCTTCTCCGGGCGCATATTTGCTGAGGACGGTCTGCCGGGTGGCCTCCATCACCAGATTCATCTGCTCCACCCGCATATTGGCGATCTGGTCGATACAGATTTCCATATCCACCATCAGCCGCCGGAAGTTTGGGTGTGTAGCCAGTTCGCAGAGAAGCCGGTTGTTAATCTTACCACTCCGCAGAAGTTCAATCATCTCATCGTTCAAATGGAGCGACTGCACATCGGCGTTGGGAACCTCCTTGTTATCGGTCAGCCCCATCAGATAGTCGGCGGACACGCCGTAAAAATCCGCCAGTGTCGCAATCGCAAACGGGCTGATGTCCTTATAGTCATCGCTTTCATATTTTCCCAGCGCCGATCTGGACAGGCCGGTCTGCTCCGCCAACTGTTCCAGCGTCAGGTGTTTGTCCACCACCCGCAAGTCTTTGAGCCGCTCGGGGATTGACAGCTTTGTGTACATCCAATGCCCCCTCTCTCGTTATCGTTTTTTCAGTGATTACACCTATTATAGCACGATTCCATAAGCGTGGAAATATGCGGATTTCGAGCGTTTTTCCAACGTCTTGGATATACGGGAGCAGCCCCCTTTTTTCGGTAAACTGGTTCTTGCAGACAGGCACTGAACCTTGAAAATCGAATGACCGGCTGCAAGGGGTATGACCTCCGGGGAAGTGACGCCAGGACAGAAATCGAGCGCACCAAAGAGGCCGATACGCCGGGAGAAATTCCGGGCAGGAGCGGCTTGCAGGCAGACCGGCGGACAGAAACAAGTTTATCATGCGGGGCGCATGGCTCCGCAGCAAAGAAATGGAGGAAATCATTATGACACTGAGCATGAAAGAAAAGAAGATTCTCTACGCTTACGGCTGTCCCGGCCACCACAATACGGTGACACGGCTGAAATGGCTGACGGCCCTGACGGTTGACCCGGAGGCCAAACGCCGGATGCTGGGGCTGGCCCGGAAGGTGGAGACGGAGGTGAACGAAAGCTGGTACGAGGATTTTTACCACCATCTGCGGATGGAGATGGACGAGTACCGCCGTCTCAAGCGCAGCCTGCGTGTGCTGAAATCTTATACCGATTATGAGGAGGATTTGTATGACGAAGCTGTCTAAGTATGAGAAAGAAACCATCATCAACTGGAACGAGGCGGAGAACCTTGCCAGTATCTACACCTTCAACGCCAGCTTGAAGCGCAGGCTGGCCGATTTCAGCCGGAAGTACCCGCTGCTGTGCCGGTTGGAGCGCAGCACGCCGGAGGGCAGCGTGACCTATGTGCTGGACAAGTCCCGGCTGTCGATCCGGCTCATCCCGCCTTACAGCGAGGAACGGAAAGCCGCCGCCAGCGCCTACGCAAAAGAGCATGGCTTTCAGGTGGTGACGGCAGAAGAAAAAATCGCCTGAAATGGGGGCGATTACGGTCAAAATGGCGGGTCTGCACCCGTCGTTTTGACCGGCAATCCCCGCAGGCGTATTCCGTATCCACTTCCCGCCGAAAGGCGTAAATGTGTGGATGCGGAGCCGGTGAAACTGGCGGACACCGCTTCGGCGGTAGAAGCCAGCTTCGCCGGAGCGGAAGTACAGAGGGCGGCCAGCCCTTTGTGCCTGGGTGCAGGGGCGGCAGCGCACTGCTGGGGTCAAGGGGCAACGCCCATTGGCGGGTTGAGGGCAGCAGCCCCATCGGGTCAAGGGCGAAGCGCCTTGCCCAGGGAAAGTTGATGCCTGCGTCAACTTGTACTGGGTATTACCTGACGCAAAACTTCGCAGGTCTGGCGGCTTTGCCGCCCTCCCCAGCCCAGAACATCTTTGCAGGAAGGAGGAAAAATGTTTGAAATTAACAAGACACAATGGACGATCTGGGAAGCATGGCACTTACAATCCCCGGCACAATGACCGTCGGTTCGATGTAGAAAATAGCGAACACATTGACGCTGAGCGTGCCAGACAAAATGTGTACTGGGACTGTTACCGGGGCTTTACCACCCACGACTTTCGGGAAAACCCAGAGCAGCCGGATTTCAGCTTTGAGGAAATTGAACGGATGTATTACTACGAGCATTATGCCGACCATGTCAATGCTCAGAACGCCCGGAACGAGAAAACCCGGCACATTGAGCGCAATCGCACTGTGGATGATCTTTTGAAAAATAACAAGACCTGTCCAGAAGAAAGCATCTACCAGATCGGCACTATGGAAGAATCCGTTCCGCCGGAGACTTTAGCGCTCATTGTCAGTGAATTTTATGAGGAATTTGAAAACCGTTTCGGTTCTCATATCCACATTTTAGACTGGGCGCTCCATCTGGATGAAGGGACTCCGCACATCCATGAGCGCCATGTATTTGACTGTGAAAATCGGTATGGAGAGCTGTGCCCCCAGCAGGAAAAGGCGTTGGAGGAACTGGGTATCCCTCTCCCTAAACCGGAACAGCCAAAAGGAAAGCACAATAACCGGAAACAGACTTTTGATGCAGTCTGTCGGACAATCTTATTTGACATTGCCAAACGGCATGGGCTGCATCTGGAACAGGAGCCGTCTTATGGTGGGCGTGACTATTTGGAAAAGCAGGATTATATCCTGATGAAGCAGAAGGAGCAGCTGGCGACACAGGAGCAAAAGCTGGAGGAACTGACGCTAAAAATTGAGGATGTAGAAACCTTACTGGAAGATGTTTCCAGTGCAGCCTATGACAAGGCGGTGGAGGTTGTGACCGACAAGGTTCGGGAACAAACCCAGCTTGAAGATATGGAAGTAATTGAGAAATATCGAAAGAGCGTGGTATCGCCCAATACCAAAAATTCGCCAGAAGTTGTGAAGATAGCGAACACTCTGCTGAGTAGGGTGCGAGAAAAATTACAGCAGTCTGCTGAAAAAGTTCTCAAAAAGGTACAGGCGGTGCTGTTAAAACCGGAGGTCAAACAGGCTGGCAAAGAGCAGATCAAAAATAAAGCCAGAAAATCCATTAAGGAGAAGCTGGCACAAGGCAAACTGGACGCTGATCGGGAGAACCGGGAGCGCTGGGAGCGTGAAGGACGGATTGCTCCAACAAGAAAACAGGATATGGAATTGTGAGGCATCTGATTTTCTATGGAAACCGGATGCCTTTTGCATTGTTTGGAGGTGGAAGAAACGAATGTATTTGAAGCAGTAAAACAGTCTGTTACCACAAGGCAGGCTGCTTTGGTTTATGGAATTTCAGTAGGACGCAACGGGATGGCTTGTTGCCCGTTTCACGATGACAGGCATCCCAGCATGAAGGTGGACAGACGGTTCCATTGTTTTGCCTGTCAGGCAGATGGAGATGTGATTGATTTCACTTCCCGTCTTTTTGGACTAAGCAGTAAAGAAGCTGCCTTAAAGCTGGCAGAGGACTTCTCAATCAGCTTTGACCGCAAAGGCCACGATCCGCCACAAAAGAGAGCAATCAAAAGAAAAATCAGCGAGGAAATGCGATACCGGCAGGCAGAGCAGAAATGCTTTCGGGTGCTGTGCGACTACCTGCGTTTGCTGGAACTATGGAAAGAAGAATATGCGCCCAAACAACCGGAGGATGACTGGAATCCTTTGTTTGTGGAGGCTCTGCACAGGCAGCCATATATCGAATATCTGTTGGATCTTCTTCTGTCTGACAGCGTAGAGGAACGAGCTTTTGTAGTTGCGGAGTATGGAAAAGAGGTGAAGAAAATTGAATAGCGAATATCATAGTTTACCGCCAGCCACCCAGCAGGCTGTGATGAACGCAGCCGAAGCCATAGCGCCGGAACAGAGCGTTGATGAGGTGCGGCAGAGCCTTTCTGTTACCGACAAGGGAAAAACAGCCAACACCATTGACAACTGCCGGATTGTGTTCTGCTGCGATCCACTCCTGCGGGATGCCATCCGGCTTAATCTCCTGACTGACCGGGTAGACATTGTACAGGACTTGGGGTGGCGCAGGAATACCAGCGCTCTGACGGATACTGATGTGAAATATCTTCTCCTCTATTTTGAGAGAAACTATGAGCTGACCAGTGAGAAAAAGATCACGGCTGCCCTTTCTATCGTAGCAAACGAAAATTGTTACCATCCAATTCAGGATGTGCTGAACAGTCTTGTCTGGGACGGTACACCACGCATCCGATCCTGTCTGCACCATTTTCTTGGTGCTGATGAAAGTGACTATGTGGAAGAAATGCTGAAACATTTCCTGCTGGGTGCTATACGCCGGGTATTCCGTCCCGGTTCCAAATATGAGGAAATGCTTTGTTTGGTGGGCGGTCAGGGTGCCGGGAAGTCCACATTCTTCCGACTGCTGGCGATCCGGGACGAATGGTTCTCTGATGACCTGAAGAAGTTGGATGACGACCGGGTATTCCAAAAGCTACAAGGTCACTGGATCATTGAGATGTCAGAGATGCTTGCCACCAGCAGCGCAAAGAGCATTGAAGAAATTCGTTCCTTTATTAGCCGACAGAAGGAAACCTACCGGACACCTTATGAATCTCAGCCTAAAGACCGGCTTCGGCAGTGCGTGTTCGGTGGTTCCTCGAATACGCTGGACTTTCTGCCGCTGGATCGAGCCGGGAACCGGCGCTTTCTCCCAATCATGATTTACCCGGAGAATGCAGAGGTTCACATTTTGGAGGACGAGGACGCTTCCAGAGCGTATCTGTTGCAGGTATGGGCAGAAGCTATGAGCATTTACCACAGCGGCAAATATTCCATGAAATTCAGCAAGTCCATCCAGCGTCAACTGGTGGAGGTGCAGAAAGACTTCATGCCGGAGGACACCGAAGCCGGACAGATACAGGGTTTTCTGGAACATTACACCGGGAATATCGTCTGCTCCAAACAGCTGTTCAAAGAGGCACTGGGACACACATTTGATGAACCGAAGCGGTGGCAACTCCACAATATTAACGAGATTATGAACACGGTCGTGACCGGTTGGAAGCCTTTTTCTAACCCACGGATGTTTGCCGGTTATGGCAGGCAAAAGGGTTGGGAACGGGACACTTCCGGCAACGAACTGCCCGGCAACGAAGGTGGATTTGTGGAACTGAGTGAAGAAGAATGCCGTCAGCTGGAACTTCCGCAGGAGTGGATTGCCTGACAAGGACGGTCTGTTGCCGGGATAGTTGCCAGTTGGTTGCCGGGTTCGTTGCTGATAAATTTATGGTTTTGATATAGAAAAAGCCCGTAAATAAAGGATTTTTATTATCTATCTATGTTTCCGGCAACGAAAGCAACGAGATTTTACAAGAAAATTTGAAAAGTAAGAAATCAGGGTCAGACGATAGTTTACAGGTTTTTTGATGTCCGTTGCCGGACTTCGTTACCACAGCTACCGTCTGATCCCCTATTCTATGGAGGTAGCCTATGGAGAAAAACAAGAAGCAGAATAAAAAAGTCCAGTTTGTAGTGGTTCGTGAGTTTTCTGGGGACAAAACCATGCGGGAAGCCTTTGAGCAGCTGATCGAGCGTCAGACCTGCGAACACTTCGAGGAATGGTTAGAGCATCAGGAAATGGCACGAAAAGCGGCGTAAAGCAGTTGAATCATGGACAGGGGCATGGTATTATAATGGTATCGTGTCCCTGTTCATAGAAGGAGAACACTATGAGCAGGAAAAAACAAGTGAATCAGAAAATCACAGCCCTTTATTGCCGTATCTCTCTGGAGGATGGCGGCGATAATGAGAGCATGAGCATCAGCAACCAGAAACTTATGCTCCGGGACTTTGCCGAAAAAAACGGAATGTTCCAGTATGAGTATTATGTGGATGACGGTTATACAGGCCGCAATTTCAACCGCCCTTCTTTTCAGCGCATGATTGCCGATATTGAGGCGGGAAAGATCGGCTGCGTTATCACCAAAGACCTGTCCAGACTGGGCAGGAATTATATCGAAGCTGGCAGCTATATCGAAATCTTTTTCCCAAAACACAATGTACGCTATATCGCCATTACAGACGGAGTGGACAGCCTGACCCGTCAGGAAATGGACATTACGCCGTTTAAGAATATTCTGAACGATATGTACAGCCGGGATATTTCCAAAAAGGTGCTGGCAGGGCGTATGACCCGTTCCCGGCAGGGGAAGTTTTGTGGTGGGCAGCCGCCCCTCGGTTTGATGCGTGACCCGGAGGATAAGGGGCATTTGATCCGTGACCCTGAGACAGCACCGGTAATCCGAAAAATCTATGATATGGCGCTGGATGGCTGGGGATGTATGCGGATTGCAAAGCAGCTCATGGATGATAAAGTCCCAATCACCAGAGTAAAAAGTAACACAGAATGTGATGTAAATTACTATTCATGGGGAAGTGCAAGAATCAGCCATATCCTGCGGAATCCCTTTTATAAGGGCGCACATCTGGTCTGCCGGACACATCAGAAAGGGATTCGCTCCAACACCTATGACATTATCCCTCGTGAGGACTGGGAAGTTATCGAGGATTGCCATGAAGCAATCATCTCCCCAGAAGAATGGGAGCAGGTGCAGGAAACCATTGACCGCAGACCAACCATTATGAAGGGCAACTCCTGCCCTTTTTATAACCTGTTCCACGGTATCATTTATTGTGCGACTTGCGGAAAGTCCATGCAGGTGCGGTATGAAAAGGTTGGCAGAACCGGAAAGAACCGTTTTACCGGCGAACAGCGGGAACCGATTGATAAGGCGTATTATATCTGCCAGACCTACAACAGGCTGGGCAAGAACGCCTGTACCAGCCACAAGATCGAAGCCAGAGATTTATACAACCTTGTACTGAAAGATATTCAGGAACTGGCAAAGACTGCGCTCAAAGATGCCGATGCTTTTTATCAGCGGCTGAGTAGCCGAATGGAGCACCGCTATCTTCTGGATGCCTCCCAGACACAGAAGGAATGTCAACGACTGGAAAGCAGGAATCGTGAAATTGATGAGATGTTCCTGAGCCTATATACCGATAAAGCAAAAGGAATCCTGACTGAGCAGCGTTTTATGAAGCTGACAGCAACACTGGAACAAGAGCAGGAAGCCAACCAGAAGCGCCTGCAAGACCTACTGTTGATGATGCGCCACTCTGACGAACAGGAAAATGAAGTTCGCACCTTCATCAAAGAAATCCGGCGCTATGCAGCCATTGAAGAACTGGATGAAGCGGTGCTGAACCGGCTCATCAGCAAAATTTTGGTGGGCGAAGTCAAGAAGATTGACGGACAGAAGGTGCAGGAAGTCCGAATTGTTTATAACTTTGTCGGAGAAATTTCGGAAATGACAGCATAATTAGAAAACCCCTATCTCCCTATTAATGAGAGATAGGGGTTTATCAAGTTTTACATAAAATTATATTACCGGTAAGCATACGATGAGCAGATGTTTTTTATTGCCTTTCGAGTATAGATACGCTAAAATATACTTATTAAGCATGATGAATTTGGGAGGTGTTTTTCGTGGAAATTAGAGTTCTTCGATATTTTCTGACTGTAGTAAGGGAAGAAAGTATCACAAAAGCCTCAGAAGTTTTACATATCACGCAGCCGACACTTTCACGCCAGCTTGCACAGATGGAGGAAGATATTGGTGTAAAGCTGTTTGATAGAGGGACACGGAAAATCAAATTGACAAATGAAGGAATCCTTCTTCGCCGTCGTGCGGAAGAGATTTTGCAGCTTGTAGATAAGACAGAAAAAGAATTAGTGGAGCAAGAGGAACAGGTGGAAGGTAAAATTTCCATTGGGTGTGGAGAAATTGCTGCTGTACAACTTCTTCCTAAAATAATTGAGTCCTTTCGTCAGAAATATCCCCGTGTTACTTTTGACATTTTTACAGCCACAGCAGATTTGGTAAAGGAACAAATGGAGAAGGGACTACTGGATATTGGCTTGCTTCTTGAGCCGGTTGATATGGAAAAATATGAATTTATTCGCTTGAATATAAGGGAAAAATGGGTGGTTCTAATGAAATCGGATGATCCACTCTCCAAGAAAGAAACGGTAAGCGCAAAAGATTTGTCTGTACTGCCTTTGATTCTTCCAAGGCGTATGAATGTGCAGAGTGAGTTGGCAAGTTGGTTTGGCAACTACTATGAGAAACTGGATATTGTTTTTACCAGCAATTTAAGTACGAACAGCGCAATTATGGTGAATGGAGGCTTGGCATATTCATTGGTGATTGAAGGGGCTGTACCCTTCTGGGATCAATCAAAGGTTACATTCAGACCGCTTGATCCGCCACTTACAGCAACAAGTGTATTAGCATGGAAACGTGGTCAGCCGTTTAGCTTAGCAGCCACAAAATTCATCGAACATATTCAATGCTTTTTAGGCATGGACAAACCATAAAAACTAAGTATTTGATATAATTCAATTCAAAAATTATTATATAGGTGTAGAGATAAAGCAAACAGCTTTCATTTCTGCACCTATATTTTTTATTGAGGAGGGAGTGCCATTTCATGAAACCGGATTATGATTCCCTTATAAACGCCGGATTAAGCAAAGAAGAAATCGCAAAAATTTCAGGATGTGAAGATCAAGGAATGCAGATCAGGATGTTGCGAAAATATCGGTACAAATTGCTTGATGAGGTACATGAAAAGCAGCAGTCACTTGATGCAATCGATTATATGATCTGTAAAATACAAAAATAACAATAAGAGGAAGTGACAAATTAAATGGGGGTAATTATGAAAAAATTTCCATCTATTCTATTCGTTTTTTCTCTGCTTTTTATGCTGACTGCTTGCAGCAGCAGCGCAGATCCATCGCAGGAGAGCAGTGGACAAACCACAAGTCCATCTTCTCAGCAAGATAGCGTTTCAGTGTCTAATGCAGTTTTAGAATCTGAAAGCACAGAAAGCGAACAATCGGCCAATAACACTTTAATCGTCTATTTTTCACGCTGGGGCAATACAGAATATCCCTCTGATGTGGATGCCATAACTTCGGCAAGTATTGTAGTGGATAATAATTCCCGTTATGGTACAACAGAGTATGTCGCTAATATGATAGCGGAGAATGTGGGTGGAGATCTGCACCGGATTGAAACAGTTACTCCTTATACGGCAGATTTTGATGAATTGCGGGATGTAAACCATGATGAAATGAATAGTAATTATTTGCCGGAGCTTAAAGAAAGCAATCTGGATATTTCCGCCTATGACACGGTGTTTATTGGCTATCCCGTATGGGCAACGGATGTTCCGCAGGCAGTGCTATCTTTTTTGAAGGAGTATGATTTAAGTGGGAAAACAGTTATCCCATTTTGTACCCATGATGGCTATGGTGCAGGTAACAGTTATCAGACTATTGCAGAAGCAAGCCATGCAGCAGTTTTGTTAGAGGGTATTGCGATTGAAGCAAAAGATGTTCCAAACGCACAGGATACCGTCTCATCATGGCTTGCAGATATAGGAATATCTAAATCTAAAGTACAAACAGGGACTCCTATCAAGATTACGGTTGGTGAAGTTAGTTTAGATGGAATTCTATACGATACAGAACTGGCAGAAGAAATCAAAACATATTTTCCGTTGACAATTTCCATGGTGGGTTACGGTGGCAGAGAATACTATGGAGGGGTTGAGTTCTATCCAGAACATTTGGAAGGCGGTCAGAAGAATTTTGAGAATGGTGATATTACCTATTGCGAGGCACACCATAATATGGCCATTTTCTATGCACAGACAGATAACCCGGTACTTTCTGTGGATGTCATTCCGATTGGCAGAGTGACTTCGGACTTATCTGTTTTTGAAAACCTTGACAGCCGGGAGGAAGTCGTCTTTTCTCTGGCAGAATAAAAAAATGATGGAGGTATTTATAATGAAAAAAGCAATCGCTATCTTACTTTCTTTGACTATGATTTTGGGACTTGCAGCTTGCGGAAATTCTGCAAGCCAGACAGAGCAACCATCTACAGAAGATACTTCCGTGGAAAGTAAAGCTGATACCAATTCTGCGGAAAGCAGGACAGCAGAATTTGAGCCCGAAAGTGAAGCTGCGCAGCCCGATGATACGGAAGAAACAGAACCTGCGCCTGATACGGATACTGAGTCGGAAGGAACAAAGGTACTGGTAGCATATTTTTCCGCCACCAATACAACGGAAGGTGTGGCAGAACATATTGCAAATGGTCTGAACGCAGACATTTACGAAATCGTTCCTGAAGATCCTTATACAGATGCAGACCTTAACTACAATGACAACAACAGCCGTACTACGATTGAAATGAACGATCCCAATGCCCGTCCCGCAATTTCCGGTTCTGTTGAGAACATGGAGCAGTATGACATCATATTCGTTGGCTATCCCATCTGGTGGGGAGAGGCACCGAGAATCGTCAGCACTTTCATGGAAAGCTATGACTTTTCCGGCAAGACCATTGTTCCTTTTTGCACTTCCGGTGGCAGCGGCATTGGTTCCAGTGCGTCCAATCTGGAGCGTCTCACCAGCGGAGCTACTTGGCTTGATGGACGGCGGCTAAATGGCAGCGATTCGCAGGATACCGTTATGGAATGGGTAAACAGCCTTGATCTGAACCTGGCAGAATAACCCGATAAAGAAGATTTCAAGGAGATGATCACATGAAAAAAATAACCGCACTGATACTTTCTGTTGTACTGGTGTTTTCTCTGGCAGCCTGCTCTAATACACAGCAGAACAATGCTTCTGATCCTGTGTCCAGCGAAGCACCCTCTCTGGTGGTAGAATCCACTCCCGCAGAAGTCACAGAAACGGAGTCTCCAAAGACAGAGGACGATACGGAACCTGCTTCTTCGGAGTCGGAAGAAACGAAAGGCAGCAATATTCTGATTGCTTACTTTACCTACGGCGAAAATGCGGAGCTTCCCGATGACGTGGACGCTTCTGCATCAGCCAGTATTCAAATCTTTAACGGTGAAGTCACAGGCAATACGGGTGTGATGGCCCGTATGATTGCAGAAGCTTCCGGCGGAGAGTTGTTTTCTATCCGAACAGTAGAACCTTATCCCAATAACTACAATGATACCGTTGATGTTGGACAGACTGAAAAGAACAATGGCATTCATCCGGAATTGGCTACGCATATCGAAAATCTGGATCAGTACGATACGATTTTTGTTGGCTTCCCAAACTGGTGGTATGGTATGCCTATGGTAATGTACAGCTTTTTTGACGAGTATGACTTCAGTGGGAAAACCGTGATCCCCTTCTGCACTTCCGGTGGCAGTGCATTCTCGGATGCGATTGATGAAATTAAAAATATGGAGCCGGATGCAACCATTCTTGACGGACTTCATATTGGCAGTTCCAGTGTAACCGATGCGGAAAGCAGAGTGAGCGAATGGGTGCAGGGACTCGGTTTATCTAAATGATACGAAAGGACAAATGACTCATGAAACTAAAAATAAAGATGGGAATTGATTTACTGATGACAGCGCTGTTACTTTGTCTGATGGCTTATCAAGTCACCGGACAGAAGCTTCATGAGTGGTTTGGAACAGGGATGCTTGTACTGTTTTTGCTACATAACATTCTGAACATCCGGTGGTATGGTAGCCTGTTCAAAGGGAAATATACCCTGCTGCGGGCAATGCAGACGCTCATCAATATCAGCGTTCTTATCTCCATGCTGTGTTTGGGGTTTAGCGGAGTTGTGATGTTCCGTCATGTCTTTGCGGGACTTTCTATCCACGGACCGATGGCAACAGCGAGAACCATGCACCTGGCGGCATCTTATTGGGGATTTGTGCTGATGAGTATTCATTTAGGAATGCATTGGGGAATGATCGTGGGAATGTTCCGCAGACTTTGTAACAGAAAGAAAACCCCTGCTGTATTTGTATGGCTGATGTATTTTATAGCAATTTTTATTGCGGGGTATGGAGCGTACTGTTTCCATAAGGAAAATATTCTCTCCTATATGTTCCTTAAACAGGAGTTTGTGTTTTTTGATTTTGAACAGAGTGCAGTTTCTGTATTTGCAGAGTATATCACCATGATGGGACTATGGGTCTTTATCGGCTTTTACACAGTGAAAGGACTCAGAAAGATAACCTCACAGAGCAGAAGAAAGGAATAAATTGTAAAATCTTAGTGGAGGAAAAGGCATGAATCAGCAAACAACTCTGTTTTCAAACGAGAAGTTGATGGCTATGATTATTCCCCTGTTTTTAGAGCAGCTGCTGATAATGCTTGTAGGGATGGCGGACACACTGGTGGTCAGCTACGCCGGAGAAGCAGCAGTATCCGGTGTTTCATTGGTAAATCAGTTCAATACTATTTTTATTTATCTGTTTACAGCATTGGCATCTGGAGGGGCGGTTGTGATCAGCCAGTATATTGGTAGAAAGAAAAATGATGACGCTGGAGAATCCGCCAGTCAGCTTCTATCATTCTCTACGATTTTTTCCATATTGATCGCAGTGATAGTTCTGATTGGAAATGAAGGGATGCTTCGTCTGATGTTCGGTAAAGTGGAAGATTCTGTGATGCATTCTTGTATTACATACCTTAGGATTTCTGCATATTCCTATCCGGCATTGGCGATTTACAATGCTGGCGCTGCCCTTTTTCGCAGTATTGGAAAAACCAGTGTGACCATGTATTTGTCGGTAATTTCCAATATCATCAATGTTATTGGAAATCTCATTGGTGTATTTGTTTTGCGTGCAGGTGTTGCAGGTGTTGCATACCCTTCACTGATCGCTCGGACATTTTCAGCCGTGATGATTACAGTACTTTGTTTTCAGAGAAAAAATGAAGTGTTCTATCGCTGCAAGTGGATTTTTCGGTGGAATGTGGATTTCATGAAACAAATTCTAAAAATTGCTATTCCAAATGGGATGGAAAACGGTGTGTTCCAGTTAGTCAAAGTAGCATTAAGCGGTATCGTTGCACTTTTTGGAACATATCAGATTGCTGCAAATGGTGTTGCACAAAGTATCTGGTCGTTGGCTGCGCTGGCGGGAGTCGCTATGGGTCCCGTATTTATAACGGTCATTGGGCAGTGTATGGGAAATGGGGATGCAGATGCTACGGAGCATTATTTTAAGAGATTGACAAGAATCACATTGCTGATTTCATCGGCATGGAATCTTTTGATTTTTCTTCTGACTCCATTCTTTATGAAATTTTATGCTTTGCAGCCGGAGACCAAACGGCTTGTGATCTGGCTGGTTTTAATCCATAACGTGTTTAATGCAGCAGCATATCCCTTTTCCGGTGCGCTTAGTAATGGGCTGCGGGCAGCGGGTGATGTGAAATTTACCATGTATGTTTCGGTTATCTCCACGATAGCGGTGCGTCTTTTGCTGTCATGGTTCTTCGGAATTGTCCTGCAAATGGGCGTGATCGGGATTGCTATTGCAATGGTTTGTGACTGGAGCATTCGGGCGGTCATTTTTTTCCGGAGGCAGAAGTCCGGAAAATGGAAAACATTTCAGGTGATATAGATTCATTTATAATAAGTTCAATAACATAATTTACGGAGGAAATTACTATGGGCAAGAAAATTTTGGTAGCCTATTTTTCAGCAAGCGGCGTGACTGCAAAGGCAGCATGGAAACTTTCAGAAGCGGCAGGCGCAGACCTGTATGAGATTAAACCAAAGGTACCGTACAGCAGTGCCGATCTGGACTGGACAAATAAAAAAAGTCGCAGCAGCGTGGAGATGAACGATCCGATATTCCGCCCTGAAATTGCCGGGAAACTGGAAGGTATGGATCAGTATGATCTGGTGTTTGTCGGGTTCCCTATCTGGTGGTATGTTGCCCCAACGATTATTAATACTTTTTTGGAGAGTTATGATTTCTCAGGTAAAACCATCGTTCCTTTTGCTACTTCTGGCGGCAGCGGCATGGGAAACACAAATGAAAAACTTGCACCGAGCTGTCCTGGCGCTATCCTGATGAAAGGAAAAATGCTGAATGGCTTGTTGTCTCAGGAAGAATTGAAAGCATGGGTAAAAAGTCTGTGAGTTGGATGTGGGCATTGTAACAAACGCTGCCCGTTCCATGTGGATCAGGTTGCAAGGATGCAAGAGATTTTAGGCTATTTTAATTCTTGAAGGGAGAATCAATCATGACAGAAAAAGATTTTAAACAGATCTTCCCATTGGGTGAGAAAAATGATGCGTATGCACAATATTTTGTTGGACAGAGTTACCTGTCCATGCTGACAACGGAAAGAGTTGGAATTGCAAATGTAACTTTTGAGCCAGGATGCCGGAATAACTGGCATATTCATCACAAAGGCGGACAGATTTTGCTCTGTACTGCCGGACGTGGATATTATCAGGAGTGGGGAAAAACGGCTCAGGAGATGAAACCCGGTGATATTATTAATATCCCGCCGGAAGTGAAGCATTGGCATGGAGCTGCTCCTGATAGCTGGTTTTCTCATTTGGCGGTGGAGGTCCCGGCAGAAGGAAGTTCTAATGAATGGTTGGAACCGGTGAAGGAAGAAGAATACAGTAAGCTAAAATAAGGAGACAGATTATGAAAAAGGTAACAGCGGGCAGAGATGCCCTGGGTGATTTTGCACCAAAATTTGCGGAACTGAATGATGACGTGCTGTTTGGAGAAGTGTGGTCACGAGAAGATAAGCTGCCTGCAAGAGACAGAAGCATTGTCACAGTAACAGCACTTATGGCAAGCGGTGTTCTGGACAGTTCTCTTGCCTTTCATATAGGAGAGGCAAAAAAGAACGGTGTCACAAAAGAAGAAATAGCAGAAATTTTGACACACGCTGCCTTTTATGCTGGCTGGCCGAAAGCATGGGCAGCATTCCGCATGGCGAAGGAAATCTATCAGGACTAAGGAGGAAAAACATTATGTTAGGAAATTTTTCGTATTCAAATCCGACAAAACTTTACTTTGGAGAGGAGTCTCTTTGTTCTTTGAACGAGGAGCTTCCTAAATATGGAAAAACCGTTCAGTTGATTTATGGCGGTGGTTCTATCAAGAAAAATGGTATTTACAATCAGGTTATGAGATTACTGAAAGATAACGGAAAAGTAGTCGTTGAGGATGGAGGAGTGATGCCAAATCCTACCGTGGAGAAACTGCGGGAGGGTGTTCAGATTGCCAGAGAGAATCATGTGGACTTTCTGCTGGCTGTAGGCGGCGGCTCTTGCTGCGACTATGCAAAAGCGGTTTCCGTGTCTGTTCACTGTGACGAAGATCCATGGGAGAAATATTATATCCGCTTTGAGGAGCCGGATTGTGAGATTGTCCCTGTTGGCTGTGTATTGACTATGGTGGGAACCGGAAGCGAAATGAATGGAGGTGCGGTCATCACCAATCACGATCAAAAGCTGAAAATTGGTCATGTGTTTGGAGATGCTGTGATGCCGAAGTTTGCAATCCTGAATCCGAAATTCACTTTCACATTGCCGAAACAGCAGATGGTGGCCGGCATTTATGATATTTTCAACCATATCTGCGAGCAGTATTTCTCTGGGGAGGACGACAATACCAGCGATTATATCAGCGAGGCACTGATGAAATCAGTAATTCACAGTTCGAGAATTGCCATTCAGAATCCAGAGGACTATGAGGCAAGGTCGAATATCATGTGGGCTGCAACCTGGGCACTGAATACGCTTGTTTCCAGAGGAAAAAGTACCGACTGGATGGTTCATATGCTTGGTCAGGCAGTAGGAGCATATACGGATGCAACTCACGGAATGACGCTTTCTGCGGTGTCACTTCCTTACTATCGGTATATTATGCCTTATGGTCTTAGCAAGTTTTGCCGTTTTGCTGTGAATGTGTGGGAGGTCAATCCTGCTGGAAAAGCTGATGACCAGGTTGCCAGAGAAGGGCTTTCCTGTATGGAAGTTTGGATGAAAGAACTGGGACTTACAATGAATCTCCATGAGTTGGGAGCAACAGAAGAAATGTTGCAGGGTATCGCAAACGGAACCATCATCATGGAAGGTGGATATAAGGTGTTGAATCATGATGAAGTGTTGGAGATTTTGAAGAACAGTCTGTAAGTATTTAAGTAGGAGCTTTTATAACGATAATATAATAGAGAAAGACAAGTGCTGTGAAAGAAATTTTTCTTTGATGGTGCTTGTCTTTTTTTTAATTCATCACTTGACATTGTGGCAAAGAGTTAATGAGTCAGGACGAGATTGCAGTCATGGATGGCAGCAAATGTATCATGCAGCTTAGAGGTGTGAGACCATTTTTCTCAGATAAGTTTGATATAACGAAGCATAAGCAATACCCGCTGTTATCCGATTATGACAAAAAGAATGAATTTGACATTGAAAAATACGTCAAGAACCGCAACAGACTCCGCTTTAAGAGGAATGATGTGGTGGATGAGGTATGCGATGTCGGAGAAATCACAGCTTAACTTCTGGACATTGTGACCAGAAGTTGTTTTACAACTGAATATGGAACTTATGATATGGGAGCTTTTCTAAAAATTATAATTCAGAGAAGCTCCCTTTTTATTTTTTGAAAAAGGAGACAAACAAATGGGCTTTTTTACAACATCAGTAACAGGACTTAAAACAGTAGTAACCGCAATCGGTGCAGGTGTCGGCGTATGGGGAGTTATCAATCTTCTGGAAGGATATGGTAACGATAATCCCGGTGCAAAATCACAGGGTATCAAACAGTTCATGGCTAATTAAAGGGAACAAAAAGAAAGGGAATGCACAATCCAGACGGTATCAGCGGCAGGCTACAAGAATAAATTGTGATTTCACAAGATTGGTGTTATAATAAGAGAAAAGTTCCTGCCGGGGCAACCGCCCCGGTGGTATGGATAGAAAGGCAGGAAAACAATATGCACATCAGCTATAAACCACTCTGGCACACACTGTTAGAGCGTGATATGAGAAAAGAGGATTTAAGGCTTGCTGCTGGTATGACAACAAATATGATTGCCAACATGAGCAAAGAGGGAAAGCACATCAGCATGGATACATTAGCCCGTATCTGTGAAACTCTGAATTGTGAGATTACTGATGTGATTGAGTTAGTACCAGACGAGCCTGCTTCCACAGGAGGTAAGGAACATGAGCGAATTGAAACCAAGAATAACGGAAAACGGAATTGATTATATCCTTGTCGGAGATTACTACATTCCAGGCTTGAAACTGCCGGAGGAACACCGCCCTATCGGAAAGTACGGACGAATGCACCGGGAATATTTAAGAGAAGTCCACCCAGCCAGATTGAATACATTGATACTGACCGGAGAATTGTTGACATATCTTGCAGACCTGAATGAACAGGCACAAAAACGGTTAGACACTATCATGGAGCAGATGAAAGCTACCGAGGGCGTGACAGAGGAATTGAAGTGTACCCGACAAATGGAATGGGTGCAGCGTTGCAATAACATTCACAACAGGGCAGAAGAAATTGTTTTGTATGAGATGATTTATTCATAACGGGAGCAATTAAATCGGAGGTATATAAGATGATTGAAATTGTATTTGGTGAAAGTGCCTGTGGAAGTTTGAAAATTGCCCAAACTTACGGCAAGGGAAAGTATAGAGGAAGTGCTGTTTCAATATTTATGAGGCACGAAGACGGGAGTGTTCCATCTTCAGATGAAATGAAAAAGGCACAGCTTCAAGCACAGGAACAAGAACGCATTGCTTGGGAGAATGCTATTCCATTGGGAGGCAAGAGCAGTGATGTTTATTGTTTTGATATGGCTCTTAGTGTGGGAGATATTTCTGATAATGGAATTGGCGAACAGCGGAAAAATATTTTCAAGAAAATGCTGTCTGTCTGCTTTGTAGAGGATTTAGATTATCAGGTTGAAGAAAAAATACAGAAAATTAAAACTACATTGACCTCAGTGATTGAACGATATGTAGCTGGGGAAGAAATTCGCATTTGGTATAGCTATAATCCAGATGAGCTTTGTGGTATGTATTGGCTTATGAAACAACTTCAACCATTAAACTGCCAGACAACAATTTATTTGGTTAAGTTACCTACATGGGAATATGGAAAAGAAAATACTATGACATCCAAAATAGCATGGGGCGAGGTCTCTCCTGGCGAATGGGGAAACTATATAACTCTACAAGAGAAAGCTAATCCTGTATTTCTTTCAGCTTGTACTATGAAATGGAATCAACTTCAAAATGAAAATGCACCTTTGCGTGCAATGTTAAATGGTAAATTGCAAAGCGTTTCAGAAGATATATATGATAGTTTCATTCTTCGTGAAATTGCGGAACAGCCAGAGCAATTCAAAATGGCTATTGTCATAGGTAATGTTTTAGGAAAATATCAACTTGGAATTAGTGATGTATGGATTTCCAATCGCATTGATAAAATGCTTGAAGATGGTGTGTTGGAAATTATACAGGACGCACCAAAGGGAGAAACAAATTATCGCCGAATATTAAGAAAACGAATGAAATAATAACCACAGCACAAACCGCTGCTACATGGAATCCAACAAACCATGCAACAGCGGTTTTCCTTTACCGTTTTTTCCTCTGGCTGATAGGTGTTCCCATTTTCTTTGATTTTTTGAGAATACGAATGAACCAGCGAAATTCTTCTTCTGACAGGTTTTTATAGTTGATACCAAGCTGCTTGCAGTAAAGGATAACCAGTTTTTCATCTCGACTGCCCTTGAAATTTTCGACCGCTTCCAGATTTTCTTTCAGTTCATCGGCAACGGTAGTTTGGGGCGCACTCTCGCTGTCCTTTTTGTGGAATTCCCGAATATCCCGGATAATCAGGTTGAGGTCATCCAGAACCATGTGACTGAAATACTCATCATCACTGATATGTGCGGCTTGCAGCACCTTCAAATGCGGGTCATCTTCGCCGGGGCGATACCGTTCAATAATTTCATGCCGGACGGTATCAACAAGGGAGTTGAGATTTTGGATTTGCATGGTGGCAATCCCGTCCACATAAATCTCAATGTCCGCAAGAAACTTGATAAAGTCCTTATGGGTGGCAAGTTCGCAGAGCAGACGGTTGTTAATCCGACCGCTTTTCAGCAGTGCCACCATCTCATCGTTCAAATGCAGCTCCGTCAGTGGCGTGTTGATCTGCTCCCTGTTCTCTGTCCGGCACAGCAGATAATCGACGGAAACCCCATAGAAGTCTGCCAGCGTGATAAGGTTGCCATGATTGATTTCCTTATAATCCTCTTTTTCATAACTGCCAAGGGCTGATTTAGAAATGCCCGTCAGCTTTGATAGTTCTTCCAGATTTAAGCCTTTGTCTTTGCGGAGTTCCCAAAGGCGTTCCTGTATGCTTGTTGCAACTTTCATGGGCGCACGCTCCTTTCCGGTGGTTTTATTTCTGCCGTTTAACTGGATTATATCACACTTTCCGCAATCGTGGAAATTTCTGATTTTCCCCCTGATTCCTACTTTGTGGATATACGGCACAGGGCACAAAAATGTTCTATGATACAGGTAGTTCATCGATGGATTATTCCAATCGAATGACCAGCCTGTGTGGGATATGCTTCCCCGGCGATGTAGCGCCATGACTTTTGGCAGGGATATGGAGGAACCCTGACCGAAACGAGCGTACCAAAGGGAGCGATACGCCGCTGTGAGATTCAGGGGAGGAACGACACCGGGGAGAACTGGCGAACTGACACCGAAATGATACCGAAACACGACAATTTGATAGGGAGATAGTCTACCCTATCGCTGAGACTTCGGGAGATTTTAAGCGGCTCTATGGCTGTAATTTTGCCGAAAATCGCCCCGAAACCATACACGAAAACGGGAGGAAACGTAACATGCCGAGAATGAGCAAAAAGCGGAAGCATGAGCTTTCCTTTTACCTCAATGACCGGGGGCGTGTCACTTACAACGAATTATGCCGGAAATGCCAGCATGGGTGCAAGCAGAGCTTCCGGGCGGTTGTGATTGACTGCCCCCGTTATTTATCCAAACGAGCAAAGAAAAAGGAGGAACACACCGAATGAATTTTGAATTTATGACGATAGACACACCATTGCCGCCCTGTATGCCATTTCCCAGAGCGTTGACAGGATTTCCAGTCAGCAGCACCGCAAAGGTCATGTACTGCCGGATGTTGGACGCTATGCTTTTCAGAGGGCAGGCGGACGAGAACGGGATTCTTTTTGTCTGCTTCCCTATCACAGCCATTGCCGCAGTCCTGTCCCGCAGCCTCATGACGGTCAAGCGTTCTTTGAATGAACTGGAAACCGCCGGACTTATCATGCGGGTGCGTCAGGGCGTGGGAGAACCGAACAGGATTTATGTGCTGATACCGGGAAAGGAGGGCGCTACCCTTGCCTGATACCTCAAAGCTGGGAAAGCTCAACCGGGAGTTGGAGAAAAGCGAAAAGAAACTGCGGAAAGCCATCAATGATGAAAAGGCATTGCAGCACCAGTTGAAGCAGCTTACCCGAAAGGAACGGACGCACCGGCTCTGTACTCGTGGCGGTATGCTGGAAAGTTTTCTGCAAGAGCCGGAACGCCTGACGGACGATGATGTCATGCTGTTGCTGAAACTCATTTTTCACAGGCAGGACACGCAAGATATATTGAAAAAACTGCTGGAACGGGAGAAGCCGGAAACCCCTTAGTTTACTAAGGGCGCAATTATACACCACCCAGAGGTTGGTGCATTGCGTTCTCCGAAGGCTCCTTGCAGGAGGGCTGTGATTTTCCGCAGCCACGGTCTGCTCCAAATCAAACAGGGGACGCTACACTTCCCCTGCGCTGGCTGCCGCCAGCTACCCTTTTGTGGACTTGCCATCTGGGGACACCTTGCGTTGCAAGCTGTTCCCAGCCGATAAGTTTCATAAAATATAATGCAAATGGAAAGCTAACTTGACATAAAAGAACTATGTGATATAATGGAAGCATGGAAAGTTAACTTTCCATAAGAGAGGAGGATGACATGAAAAATCGCCTGGAAGAATTACGAAAGCAACGAGGCATAAAGCAAGAAGATTTAGCAAATGCATTGGAAGTATCACGACAGACCATCGGCTCTTTGGAAAACGGACGCTATAACCCATCTATTCAGTTGGCATTTAAGATTGCCAGATATTTCAACATGAGTATTGAAGAAATTTTTATTTACGAGGAGGATTGATTATGAAAAAAAGGTTGTTGATTTTAATGACAGTTACAGGAATGATTATTCTACTGGGAGGATTGCTAACATACGGTTTGGGAGTACATGAAATAATACCTGTGCCACGTCCCGACTTAATAGTAGTAGGTACATCTCTCATTGGAATTTTGCTGATTGTATCTGGTGTGTGCGACTTGTTCGTTAAGAAAACCAAAGAAATGGAAATAGAGGAAAATGACGAGAGAAATATTTCGCTTAGTAATGCTGCTATGGCAAGTGGCTTCAAGGTAATGAATGTTACGATTGCTGTTTCTATTTTTGCTTTGATTTTCACCGGATATATGACAGTAGTCCCATGTTTCACTATTATTGGGGCTTATGCTATTGGACAAATTGTATTTATTGTGCGACTTTGGTACTTGCACAAAACTATGTAAATGTATTACTAAATACCCGCCGCCCCCAGCGGCACAACAAGCAGGAAATCTGAAAAGGTATCCTGCTTTTTCTATGTCCAAAAACGGAAAGGAGGAACACAAAATGCCCTGTCCACACAACGAAATCTCTATTGTGCAGCGCAGCCACCGCCAGTCTGCGGTTGCCGCCGCTGCTTACCAGAGCGGCGAAAAGCTGTTCTGTGAATATGACCAGGAAGTAAAACACTACCCGGAAAAGCGTGGTATCGTCCACAATGAAATCCTGCTCCCGGCAAACGCTCCCCTGGAGTACACAGACCGCAACACCCTCTGGAACGCTGCCGAAGCTGTTGAGAAGCAATGGAACTCCCAGCTTGCAAGGCGGTGGGTGCTTTCCATTCCCAGAGAGATACCGCCCGACCAGTACGCCGCCCTTGTACGGGATTTCTGCCGCCAGCAGTTTGTTTCCAAAGGAATGTGCGTGGATTTTGCCATCCATGACAAAGGGGACGGAAACCCACACGCCCATGTCATGCTGACCATGCGGGCAATGGATGAGCGTGGGAAATGGCTTCCCAAGAGCCGCAAGGTCTATGAACTTGATAAGAACGGGGAACGAATCAAGCTCCCGTCCGGCAGGTGGAAAAGCCACAAGGAAGATACGGTTGACTGGAACGACCGCAAATATGGCGAAATCTGGCGGCATGAATGGGAGGTCATCCAAAACCGCTATCTGGAAGCCAACAACCGCCCGGAACGAGTAGATCTCCGTTCTTACGAAAGACAGGGGCTTGATATTATCCCTACCGTCCATGAAGGGGCTGCTGTCCGGCAGATGGAAAAGCGTGGGATTCAGACGAACATCGGCAACCTGAACCGAGAAATCAAAGCCGCCAATAGTTTGATGAAGTCCATCCGGCAGCTTATTAAAAATCTCAAAGGCTGGATTGCGGAGCTTAGCGAAAAGCGGAATGAACTGCTTGCCCAAAAAGCTGCGGAGGAAGCGGTCTTTCTTCCCAATCTGCTGATGAAGTATATGGAGATACGAAAGGCAGAACGGAGCAGCTGGACACGGGCGGGACAAAGCCGGGGGACTTCCAAAGACTTAAAGGCAGTCAGCGAAGCCCTGTCCTATCTCCAGAGAAAGGGACTTTCCACCGTGGAGGATTTGGAAAACTTTATAGAAACGTCCGGGAAATCTGCCGCCGACTACCGAAAGCAGATGAAGCCAAAGGAAACCCGCAGCAACGTGATTGACGCTATCCTTGCCGCCCGGACGGACTGTAAGGAATGTAAGCCCGTTTATGAGAAATACCAGAAGATATTTTTCAAGAAAACTAAGGAAAAATTCAAGCTGGAACACCCGGAGGTTGCCCGGTTTGAGAAAGCCAGTGCCTACCTTGCCAAGCACCCGGACGATAAGGACAGCACGAAAAAGGAGCTTTTGCAGGAACAGGCGAAGCTTGTGGACGAAATCGCAGACTTGAAAGTACCGTTGACCGAGGTGCAGGAAGATTTGAAGAAGCTGTGGGACATCCGCTACTGGGTACGGAAAGCCACACCCGGCACAGAGGAAAGCAAAGAGCCGCCCAAGAAGCAGCCCCTCAAAGAAGTCTTGCAGGATAAGGCTGACGAGAAGAGAGCACAGAAAAACGCCCCGGCGCAGACGAAACACAAACAACAGGATATGGAACTTTAACAGGCACTTGCCATTTTCAGATTGAGAATGATAAGTGCCTTTTCTTTTTTACAAGGAGGAATTGATTTGAATGTATTTGAAGCTGTGAAGCAGTCCGTTACGACAAGACAGGCTGCGGAGCATTACGGAATCCGGGTAAACAGAAACGGGATGGCTTGCTGCCCGTTCCACAACGATAAGACCCCCAGCATGAAGCTGGACAAGCGTTTCCACTGCTTCGGATGTGGTGCAGATGGGGATGTGATTGATTTTGTAGCTGCCCTGTACGGGCTGGGGAAAAAGGAAGCCGCCGCACAGTTGGCGAGTGACTTCGGGCTTGCCTATGAGGACTGGAAGCCACCGGGCAGGGCAAGGAAGCCCAAGCCCCGGCAGAAATCCCCGGAAGAACAGTTCCGGGAAGCAAAGGCACATTGCTTCCGTGTCCTTGCCGATTATCTACACCTCTTACGGGTATGGAAAACCGACTATGCCCCGCACTCCCCGGAGGAAGCGTTTCATCCCCGGTTCGTGGAAGCCTTGCAGAAGCAAGCCCATGTGGAATATCTGCTGGATGTGCTGCTGTTTGGGGATACGGAGGAAATCGCTTCACTGATTACGGAACATGGAAAGGATGTGATACAGCTTGAACAGCGAATGGCAGAGCTTGCCGCCGCAGACGCAGCAAGAACTAAAAAACACCATGAACGCCATGCAGCCGCCCCAGAGCGTTGAGGAAGTAAAGGCAACTCTGGAAACCACCGAGAAAGGCGGTGTCCGCCAGAGCATACGGAACTGCCTGACCGTATTCCAGCGTGACCCGGTGCTTGCCGGGGCAATCGCCTATAACATCCTGACCGACCGAAAGGACATCATAAAGCCCATCGGTTTTCACAGAGAAAGCACAGCCCTGACCGATACAGACATGAAGTATCTGCTTCTCTATCTGGAGGAAACCTACGGGCTGACCAGTGAGAAAAAGATTGAAACCGCCATCGGGATTGTGGCGAATGAGAATAAGTACCACCCCATCCGGGATTTTCTGAACAGCCTTGCATGGGACGGGACGGAGCGCATCCGCTTCTGTCTGCGGCACTTTCTGGGGGCGGATGTGGACGATTACACCTATGAAGCCCTAAAGCTGTTTCTTTTGGGGGCGATTACAAGGGCATTTAAGCCCGGAAGCAAGTTTGAAATCATGCTGTGTCTGGTAGGCGGTCAGGGGGCTGGCAAGTCCACCTTCTTCCGTCTGCTGGCAGTCCGGGACGAGTGGTTTTCCGATGATTTGCGGAAGCTGGACGATGATAACGTGTACCGCAAGCTGCAAGGTCACTGGATAATTGAAATGTCGGAAATGATGGCAACCGCCAATGCCAAGAGCATTGAGGAAATCAAGTCTTTTCTAAGCCGACAGAAAGAGGTTTATAAGATACCCTATGAAACCCACCCGGCAGACCGTCCCCGTCAGTGCGTGTTCGGCGGTACTTCCAACGCCCTTGACTTTCTCCCCCTTGACCGTTCCGGCAACCGCCGATTTATCCCGGTCATGGTGTACCCGGAGCAAGCCGAGGTTCACATTTTGGAGGACGAAGCCGCTTCCAGAGCCTATATCAGCCAGATGTGGGCGGAAGCAATGGAGATTTACCGAAGCGGCAGGTACAAGCTGTCATTCAGCCCAGCCATGCAGCGGTATCTCAAAGAACACCAGCGGGATTTTATGCCGGAGGACACCAAAGCCGGGATGATACAGGCTTACCTTGATAAGTACACCGGGGAAACGATCTGTTCCAAGCAGCTCTACAAGGAAGCCTTAAATCACACCTTTGACGAGCCGAAGCAATGGGAAATCCGGGAAATCAACGAGATAATGAACCAGTGCATTACCGGGTGGAACTACTTTTCCAATCCAAGAATGTTTGCGGAATATGGCAGACAAAAGGGCTGGGAGCGTGAAATCCCGGCAACGGACACCGACAACCCGCCCGAAAAATCTATGGACGGTTTTGTGGAGGTCACGGAGCAGATGGAGCTTCCATTCTGAAAATGACAGCCCGTTGCCGACTTCGTTGCTATCCCGTTGCCGAGCCGGTTGCCGGGGAAAAACCCATAACTGCGGGCTTTTCTCCCCTATGACAACCAAAACAACAGAAAAATAAAAGAAAAGTATAAATAGTAACCACCGCCAGATTGAGATTGTTTGCAAGGTCTTTTGAAGCCCGTTGCCGGACTTCGTTGCCGACACCCTCTGTCTGGCTATTTTCATGTATGGAGGATAACTGCCTATGGCAAAAAACAAAACAGAGATTCATGTGACCACTGTATTTGACGGGGAGCTGGACGCCACCGATGTGTTCGTCAGCCTGATTTCCCAGAAATACGGCAAGACAAATACAAAAGAATATCTTGCTAAAAAGAAAGAATTGAAGTATAATGAAGATGAGGTTCAAAAGAGCCGGATACCGTCTGGATTGTGTGGGTAAATGGCTATGATGAACGAAATGGAATACAGAACAATCGGTTCGGCACTTGCCGGGGGCTATCGTGCAGCGGTCTATTGCAGACTGTCAAAGGACGATGACCTGCAAGGCGAAAGTGCCAGTATCGCAAACCAGCGTGATATGCTGGAAAAATACTGCGAAAAGCAGGGATGGGAGGTTGTGGCAGTCTATCAGGACGATGGCTTCACAGGTCTTAATATGGAGCGTCCTGATTTACAGAGAATGTTGAGATCCATTGAGCGCAGGCAAATCAACCTTGTTATCACGAAAGACCTCAGCCGACTGGGGCGTAACTATCTGCAAACCGGGCATTTGATTGAGGACTTTTTCCCAAGAAACGGGGTGCGCTATATCGCCATGAATGACGGTATCGACACCTTACGGGATAACAACGACATTGCCCCGTTCAAGAATATCCTGAACGAGATGTACAGCAAGGATATTTCCAAGAAAGTCCATTCCTCTTATCTTCTGAAAGCGCAGAAAGGACAGTTTACCGGGTGTCTTGCCCCGTTTGGGTATCGGAAAGACCCGGAGGACAAAAACCATCTGCTCATTGACGAGGAAACCGCCCCGATTGTGCGGCTGATTTTCGGATATGCCCTAAACGGTCATGGTCCGAACTATATCCGCAGACGGCTGGAGGAAGAAAAAATCCCCTGCCCCACATGGTGGAACCGGGAACGGGGGCTTCGCAATACCCGCACCAAATGGGAAAAGAAAGACCCGGAAAACGGGCGGTATATGTGGGACTTCTCCGTTATCAAAGACCTTTTGATGAATCCCGTCTACACCGGGGCGATTGCTTCCCAGAAAAAAGACTACCGCTTCAAAATCGGCACGATTGGGGAAAAGAAACCGGAGGACTGGGTTGTGGTTGAGGGACAGCACGAACCGCTGATTGACCGCATGAGCTTTGATATTGTGCAGAACAAGCTGAAATCCCGCCAGCGTCCGGGGCAGACCAATGAAATCAGCCTGTTTGCCGGACTGATAAAATGCGGCGAGTGTGGGAAGTCGCTGACGATACGCTACACAAACGCAAAACATCCCCAGCGGATTTACTCCTGCAAGACCTACAATGCCTTTGGAAAGAACCACTGCACCCAGCACCGGATTGATTATGACACCCTTTACAGTCATGTGCTGCGGAAAATCCGGGAATGTGCCAGAGCTGCCCTGATGGACGGAGAAGCGGTTGCCGACCGCCTGACCAATACCTGTGAAGCCGAGCAGCGGGAACAGCGGGAAGCAATGGAACGCTCCCTTACAAGGGACGAGGAACGGATTGAGGTTCTGGACAAAATGGTAATGCGGCTTTATGAGGATATGATTGCAGGGCGTATCAGTGAGCAGAACTTCAACACCATGCTGGAAAAGACGCAGACCGAGCAGACGGAGCTTAAAACAAAAGTGTCCGAGGGCAGAAAGCGGCTGTCCGATGAAGTCCAGCTTGCCAATGATGCAAAACAATGGGTGGAAGCCATTCAGGAATACGCCAACATCACAGAGCTGGATGCAGCCACCCTTAACCGCTTAATCAAAGAAATCGTCGTGCATGAGCGCATTGACGAAGATAAAACAAGACACATTTCTATCGAAATTCATTTTAATCTCAAACCCATCCCGGAGGTGGAACAGGTCACTGCCTGACCTGTCCCGCCTGGATGGTTCTCTTAAAAACACCATATAGATTTTTGTACGCCGCCGCCCGCCATCGAGCAGAATTTTACACCTAATTGGGGATAAAACAGCTTATGAGTGGCGGTGGCATCATCATTGTGGCACAGACGGTAATTCCACAGCTTACCACACTGTTCTCATAATTCATGGGCGGGATCATTGATAAGATTACTGAATTCATAAAGGAACTGTTGCAGGGATGGGTGCTGACAAACTTTGAAACCATGTTTACCGATGTCAATGACAAGGTAGGCACGATTGCAGGGGAGGTCAGCAAAACTCCCAGCACTTGGAACTCCGGTATTTTTGACATGATAAAAACCCTGTCCGATAACGTGATGATTCCCATAGCGGGAATGATCATCAGTTTTGTACTCGTCTACGAGCTTATTTCCATGGTTATTGACAAGAATAATCTGCATGACTTCAATACGGCAATTTTTATCCGTTTTTTTATGAAAGCGTGTATTGCAGTCATGCTGTTAAGCAAGACTTTTGACATTGTAATGGCGGTATTTGATGTGGGAAGCCACATCGTCAATTCCGCAGCGGCAGCAATCAGCGGGGAAACCAGTATTGATGTTTCAAGTACGCTGCAGACGATGTTCAATGAGCAGTTTTCGGAAATGAGCATAGGAGAGCTGTTGGGACTGGGAATGGAGACCATGATCGTCAGTTTATGTATGAAAATCATGTCAGTCCTTATCACCGTCATTCTTTATGGGCGAATGATTGAAATATATCTTTATGTATCAGTAGCACCTGTTCCCTGTGCAACCGTAACCAACCGGGAATGGGGAACGATAGGAACGAATTATTTTAAGGGGCTTTGTGCTCTAGCATTTCAGGGATTTTTTATGATGGTATGCGTTGCAATCTATGCAGTGCTTGTGGCTGGTGTGGCAGTATCCGACAACCTGCATACGGCACTCTGGTCGGTGGCAGCATATACCGTTATTTTATGCTTTTCACTCTTTAAGACTGGTTCATTATCGAAATCTATCTGGAATGCGCACTAAGGGAGGAACGATATGGCAATATCCGTGCAGGTGCCGAAGGATTTGTCCGGTATCAAGACAAAAGTGGCACTGAACTTAACAAAGAGACAGATCATCTGTTTCAGCGGTGCGGCAGTAGCCGGGATACCCTTGTATTTTTTAACCAAGGGACTGATCGGAACATCAGCCGCATCACTTCTTATGATGGGAGCAATGCTTCCGTTCTTCTTTTTTGCAATGTATGAGAAAAACGGATTTCCGGCAGAGAAGATTTTGTATTTTATGCTCCGGCAGAAGATACTCACACCGGGCATAAGACCATACCGGTCAGAGAACTTATACAAGCAGTTGGAAGAAAAAGAAAAATTACGAAGGGAGGTTTGTTATCTTGAAGAAAAAGCAAAAGGCAGAACCGGAAAGCCGCAGAAAAAGCAGTTATAAGGGCAATAGCAGGAATAACAGCAAAAGCGGTGGACTTACCTTTTCAGAGAAGAAGCGTCTTATACAGTTGAAACATATTTTATCGGGAAAGAGCAATGAGAAAGAAAAGCCGACTACCGCACAAAAGACGATTACTTTTGAAAAGATGTTCCGTGACGGTATCTGTCAGGTCAGCCACCGTTATTATACAAAGATGGTGGAATTTTTTGATATAAACTATTCGCTTCTGGAAGTGGATGAGCAGGCGGATATACTGGCACAGTACAGCAAGCTCATCAATTATTTTGATCCGTCTGTGAGGTTTGAACTGGTGCTTTTCAACAGGCAGGTCAACGAACAGATGCTTACGGAACAGTTTGACATTCCGTGGCAGGAGGATGATTTTAACGACATTCGTGAGGAATACACGGAGATGTTAAAGAAACAGGCGGCAAAGGGAAATAACGGCATCATCAAGTCAAAATATCTGATTTTTGGTGTGGAGAGCAATGGCTACAAGGAAGCCAAGAGCCGCCTTAATAACATCGAGAAAGATGTTATACGGAACTTAAATAACATAGGAACCCTTGCGAGGGGACTGGACGGAAAGGAAAGACTGCGCATCCTGCATGAATATTTTAATCAGGATACCATGGAGCCTTTCCGTTTTTCGTTTAAGGATCTGGCAGAATCCGGCAAGTCGGTCAAGGACTATATTGCACCGCCGGGATTTGATTTCCGCTATCCGAACCGCTTTAAGTCGGGAAATATGTATGGCTGTGTATCCTATCTGGATATTATCACACCGAAATTTACGGACGAGCTGATCAAGCAGCTTCTTGATATTGATGCCAACCTTACTATCTCCATGCACATGCAGACGGAAGATCCGGTAAAGGCAATCAAGAAGTTAAAAGCGGTCATTTCCAATATCCAGAAAATGAAGATTGAGGAACAGAAAAAGGCAGTCCGAAGTGGCTACGATATGGATATTCTTCCAACAGACATCGTGACTTATGAAAAGGACACGCTGGAATTTCTCGATGATTTGAATACGAGCAACCAGAAGATGATCAACATGACATTCCTTATTACCTGTTATGGCAGAACCAAGCGGGAACTGGAGAGCTTAATGCAGAGGGTGTCCGGTATTATTCAGCAGGCAAACTGTGACCTTAGATGTTTACAGTATTTACAGGAGCAGGGCCTTATGGCATCTGCACCGATTGGGTGTAATGAAACCGGAATTGAGCGTACCCTTTCCACGAAGAGTACCGCAATTTTAGTACCATTCTGCACACAGGAATTATTTATGCCTGCTCCGGCAATCTATTACGGATTAAATGCACTCAGCAACAACATGATCATGGCAGACCGCAAAAGGCTCCGTACACCAAACGGAGTTATCTTAGGTACTCCCGGAAGTGGTAAGAGTTTTAGTGCAAAGCGTGAGATTTTAAGCTGTTTTCTTATCACAAAGGACGATATTATCATCTGCGATCCGGAGGGAGAGTATTTTGCTCTTGTGGCAGCACTACATGGACAGGTGGTAAAACTTGCCACCAATTCCAAAGACTATCTGAACCCTATGGATATTCAGTTGAGCCATAAGGGGGATAAGGAAGCATTAAAACTGAAATCGGATTTTATCATAACATTATGTGATCTGATCGCAGGTGGCAAGGACGGTCTGGAGAACGACGAGAAAGGTATCATCGACGAATGTATCCGCCATATTTATGACAAGTATTTTGAAAATCCGGTGCCGGAAAATATGCCGATACTGGAGGATTTATACAATGCACTTCTGAAGCATAAGAATCCAAAGGCAGAGCGTATCGCAAACAGCCTTGTACTGTATGTGCATGGTTCCCAGAATTACTTCAATCACCATACCAACGTAGACAGCGGCAACCGTATCATGTGCTTTGACATCAGAGACTTGGGAAATCAGTTAAAGGAACTTGGAATGTTGATCGTGCAGGATGCGGTTTGGAACAGGGTATCGCAGAACAGGGAGCGAAAGATTGCAACCCGTTATTACTGTGATGAGTTTCACCTTCTTCTGAAGGAGAAGCAGACCGCTATCTACTCTGTGGAAATCTGGAAGCGTTTCAGAAAATGGGGCGGAATACCGACAGGCTTGACGCAGAATGTGGGCGATTTTCTCCGTTCTGAGGAGATTGAGGGTATTTTGGGTAACAGCGATTTTGTGTATCTGTTAAATCAGAATGCCAAAGATCAGGCAATCCTCGCTGATAAGCTGGGACTTTCTGATAAGCAGCTTTCCTATGTTACCAACTCTGAGCCGGGAAGTGGTCTGATACTGTTTGATAACGTGGTAATTCCCTTCGTGAATAAATACCCGACAGACACCAAGACCTACAGAATTATGAATACCAAGCCGGAGGAATCAGTGCAGAAGGAGGACGCAGTATAAATGGCAGAAAAGAGACAGAAAAAGCAGGCGGCAAAGGCATTT
The DNA here is from genome assembly GCF_003462365.1 of Roseburia sp. TF10-5. Taxonomy (NCBI): domain Bacteria; kingdom Bacillati; phylum Bacillota; class Clostridia; order Lachnospirales; family Lachnospiraceae; genus Roseburia; species Roseburia sp. TF10-5. Next base: position 54,107 of record NZ_QTYW01000008.1, on the reverse strand, counting down.
GAAAAAGAGATATTTTCCAAAGATAAGGAAGTGACTGGAGCAAAGCATACAGAACACAGGCAGGACAACACCTTTTCTGTGGAAAATCAGTTTCATGCCAATATGAAGCCTGTGAGCAATCTGCCAAGAGATGCGAACCATGGCAGTCATAGAAGAAATGCAACTTCTGGTCACAGCGTCCAGAAGTCGGAAGCCGAAGCGGAAAAGGCATTCTTAAAGGAAAACAGTTTCATGCAGGATGAGCAGAGTGATTTTGAAACATCTTCTGACAGCACGATAGAAAACAAGGTTCATGTCAGGGACACCTACCAACGGTCTGAGGAAAAAGGAAAATATCACAAAAGGCGTGTGCAGAGAGAACACGCACACAGAGAGCGTGCGAAGTCAGAAAATACAAAGCAGTCCGATTATGGAGATTTCCAGACAAAGGATGCCACATTTTCGCAGGGGCAGGCGGAAGAATTTACCGACAAAAAAGTACAGAAGGCTTTTGATAAGTCGAAAAAGAGTCGTCAGAAGTTGCAGAAAGCAAAGGACAAGATGCCGAAAAAGCGGCATTATGAGATGAAACGTGTCTTTGATGAACAGAACGGAAAAGCAAAATATATCGTAGTTCCGGTAGATGTGGAGAAGCCATTTAAGCAGGATGGTCTGGGAAAGACTGCGGTTCATAAGCTGCAAACGGAAAATATGTATTTTGTGCATCGTAAGATTGCAGAAACAGAAAGGGACAATTCTGCGGTTGAGGGTGCACACAAGACGGAACAGCGTGCCGAGGACATTTATCACTATATGAAGTATCACCGCAAGAGCAAGGCACAGAGAAAGCGTGACCGCCTAGAGCGATTGCAGAAAAAGCAGGTCACAGCAGATATGAAGCTGGAGTATGAGAAATTCATCAGTGAAAATCCACATCTAAAGGGCAACAGTCCAAAGAAACAGTTACAAAGGCAGCTACAGAAACAGCGCATCAAGCGTGAGTATGCCAAGGCAAGGCGGGCAGGAGCAGAAGCCAAGACTGCAAAGGAAACATTTACAAAGACAGCCAATGCTGCAACCGGGATTGCAAAGAAGTTACAGGAGATTGCCACGAAAAATAAAACACTCATTATCACAGTCGGTATTTTTGCACTTCTGCTTATTATGATCATGTCGGCATTATCAAGCTGCGGTTCCATGTTTACCGGAACTGTGACAACAACGATGGCAAGCACATATCTTAGCCTTCCGGCAGAGATTGATGCAGCAGATTTATCTTTTACAGAAAAGGAAATGGAGCTGCAAAACAAGATTGACCGGATTGAAACTGATTATCCGGGATACGATGAATACGATTATAACCTTGGTGCAATCGGGCATGATCCGTACACACTGATCAGTTATCTTTCCGCAGTCCATACGGAATTTACTGCCGCAGGAATAGAGAGTGAGATTCAGGAATTATTTGATGCCATGTATTCACTCACTACCGAGGAAGTAGAGGAAACACGGACAAGGACAGTCACAAAGACCGGAACCAGAATAATAACAAATCCGGACGGGACTACCCATACCGAGGAATACGAGTATGAGGAGGAAGAAGAATATACCGTAACAATTCTTCGTGTCACACTTACGGTCACACCGCTTGAGAGCATTGTTGCTGGACGCATGGACAGCGAGCAGACGGAAATTTTTGGAGCTTATACGGAGACAAAGGGCGGCTTACAGGTCTTTGCTTCTCCGGTTGATTATTACTGGTATTACTATATCAGCAGTTATTATGGCTACCGGAAAAATCCAAACACAGGAGACGAGGAGCTTCACAGGGGTGTGGATATAGCAGTACCGACCGGAACCATGGTACATGCAGCACATGACGGAACGGTTATGGAAGCGGCTTACGATTCCTATTATGGGAATTATGTGGTGATTACGGACAGTAAGGGATATACCACAAAATATGCCCACATGGATAGCTTAAATGTGTCCGCAGGACAGAGCGTTAAAAAGGGTGCTAACATTGGAAAAAGTGGCAATACGGGAAGTAGTATGGGAAGCCACCTTCATATTGAATGTCTGTATAACGGGGAGTATTATAACCCGTTATTTTACTTTGAAGCAGGAGAGCAGACCATTTATGGAGAAACACCGGGCGGCACCGGAGGAGGAACCGGCAATGTGATACCACCGGAATCTTATGATGATGCAACCGTACAGACGCTCATGCGTGAAGCTAACAGGTATCTGGGAATGCCATACACCTTTGGAGGAACAGCTCCGGCAAGTTTTGATTGTTCTGGCTTTGTATGTTGGGTATTTACAAACAGCGGCGTACATAACCTGCCAAGAACCACCGCACAGGGCATTTATGACCAGTGTACTCCGGTATCAGCGGCAGACGCAAAGGCAGGGGATATTATCTTTTTTACCGGAACTTATAATGCGGGACGTCCGGTTACACACGTTGGCATTTACTGCGGAAACGGTACGATGGTGCATTGTGGCGATCCAATCCAGTACACCTCAATCAATACCTCTTACTGGCAGAGCCATTTTTATGGTTTTGGAAGATTGAATTAGCGAAGGGAGGAATTATTTTTGTCAGTAGAGCGAATCAATTCACAGCTTAAAAAGGTCAGGGAGCAGATAGCACAGCTACAGGCAAAGGAAAAAGACCTTGCAGAGCAGAAACAGATGGCGGAGGATGCCGAAGCCATGAAGATCATACGGAAATATAAAATCTCATCCGAGCGATTGCAGATGCTTAATAAGCTCAGTGAGGATGAAGTCAGAAATTTATTACAGAAACGGGAACAGGAAAAGGAGGATTCGACCAATGAAAATGAAGAAGTTATCCGTTAAGGCACTAATGTCCCTGATACTGTCGGCAATACTTTTTTGTATGCCGATTGGGGCATTTTTTGCAAACAGGGCAAATACTGTGGAGGTTCATGCGGAGGATACAGCAGAGCAGAAAACAGAAAGTGCGGCAGAGGAAAGCAGTGCAGAAAGCACAGCGTCCGGTAATGATAACAAGGACAGTTCCGGTAGTGGAGAAAATCACATAGAGCAGTCCACAGAGAATACAACGGAAAATTCCACAGAAGGCACAACCGAGGAAACACAGCCTTCCGCAAAATGCACCTGCAAGGAAAAATGCAGTCAGTATGCGGTGGATGAGGATTGTGAGGTGTGTGCAAAGGATTATAAGGAATGTGCTTATATCAATCCGAGCGTAAAAATTACAATCAATACACCTTCTGGGTGGCATAACGATACCACGAAAGTAACAGTCAAGGTGGAGGATACTATTGCATCCGGCAATTTTACCATTCAGACAGTAAAGGCAAAAGTCGGACAGAATGGGAGCTGGACAGATATTACCGAGGATATGTACATAGAGATTTCCGAGAACAGCACCATTTATGTGCAGGTCACAGATCAGAAGGGCAAGACCTACGAGAAAAACCGTTATATCAAGTGTTTTGATTTTACCAAGCCTACCTTAAATGCGGCAGTCAGCGACGGTCTTTTGAGCATTCAGGCACATGATACGGATTCCGGTATCAAGGCAATCTATGTCAATGGCTATGAGTTTACAGAGCATACGAATGGAGCCTTGAATATCCGTCTGCAACAGTTCGATGCAGGGTATCAGTATTTCACGATTTCTGCCATGGATAATGCAGGAAATACCTCTGAAATCTATAAAACAGCCAATCCGTATTACACCGATCCGGAGAATAAGGACAGCAATGAAAAAGATCCGGCACAGCAGCTCCCGGTGGATGCGTCGGCAACCAAACCTAGCTCTGCAACCGCACAGGTCACAGAACATACAAAAACGGATATGAATGGAAATACAGTTTCCCAGACAGGCAGTGGAACAACTTCAAGCAGTTCCGCAACAGCAAAGCAGTTTCCAAGTACGGGAGATACTTCTAAGGATGCAGACCAGAGCAGTGACAGTCAGACTTCTGAAAAAGGCAAGGAATTTTACACAATCCAGACTGCATCCGAGAAAAAGTATTTTATCTGGTAATTGACCGTGACGGGGAGGATGAAAAGGTGTATTTCCTTACCGAAGTCTGCGAAAATGACCTGTTAAATACCACAACGGATAACAGCGAGACACTTCCGAAAAATTCAGCGGCTTTGGAATCTGCAATTCCTACCAAAGACAGCGCATTATCCAACAATAATGCTGATACCACAGGAGAGAAAACACAGGGAGCAGAAAGTGTTGAGGACAGCACCGAAGATAGCACGGAAGATACAAGTGAGCAGAAAGAGGATACAGCAAAAGCAGATGGTTCCGGCTTTACATATATTTTAATGGGCATTGCTGCGGTAGCTGTGATCGGAGTGGTATATGTTGTGAAATCCAAGAAGAAAAAGGAAAACTTCATTGATGAGGATGAAGAAGAGGACGAGCTTGACGAGGACTACGATTATGCTGATGAGGAAGAAACCGAGCAGGATTCCGACGAAGCATTCATAAATGGTGGTGATGATACAGAATCAGTAGACACAGACGAGAATGGCAATGAAGATAACAACAACGAGAATGATGAAGAAAATGGGGAGGAATAGATATGGAGCTTGTAATTGCAGAGAAGCCGAGTGTGGCACAGAGCATTGCGGCAGTTCTTGGTGCCACACAGCGTAAGGACGGATATTTGGAAGGCAATGAGTATCTGGTATCATGGTGTGTGGGACATCTGGTAGAACTGGCACAGCCGGAAAGCTATGAGGAAGCATGGAAGAAATGGAGCTATGAGAGCCTTCCAATCATTCCGCAGGAATGGCAGCATGAAGTGAAAAGTGATACAAAAGCACAGTATCAGATTTTGAAAAAGCTCATGCATGATGACAGGGTAGATGCTGTTGTGTGTGCAACCGATGCTGGAAGGGAGGGAGAATTGATTTTCCGCCTGACCTACAACATGGCAGGATGCAGAAAACCGATGAAGCGGTTATGGATTTCTTCTATGGAGGAGAGTGCTATCCGTGACGGCTTCCATAATCTTCGCCCAGGCAGCGACTATGATAACTTGTATCATTCAGCATTATGCAGGCAGGAAGCAGACTGGCTTGTGGGTATCAATGGAACAAGACTTTTTACGGTATTATATGGCGGTAAGGCATTGAAGGTTGGCAGAGTGCAGACACCGACACTTGCCATGCTGGTGGATCGTGAAAGTAAAATCATGAATTTCAAGAAAGAAGCCTATTATATGGCTCACATCATGGGAAATGGTCTGGATGCGGTATCAGAGCATATCAGTGATAAAACGGAAGCAGAGAGGATTGCAGGAGCCTGTGAAAACGGACAGGCTCTTGTCACTTCCGTGGTAAAGGAAGAAAAGTGGGTAGCACCGCCGAAGCTCTATGACCTTACAACACTCCAGAGGGATGCAAACCGTCTGTTTGGTTTTACTGCCAAGCAGACATTGGAATATACGCAGAGCCTTTATGAGAAAAAGTTAGTGACTTATCCAAGAACAGACAGCCAGTATCTTTCCGATGACATGGGAGGTACTGCAAAAAATGTGATCGAAGCGATTTTCAATTCTCTGTTATTTGAGCAGAATATCATGTTCAATCCAGATATTAAAAGAATTTTGAACAGCAAGAAAGTGACGGACCACCACGCAATCATTCCTACCATGGAGATCATCAAGCAGGACTTAAAGGCAATCCCGGAGAGCGAAATGAAGATACTTTCCCTTTGTGCAAACCGTCTGCTGTGTGCGACCGGGGAGAAGCACATTTATAATTCCACAAAGGCAGTGATTACCTGCAACAATACTGTATTTAAGGTATCTGGCAAGGAAGTGTGGAAAAATGGATGGAAGGAATTTGAGGATTTCTTCAAAAATTCCTATAAAACCGCAGAGGATAAATTGGATGCAGAGGAAGAAAAGAAGCTGCCGGAGCTTCATGAGGGCATGATGATTGCAGTGGAGCAGACAAAGGTTTCCGAGCATTTCACACAGCCACCGAAGCATTATACTGAAGATTCCCTTTTGTCGGCAATGGAGCGAGCCGGAAATGAGGACATGAGTGACGATGTGGAGAGAAAAGGACTTGGTACACCCGCCACCAGAGCGGATATAATAGAAAAACTGGTAAAAGACGGATTCGTAAAACGTGAGAAAAAGCAGATGATTCCGACAGAGGACGGAATGAAGCTGATAACGATACTTCCGGATGTAGTAAAATCTCCGAAACTGACTGCTGACTGGGAGAATGAGCTTACTCTGGTATCTAAAGGAGACGTTGCTGCAGAACAGTTTATGTCTGGGATTGAAACTATGGTAAGTGATCTTGTAAAGACCTATCATAGCGTTAGCGATGAGCAGAAAGCCATGTTTGGTGCAGGAAAGAGAACGCAGGAAGTGCTTGGCAAATGCCCAAAATGTGGTGCTGATGTAGTAAAAGGGAAGTTTGGAGCGTACTGTACCGGAAAGTGCGGTATGAATGTCGGCAAGGCACTTGGGGTAACACTTTCCGATTCACAGGTCAAGAGCCTGCTTCAAGGGAAAAAGATACTTGTAAAAGGATTAAAAGGCAAGAAAGGCAGCTATGATGCTTATTTGATTCCGGAGAGCATCGAGAAATTTTCCTACACGAAAGACGGTAAGGAAATCAAGGGATTTCAGTATAAATTTAAGATGGAATTTCCGCAGAAGAAAGTAAGTATGGGAAAATAAAAGTAGTAGTGGTATAGTTGTAAGAGATAATGTACCGTCTGATAATTGGAATTTAAGTTAGACGAAATTCTACAAACATGGAGAGGTTATTGAATGAGAAAAGAACAAATAGATTATAATGAACTGGAAAAATTGGTAGATGCTTGGATTCCTCAATTGTTAAACAAAGAAATTCCAAGATATTCTTTTATTTTTCACTGTAATTGTGCATATGTTGATGCTGTGATTGAAACAGGCAGTTTTTTTAGTTCATCAGAATCTACAGAAAGACATTTAGTGTTTGCTCTAAATTATTTAACACATTTGGCATATAAGTATTTACAAGAAGAAGACATTTTTATTTATGAAGTGGATAATTTACTATATGGATATGCATATAGCTTATTAATGGAAGCATATAAATATGCTGAATTGTGTGACATTTTTCCTAAAGCACATAATAATAAAGCCTTCTTTTTAAAAGGCGATGGTAAAATTATTGTGAATGAAGAAGAATTATATAGAGAAAGTATGCAACAATATGAATATTATTTGTTACGAAAACCTCTTCATTACATTTTACAATATGGATGTGGTAGAACTGCCAAAGCAGATATAATACAACGTCAGAGAATAATTCTTGAGTTGTTTGATAGCTATTGGAATGAGAATGTATGGAATGTTGATTATGAACCTTATTCTGCTATAGAGGGTGGTGGTTTAAGAGATTATTTAATGCTTACAGCTGCTAAGCGATATATTCTATTATATGATGCAGATTTTAAAGTGCGTTCATTAAGATGGACAGAACTATTGATTTGTTTTTCAAAGATAGGAGCAACGCAAATACGAACGATGATTCCGACTGATAATGATGGATTTTATGAACAAGCGCTTGAGGACTGTATTTATAAACCATTAGGAAATGGAAATTATCCAAAAGCAAGTTTGGCTGATGCACCAATAGTTAGGACAAAAGACGGATGTATGTTCGGCAATCCATTTTTATTACTTTTTAATAATTCTGTTGATACTCAGTTTTTAAACTATTTGAGGCGACATGACAATAAACGATTTTTAAAAATTAAAGATAAAATTAAAGAACGTTGTATTCCAGAAGTTGAGTCATGGATGGATAGACGATTAAAGAAGGTAAAAAGAATAGCAAATTTTGAATTAAAAATTCCTGGTACAAAAAATAAGAGAGAACTTGATTTACTTATTTCTGATTCCATTGGAAATGCTTTGTATATAGAATTTAAGCATTTTTATCTTCCAGAGTCATATTCTGAAAAGCGTAATTTGGATAGTGAGTTGAGAAAAGCACAGAAAAAAATGAAAGATCAACTTTATGCAATAAAAGAAAACAGTGAAGAAGTAATGTATTTGCTAAAATCAAACTGTAAGATTAATAGAATTAATGGATTGATAGTTTCATATTTATATACAGGAACAGATGTTTGCGTTTCTGATGAGTATCCGATAGTTAGTCTTTTGACGGTTAAAGAAGCTATTGAGAATGCGGAGAGTGTAAAAGCAATATATGATTTTTGCCAAAAAAGTGAAAAAAAGTATGCCAATATTCCACTGGTAACAAAGAACGTTATTATGGAGTATGCAAATATGAAATGGGAATTACCAAAGAAAGTATTTGATCCCATATTTGAAAAAAAGGCAAATGAGTATATTTATGGTCAGGTAGTAAAAGAGATAGATGCAGGAATCGCTTTGAAAAGAGTGAGATACAAGGAATTAAATTTAAATTCTATAATAAAAAATGCAAATGACATGTAAGGTTGACATAAGCAAAGATGAAAAAGTGAATACAGAGTAAATCAATAATAACACGATATATAGAAAAAGCAGTCTGCATAGGCTGCTTTTTCTGTTATCTGAAAAAGGAAGGAGAACTGCGTGAGAAAATATGATTTTATATCGGCTCTGGCAAAGGAGACAGCAGCCGAGGTTGTCAAAAATCGTGAGGAATGGATGAAATACCTTACTACAGCGGCGAGATTATATAAGTATCCGTTCCGGGAACAGCTTTTAATCTATGCACAAAGACCGGATGCAACAGCGTGTGCTTCCATAGAGCTGTGGAATGAGCGGATGCATTGCTGGGTAAACAAAGGTGCAAAGGGTATTGCACTTTTGGATGAGGATGATGCACATGGAAAGCGCCTGAAATATGTTTTTGATGTTTCTGATGTCCATGCGGCAAGGAGAATCGGACGGTATCCGGAACTCTGGGAATTACATGAGGAACATAAGGAAGATGTCATCAAGCGTCTAGAGCAGACCTATGGTGCCACAGATGACAAGAAGCTGTTTGAAGAAAGACTTATGGAGATAGCTGAGAGGATTGCGGCAGATTATTATGAGGAATTGCTGCCGGATCTGCAGTACATGATCGAGGGCAGTTTCCTTGACGGACTGGATGAGCAAAATGTCGGTATCCGTTTAAGAGATACTTTATCGGAGAGTATTTCTTTTACACTTTTATCTGCCTGTGGCGCAGATATGGAGGAGTATGGTTCGGAGTTTTCTTTCGATTTTATCCATGAATTTAATTCCATGGACACCCTTGCAGTACTTGGAGATGCAGCCAATGAGCTTGCAAAACCGGTACTTTTAGAGATTGGAAGAACCATAAGGGCATATAACAGAAGCCACGAACAGGAACAAACAGAAAATTTAACGCAGAAAGGACTTGCAAATACTTCTGAAATAGACTACAATGCGTTAAAGCGTGAAAGCGAGAGCGGACATGAGGAATATATTGACAACAATCAAAACAGCGTAGAAAGGGGCAATAGCAATGAATCTGACATACGAGAGGAATGGGGATTATCTGATCCCGACATTACAGGCGGACAGTCAGCCGGAGGGAACGGTAACGAAGTACGGAATGATGAGGGAGACTTATCTGAAGGAGAACCACAGGGGCGTGTACTCAGCGTTTCTTCTGAAAGGAACATTGAAAGAACACCTGCTGACGATCCAGAAGCAGGCAGAGGAGAGAATGGAGAAGCTGACGAGCCAGATGGCGGCAACCGAGGGAGTGACCGAACAACTCAAGGAAGCCGATCAGATGCTCTGGGTAGCGAAGATGAACAGCATTCGAAACCGAGCAGAGGAAGTGGTTCTGGGAGAACTGGTTTACAGTCTGTAACAGACACAGATGATCTTCTCCGGGGAGAAGCACCGGAACCCACCTTTACACAACTCAGCCTGTTTCCTTCTTTTGAGGAGCAGGTCGGAACAGTCGCAGCAGCGGAAGCAAGTATGAAATATACCATGCCCGCTGCTTTTTCTTTACCACAGAATGAGCTTGAAACCATTCTTCGCAGTGGCGGAGGAAAACAGCACAGCAGAAAGCGTATCTTTGCAAAGTACACAGAGGGCAGAAATGCCGAGCAGATGGTGGATTTTCTGAAAAATGAGTACGGACAGACCGGAAAAGGTTTTGAAATCAATGGAAATCCCGTATCAGTGTGGTTCGATGAGCATGGTATGAGTGTCGGCTATGGAACACAGGCAAGGGAAACGCCGATTGTCACGATGGATTGGGAAGATGTGGAGAGCCATATCCGTTCCATGATCGAAAATGGTACTTATATGAGTGCCAGTGAAGCATTTCTTGTGGATACACAGGAGCGGAACCGTGTTGCCAACCAGATCTATTTCTTTCTGCGGGATGGCATGGATGAAATGCCGGAGGAGCTTGGCTTAAAGGCAGGAAATTATCCGGAAAGTGAAGCAAAAATCATGGAGCTGCTTTCCACACATGAGGGCAGGGAACAGCTTAAAAATATTTTGGAAGATGCGGCAAACCGCCTTGCTTCTGGAGAAGCAGAATTAAAATGGCGGCATGTGAAATCACCGGAATATCTGTTATCGGAGATAGCAGACCTTGACAGGGAGAGACTGGAATTTCCATTGCCGGATGCGGTAGAGGTAGCACAGGAAGATTTTATCACACAGGATGAAATCGACTATGCACTCGGCAGAGGAAGCGGCTATGAGCATGGAGCTTTCCGCATTTATGAGTATTTCATAGAAGGACATGACCAGAAAGAAACAGTTGCTTTTCTGAAAAATGAATATGGCATCGGTGGCGGTTCCGGTGGACTGCCGGGCAATGATGATTCCCATAATGAACATGACGGAAAAGGTATCCGTCTGGAGAAGGGCAGTTATGGCAATCCGTATGCAAAAGTGCTTCTGAACTGGAATGTTGTGGAGAAAAGGCTGCGTGAGCTGATCAAAGAGGATAAATATTTATCTCCACAGGGGAAAGAGAATTATAAGGCATACAAAGAGGAACAGGCAGAGAAAGCGAGACAACGTGAGCTTTCCCGTCTGGAGCATGGACAACGGCTTGAATGTAAGAAGGACATCGAAGCTCTGATTGCTGAGAAATTCAATGGCTTTGTGCTTCCGAGGAATACCGCAGATGAGATCGTAGATAAATATGGCATTGGCTGTGTGGAATTTGTTCTTGCAAATACGGTTACGCATTTTGATTATGATGGTCGTTTTTCACAGAACAACAAGGACTGGGCAAAGGGCATTGTTGCGGAAAATGAGTGGGAGAACAACGATCTGATTCTAAGCTCACATCCGGCAGTGCTGGACGGATTTACCAATCAGGCGAGAAGATATATCAATGTGCCTCGGGAAAAAGAAAAGGAAGCACAGCAAAGAATCACGATTGATGGATATGAGTGTGTTCTGGTTGATGAGTGGGGCAGTGAAAAAGAGAAATACCTGCTTGGAAATAACATAGAGGACAGCAGTTTTTATTATGCGCAGGTCAATGGGAAAACCTTTGAATATGACCATAAGCCGGAGCGTGGCGAAGTAGAGGACGATTATACCAATGCCATTGCAGAGGAAGATATTGACAGGCACGAAGCAGAAGTGTTTTCACGCTTTGAGGGGACGGATGGTATTGCAGAGCTGGATGAAGTGCAGGAATTAGCGTGGCATGTGGTACATGATGCAGATGATGAATATGGCAATCCGACACAATGGAGTGCCACCTTATCAGAGGGAGTATTCCTTTGGATTGATAAGGAAGCGGATGGATATGCGATTTATGATACGGCAGACACTACCCGTCCGGCATTGGAGACATTTTCGACTTTGCAGGAAGCAATGGACTGGGGCAATGAACTTGCAGAAAGTGGCAGGGAAGCAGAGGCGGAGTTTTCTGGTGAAAGGGAACAGGCTGAGCAGGAAGCCGATGAACTGGACAGCATAGATACGCAGTCTGCCCGTGAGCGTCTGGAGAATGGAGAAGCAGACCGACAGACAGAGGAAATGTTGTCGCAGGTGCTTACCGGAGATTGGGAGCCGCTTACACCTTCGTCAGAGGAAAAACAGCCTGCATCAGAAAGGCAATCAGCACAAGAAAGGTCGGTATCAGCACCAGATAAAAGTAACGCTGTCAATTTCCATATCAGCGATGACCGATTGGGTGAAGGCTCTCCAAAAGAAAAATTCCAGACAAATATTGCAGCAATCAAGCTGTTGGAGCATATTGAGGGCGAAAACAGATATGCTACACCGGAAGAACAGCAGATTTTATCCCAGTATGTCGGCTGGGGCGGTCTTGCCGATGCGTTTGACGAGAGCAAATCAAACTGGTCAGCAGAATATCACCAGTTAAAGGAACTGCTATCGACGGAGGAGTACCGCATGGCAAGGGAGAGTACCTTGAATGCCCATTATACAAGTCCGGTCATTATCCGCCAGATGTACGAAACATTGGAGAAAATGGGATTTTCCAGAGGAAATGTACTGGAGCCTTCCATGGGTATCGGCAACTTTTTCGGTATGATGCCGGATTCCATGAAAGAAAGCAGGCTTTACGGAGTAGAGCTTGACAGTATCACCGGACGCATTGCAAAACAGCTTTATCCGCAGGCAGATGTGCAGATCAAAGGTTTTGAAAAGACTGAATATCCCAATGATTTCTTTGATGTGGCAATCGGAAATGTGCCTTTTGGTCAGTATAAGGTGGCAGATAAGCAGTATGATAAAAATAATTTCCTGATCCATGATTATTTCTTTGCAAAGACGTTGGATAAAGTGCGTCCCGGTGGGGTGGTTGCTTTTATCACAAGCAAGGGAACCATGGACAAGGCAAGTCCGGAGATCAGAAGATACCTTGCACAAAGAGCAGACCTGCTAGGTGCAGTCCGACTTCCGAACACCGCATTTAAGGCAAATGCAGGAACCGAGGTAACTTCGGATATTTTATTTTTCCAGAAGCGTGACCGCATGGTGGAGCGTGAGTCGGACTGGGTACATCTGGGAGAGGATGCAGATGGCATTGCAATGAACGCTTACTTTGCAGAACACCCGGAGCAGATCGTAGGAAAGATGGAAATGGTATCCGGTCCTTATGGCATGGAAAGCACCTGCAGGGCAGATGACAGCAGACCTTTTGCGGAGCAGTTAGCAAAAGCACTTGAAAATATTACAGGACAGATTGATACGATTGATCTGGATGAGGAGCTTGCGGATGACATGAGCAGGCAGAGTATTCCGGCTGATCCGTCCGTTAAGAATTTCAGCTATACCGTAGTCGATAACGAGGTATATTACCGTGAAAACTCTGTGATGAAGCCTGTGGAAGTATCGGACACCGCAAAAGAGCGTATCAAGGGCATGGTGGCAATCCGTAACTGTACGCAGGAACTGATTGATATGCAGCTTGAGGAATACTCCGATGTAACAATTAAGGAAAAGCAGGCAGAACTTAATAGCCTGTATGGTAATTTCTCTAAGAAATATGGTCTGATCAATTCACAGACGAATAAGAGAGCCTTTAATCAGGACAGCAGTTATTGCCTGTTGTGTTCTTTGGAAAAACTTGATGATGAGGGCAATTTCAAAGGCAAGGCGGATATGTTCACGAAGCGTACCATTAAAAGGGCAGAGGTTGTCACAAGCGTGGATACTGCAAGTGAAGCGCTGGCAGTATCTTTAGCAGAGAAAGCTAAAATTGACCTTGATTTTATGGGAGAGCTTACCGGAAAAGATAAGGATACACTTACTGAGGAGCTTCGTGGTGTCATTTTTCAGAACCCGCTTACCGATGCCTGGGAGACAGCAGACCAGTATCTAAGCGGCAATGTGCGTGAGAAACTTGCCATAGCAATAACTTATGCGGAAAATCACCCGGAATATGCCCAAAATGTACAGGCTCTTACGCAGGTACAGCCGAGGGAGCTGGACGCATCGGAGATTGAGGTGCGTATCGGTGCCACATGGATTGATCCAAAGTATATCAATGATTTTATGCGTGACATCTTCCAGACACCGGAACATTTATTCCGCAGGGATACGATAGGTGTGCAGTTTTCGGGTGTAACCGGAGAGTGGAATGTAAAGGGCAAAAATGCGGACTATGGCAATACGCTTGTCAACATGACATACGGTACAAGCCGGGTAAATGCCTATAAGATATTGGAAGATTCCCTGAACCTCAAAGATACGAGAGTATATGACACCATTGAGGAGGATGGAAAGGAAAAGAGAGTCCTCAATAAAAAGGAAACAATGATTGCAAGCCAGAAGCAGGAAGCAATAAGGGAAGCATTTAAGGACTGGGTATTTCGTGATCCGGAACGCAGGCAGACACTTGTGGCAAAATATAATGAGCTTTTCAATTCCACCAGACCAAGAGAATATGACGGTTCGCATCTGAAATTTCCAGGCATGACACCGGATATTGAATTAAAGCCGCATCAGAAAAATGCGGTTGCCCATGTGCTGTATGGAGATAATACCCTGCTTGCGCATTGCGTCGGTGCCGGAAAGACCTTTGAAATGACAGCGGCGGCAATGGAAAGCAAGCGTCTGGGACTATGCCAGAAGTCATTATTTGTAGTGCCGAACCATTTGACCGAGCAGTGGGCAAGTGATTTCTTACGGTTATATCCAGGAGCAAATATCCTTGCAGCAACGAAAAAGGATTTTGAACCTGCCAACCGTAAAAAGTTCTGTTCCCGTATTGCCACAGGCGATTATGATGCCGTTATCATCGGACATAGCCAGTTTGAAAAAATACCGTTATCACAGGAAAGACAGGCGGCAACCATTGAAAGGCAGATTGATGAGATCGAGCTTGCCATTGAACAGGCGAAAAAGGATAATGGGGAGCGTTATACCATTAAGCAGATGGAAAAATCAAGGAAAGCATTGCAGGTGCGTCTTGATAAATTAAATGATCAGAGCCGGAAAGATAATGTCGTAACCTTTGAGCAGTTGGGTGTGGACAGACTGTTTGTGGATGAGAGCCACAATTACAAGAACCTGTTCCTTTACACGAAAATGAGGAATGTGGCAGGTATCGCACAGACAGAAGCACAGAAGTCATCTGATATGTTTGCCAAGTGCCAGTATCTTGATGAAATCACAGGCGGCAAGGGTGTGACCTTTGCAACCGGAACACCGATTTCCAACAGCATGACGGAGCTTTATACGAATATGCGTTATCTTCAGTATGGAACGCTTCAGAAGCTGGGACTGGGGCATTTTGACGCATGGGCGGCTTCTTTCGGGGAAACACAGACAGCCATAGAGCTTGCACCGGAAGGAACCGGATACCGTGCAAAGACAAGATTTGCAAAATTCTTTAATCTGCCGGAGCTGATTGCACTTTTTAAGGAGAGTGCGGACATTCAGACACCGGATATGTTAAAACTTCCTGTACCGGAAGCGGAATACGAAAATGTAGTATTGAAGCCGAGTGAGTTTCAGAAAGAAATGGTCGCTTCCCTTGCGGAACGTGCCGAAGCAGTCCGGGACAGACAGGTGCAGCCTTATGAGGACAATATGCTAAAAATCACGAATGACGGAAGAAAGCTGGCACTTGACCAGAGGCTGCTCAACGATATGCTTCCGGATGAGAAAAATTCCAAAGCGGCAACCTGTGTGGAGAAAGCCTATGAGATATGGGAAAGTACCAAAGAGCAGAAATCGGCACAGTTGATTTTCTGTGACCTTTCTACACCGAAGGGCGATGGCACTTTCAATGTGTATGAGGATATAAAAAATAAGCTTATGGAAAAGGGAGTGCCGGAGCAGGAGATCGCATTTATCCATGATGCCAATACAGAACTTAGAAAAGCGGAGCTGTTTGCAAAAGTAAGAAGTGGACAGGTTCGTTTTTTATTAGGTTCCACAGCAAAAATGGGAGCCGGTACGAATGTGCAGGACAGATTGATTGCACTGCATCATCTGGATGTGCCTTGGCGTCCTTCTGATATTGAACAGCAGGAAGGTCGTATTTTACGACAGGGCAACCAGAATGATAAGGTCAAGATATTTCGTTATGTTACGGAAGGTACGTTTGACAGTTATTCGTGGCAGCTCATCGAGAATAAGCAGAAATTCATCGGACAGATTATGACCAGTAAATCTCCGGTACGAAGCTGCGAGGATGTGGATGAAGCGGCACTTTCCTATGCAGAGGTCAAGGCACTTGCCACAGGTAATCCTTACATAAAAGAAAAAATGGATCTCGATATTCAGGTATCGAAGCTGAAACTGATGAAGGCAAACCATACCAGTCAGAAGTACAGGCTGGAGGATAACATCACACAACATTATCCGCATCAGATCGCCATTTTCAAGGAGCGTATCGAAGGCTTTACCGCTGATATGGATAAATATGCGAAAAATAAGCCGGAGGATAAGGAGCAGTTCTTTATGCAGGTGGGTGGAAAATCATACACCGACAAAAAGGAAGCCGGAACTGCAATCATAGCCATGTGTAAGGAGATTAAAGGCATCAATGCCAGTGCGGATGTAGGTGAATATCTTGGATTTAAGCTGAATGTAACTTTTGATTCTTTAAACAATAAATTTGTAATGAATGTCAAAGGAGCCATGAGCCATCCGATGGAAGTCGGCACTGATCCGCTCGGAAATATCACAAGAATCAACAATGCACTGGAAGCAATGCCAGCACAACTTGAGGAAGCACAGACGAAACTTTCCAATGTGGAACATCAGCTTGAAACAGCAAAAGCAGAAGTAGACAAGCCGTTTCCGCAGGAAGCGGAGCTTTCCGAGAAACTGGAACGTCTTGCAGAACTTAATGCCTTGCTTAACATGGATGAAAAGGGCTATGATGCGATTGGCATGGATGACGAAGCCACGGAACCGGAAAAAACACATGAAGATGTGAAATCGGTGGATAAAAAAGGGGATGAGGTTGCTGATATGCCAGCAAAGCAGAGTAATTTTGGAAAAACGGTTACGGATGATAAGCTGTCAGACCGACCAGCAGAACGGACTTCATTGCAAGAAAGGCTCGCAGCAATGAAGGCAAGAGTGTCTGGGACACCTGCAGGAAGGGATGCAGCGGATAAGACAAAGAAAAAAGAAGAAATTTTATAGGAAAATCTATTTTATTCCTAAGTTTATTCCCAATCTGTCAGCATTATTTGGGTTGGGAATATTAAAAAGTGTTATAGCAGTTTATGTAAGGGCAGTCCGTAGTGGCTGCCTTTTATCGTACAAGATGGAGGTCGTTTATGGCAGACAACAATACAGAAAAACAGCGTGTGCAGGAGCTTACGAACAAACTGGAGCAGGGATTGCAGGACTTATTCAACAGCGATAGTTACCGCAATTATCTTAGTACAATGTCAAAATTTCATAATTACAGTTTTAACAACACGCTCTTAATTGCGATGCAAAAGCCTGACGCTACGTTAGTGGCCGGATACAAGGCTTGGCAGAAAAATTTTGAGCGTCATGTAAATAAAGGGGAAAAGGCAATCCGTATCCTTGCACCTGCACCCTATAAAATCAAAGAGGAGAGGGACAAGATTGATCCGGTCACACAAGAACTTTTACTTGATAAAGACGGAAATCCGCAGAAAGAGGAAGTCGAGATAACAATTCCGGCATTCCGGGCAGTATCCGTTTTTGACCTATCTCAGACGGACGGAAAGCCGATACCGGAACTTACAGCAAAGGAGCTTCTTTCAGATGTGGAAGGCTATCAGGATATGATTCGTGCGGTAGAAGCTATTTCGCCAGTACCGATTGAACTGGAGGAGATAGCCGGAGATTCCAAAGGCTACTATGACAGGGAAGCAAAGCGGATTGCGGTACAGGAAAACATGAGCGAGAGTCAGACATTAAAGACCATGATCCATGAGGTGGCTCATTCTAAGCTGCACAGCAAGGAAGTGGAGCAGGATGAGCAAATGCGAAAAGACCGCAATACCAAAGAGGTGGAAGCAGAGAGTGTGGCGTACACCGTTTGTCAGCATTTTGGTGTAGATACCTCTGATTATTCTTTTGGGTATATTGCCGGATGGAGCAGTGGCAGAGATACCAAGGAACTGAGAGCTTCCATGGATACGATACGGAGGACAGCTTCGGAGTTGATTACCGGGATAGAGGAACAATTACAGGAATTACAAAGGAACAGGGAAGTATCACAGGAACAGACAAAGGAAAGTATTCTCCTCATACAGAATACTGACCTTTCAGAGTTCAGTCTGCTTGATGTATATGGCATGGACAGACCGGAACTGATACAGGCATTGTCAGAAATGACAGACGATGACAAGTTGAGCATACAGGCATATTTGGAAAGCAGGGGTGCATGGACAACGGAAATCGGCAATCAGGATTCCAGAGAGTACGGAGAGTATCATCTGGATGTGCGTTATAACACAGATACAGATGAGCTGATTGATATGAAGGAGAGAAAGGCGGTCTATGATAAGGCAATGGAGGAAGAACTTGCTGAGAGTGAATCCAACAGGGAAGCACAGCTTTTGTATGGAAATACTGACAAATATGGCATTTATCAGTTGAAGGATAATCCGGAACTGGATAAATTCCGTTTTGCTGGAACAGAAAGTTTGAAACGTATGGGAATCACCAAAGATAATTTTGATGCAGTATTGCCGGAAAATTATAAGCTTGTGTATATGGGAGAACTCGCAGAGTTGCAGGGACAGACACAAGCGGAAACATTGGAAGCAATCTATACAAAGTTTAATATTGACCACCCGGCAGAGTATAAGGCACACTCTCTTTCGGTCAGCGACATTGTAGTACTGCATGAGGATGGCGAGAACAGCGCACACTTTGTTGATTCATTTGGATTTACGGAACTTCCGAGGTTTATGCTGATATTAGAGGGCAAGGAGAATGAAATACAGACAGAGCTTGCGGTACATATTGCAGACCGCTATATCCTTATGCATGAATGTGAGGAGGGATACGATTACTCCATTCTGAATGAGCAGTATCATTTACTCGATGGCGGTGTTTATGATAATCCGGATATTACGATTCAAAGAGCAATGGATATGGTAATCGCAGACCTGAAGGAACCACGCTTTTCAGCGGTTACTGAGCAGTATTATCGTGACGAATATTTGCAGGGGGAAGTATATGCGGGTTCTGAGGTTGAGATTGTTGATTTTGAGGAGCTTTCTGAAAAAGCCGAGGAAGTGGAACAGGCAGACTTGGAAGTGAAGCAGGCAGAATTTAAGGAAAATCATCCGGATGTAATTGCAGATTTCCGTGCAAAGACAGAGGAATTGTTTCATAGTCTGGACGGACAGAGCGCAGATGATATTGAAAAGACGGTATATGCGTATGTGCAGTCGCAGATAGACGAGTATGGACTGGACGCACAGATTGTTGATGTGGTGGTATCCGGAAGCCGATGCAGAGGTATTGAGCAGGAAAATTCAGACTTAGATGTAGTTGTGGAATACACAGGCTCTACCAGAGAAGATGACTTTTTTAATATGCTTCATGAGGATAGCATTTACATCGCAGGTATTCAGGTGGATATTAACCCGATTACAGAGGGTAGAACCGGAACACTAGAGACATATCTTCCGGAGGTGGAAACCTACCTGCAGGAGAAGGCACAGCAGGAACAGATCAACAATCAGCTTGTCACGCAGGGGAGAGAAGTGGTGCAGGAACAAAACACACTTGCATCAGAAGAAAAAGTGCATTCTGAACTGGGAAAAGAGCCTGTGATCGAGTCGGAGACAGTCCATATCACATTTACCGTTGCGGAGTGTGGGGAATTTCATAATATGGGTGAATACCATGAGGGCATTGAAACGATAGAGGAAGCTATGAAACTCTATAATGCCATTGATCCGTCCCGGATGCATGGGATTCCTTCGATTGGTGTTAATATGCACGTTGAGGGGACTGAAGAATGGGAAGATGAGCAGGCAGACATTGTAAGCGGCAAGAGAATTGATGTGGATTTCCTGAATTATACACCGGAGCTTCGTGATACACCAAAGGTGCAGGACGCAATTAAAATGCTGATTGCGGCATATCCGGAGAAAGATTTGATTGATATGGAGACAAAAGAGCAGAAGATACAGACACTTGCGGCAGAGCTTGACCAGTTATCTTATGATATTGATACTTTTGAATACAGAGATTCGGTGCCGGACAGGGAAGCACAGGTTCAGATGGTTGCAAATGATATAAGAAGTGGCAACGTAAAGCCATTACAAATTTTTTTGCAGACATCTATTGATGAGGGGATAGATGCAGACAGCGAAAGACAGGCAAAGGAATTGCTTGCAAAGCTGGCAGAATATAAGCCACTTGCCAAAATCGAGGAGATTGAGGAACAGAATTACAACATGATTGATGACAGGCTCAACAATGGCGTGGAGAAATTCAATCGTGAGGAAGAAAAAAAAGAACAGCAGGAAAAGCCGCAGGCTCGTTCTTCCTTAAAGGAACGACTTGCAGCAAAACAGAAGGAAGTAGCACAGGGGAAAAATAAAGATTCCAAAGAGCAAGATAAAACTAAAAAGACGAACAGGGAGGAAATATAGGAATATGAATAATCCATTTACGGTTGAAGAGACAAATCTGATATGCATTTTCCATAGTGACAGCAGGGCAAAGGTTATAGAGGGCATTCATAAGGCAATGAAACATATCGACGATGATGAACTTTTAGAATTGTCGATGCGTGTGGCAGGAAAACTGGAAAGCATAGGTGATGAAGAATATGCCGGATTAGTGTTGGAAGCGGCAGAATAAAAATATGGTAGTCATTAGGTGCACCTTTTGACTACCGTTTTTTTATTAAAAATTAAAGAGGAGCCGGATCACTCCGACTCCTCCAAGTATGTGTCCGCAAACACATACCCCAATTGCTATCTATAATATACTATAGGCAGGTAAAATATGCAAGCATTATATGGAATTTTTTAAGATGTTTAAGCGAGAGAACAAATCAGGATGAATCGAAATAGCTGAAACATTCGGGTTTACAGAAGATTCGTATTCTCTTGTAATCTTTTCAAATTCACGGATGAATGATTTGATCTCTGTTTTAGAGACTTTCAGTAATTTTAAGTAGTAACAGATAAGGATGATGTAATCGCCGATTGTTTTGAAATTTATGTATGGCATCCCCATTTCTAAAATCAGGCATTGTTTCATTGGTCTTGAAGGGTCCATTTTTTTGAAACGGGTATCATATACCACATCGTTGTGAGCAATGGCATTTCTTAAATCTTTTAAGGCATATACATATTTATAAAGTAATTCCCGGTAAGTATCACTTGATAGATTGATGCCGATTGCACGGGATACTTTTTCACGCATATCAATGGTCAGGCATGAAAGCAAATATCCAAAATCGCCCATAGTGAGAATTTCAAATATTGCCCATAAAGGAACTTCATTGTAATTGACATTATTATAAAAATGAGTGATTTTCGGATTCTCTTTTCGGTATGCAGCAGCAATGGCATTTTGTATGGAGCCTTGAAGATTTAGTTTGTTGTTCTGGTATTTCTTCTTTATATCCTCACGAGTTCCGGCAGGAGCATTCTTGTAGCTGCTGATTGCCTTATCGTACATATCATAGATACTGCTGGAATCAATTTCTGACATAATGGTGTTCAAAGCAATATTTTTTAGAGCAGTTTCTATAAACATCATTTTTCCATATAAAAGAGATTTTAATTTTGTATCATATTGTATGGTTGCGTTAATCTCATTATATGAAGTGAATGGAAGTCTGTTAGAGGAAGATACAAAAAAACGGTATCCTTTATATCCGTGAAAATATCCGGTATTGATTAGTTGTTGCTTTTGTGAACTCCCTGAGATGGAAATTCCATTATCCCTAAGATGCCGCATTAAAGCATCGGGTGATTTATAATCTGTATTTGCCATAGTCTCTCCTAAACATTTGTAATAATAAATTAAGTATAATACATGGGTTTAACATTAACAAGCTACAAGATGGGATTATTCTTTTTCCTAGACTGTTCTGAGGTAAAATCGGGCTGTGTCTGACCGAGGTATTGGCTCAAATTTTCCAGTTTTCGGTTTAATGATTGAACCTCTTTTTCACAATCTTTATAGGTGGAAGTCAGTTCATTTTTCTGTTTCATCAGTTCCTGATATTCTGCTTTTAGTTTATCAACATTCAATCCTTTTAAGTTTATCCCAGTCTGCTCAAGTACACGTCGTGCACCGCCATATAGAATGAGCTGGCTTTCGTATCGGCGGAAATATGCGTCTGGGTTCTTTGACTTTTTGTAGGCGATGTGATAGGAGCGGTTGGTTTTGTACTGCTCGGCATATTTGATGATTTCTGCAAGGTCTTTCATGCGGTGTTCCAGTTTCACAACGCTCTGTTTGGCAGATTTTCCCGCTTCGGTTTTCACAGTAATCTGATGCTTCAGATCGGAGAGAGAACCAACTTCATTATAGCTTTGTGCAGCAATCTTCAAATTCTCGATAGTTGCCCATTGCTGGAGTCCGGGACTGCTTTGGAATTTTTCATCCGAGGTATCAATGAGCCTGCGGACAGAGTAGTCTTTTTTCGGAATAACAGATTTTCGCTCACGCTTCATTTCGATGCGTTCCCGGATACGTTCCTTTGTGTATTCCTTACCAAGCGATTTCATACTGCCACGGACAAAACGTTCTTTATCCAGAGGACGGAAAGAGATGTATTTGGCAGCACTTTCTTCAAAAGATTCCCCTTTAATTTCATATCCTTTGGCTCTCATTAAAAGTAAGAAATCTTCGTATGTGGAAGCTGACTTGATGCAAAAATTGATGTCTCTTCTAAGCTGGGTTTTCCAAGTAGAGCCATTCTGCTCAGACTGCCATTCTTTATATTTTTTACCACGTTCACCACCCGGAATGATGATGGAAAGGTTATGCTCTTTGCATAGTTCATCACTTAGTTTCCGAATGTGGTAATACGACTGTTTGCAGTCGTGATATTTGCTATGCTCGATGTTATCAGCAGCACAAAATATGATGTGATTATGAATATGTCCTTTATCAATGTGTGTGGTGAGAACATACGAATATTTCCCTTCTAAAACCTTGTCAGCAAGTTCTTTTCCAATGCGGTGAGCTTCCTCATAACTGACTTCTCCCGGAGCAAAAGCCTGTATCAGATGATAGGCTTTGTTAGGACTGTTCTCCCTGCAATGGTCAAGGGTGTACTTAAAGTCAATCGCTGCTGTTTCTGGCGCACACGCATAAGATGAAACATAGATTTGCTCATCTGTTTTGTCGGGATTGCAGATGTAATCTATTGCTTTATCAACGGTTGCTTTGATAGCATGGATTTTTGTGTATGCCATACTTTATTCATCAACTCCTTTACTTCATTCATATCGTCCTGATAGATGTTTCCGGTACTGTTTACCCGCTTTGCAATTTGATTCAGACTTGAGCTGATTCGTCCAAGCTCTGTATTATAATTTCGCAGATAACTGTAATCGACATCATACACATAT
Organism: Roseburia sp. TF10-5; assembly: GCF_003462365.1. Lineage (NCBI taxonomy): Bacteria > Bacillati > Bacillota > Clostridia > Lachnospirales > Lachnospiraceae > Roseburia > Roseburia sp. TF10-5. The sequence goes on along the minus strand of NZ_QTYW01000008.1, from coordinate 30,613 downwards.
CCATATAAAATCAGTTTGCGTAAAAAGGCTGACATGCTTTTCATGCCGGATGCTTTGAACTTGGTATTGAGAATGTATTGTTCATCATTACTGAGATAAAATTGCACCGGATTAGTGCGGTTTCGGTTTGCCATTGTGCCATGTCCTTTCTAAATTTGGGTACAAAAAAACTGCTGTAAAATGTTCGATTTTTACAACAGTCTGTTTCGTGTTTTATTCAATTTTGGGTATAATTACCCATAACAAATTATAGCAAAAACGGTAAGAAAGGTCAATGCATTTCGACGGTAAAATGAAGAATAACCGAAGAAAAATCGAGAGAGGGTTAGGGATACTTCCCTATGGAAATTCAACTACACAGACGATAGGAAAGTGTGGGGGATTTCGCCTGTGTCATGACACAGGCAGTGCTTGCTATGTGTGTTTTCGACACTCCAAAAGGGTGTGTCGGTGTTCCGATTGCTTAGGCAATCTGATTGGAACACATATCTTGGGCTGATAGAATTACTTTAGCTATTTTTTGTCCACTTGCGCTATTAAACTGTCCATTTGCGCTATCGGCTTCAGAAATTTTTATATAATTTCCGATATAATAATCGAAAAGAAAAAAGAGGTGGAACATGATAAGAATTGCAATATGTGATGATGAAAAGAACATACGAACCTATCTTTCATCACTTGTCAGGAAACAGAACATAGAATGTGAAATCACAGAGTATGCTTCCACTGATGAATACCTGTCAGATCAAAAGGAGCATGATTTGCTGTTTCTGGATATTGAAATGAAAAGCGTTGCGTCCGGTATGGACGGTATGAGCATGGCAAAACAGATCAGGGCAACGGAGCTTACAAAGCAGCCAATTATTATATTTGTTACAGGCTATGAAAAATATGTCTATGATGCTTTTGATGTAGGAGCATTTCAATACCTGTTAAAGCCTATTGATGAACAGAGATTTGCCCAAGTTTTCCGGCGGGCAGCCGAACAGATTATATCAGAAGCGGAGCAGCAGAAGAAAACGCTGGTTATCCAATATGCCAATACGAGCAAGGCTATACCGTTAGATCATATTTACTATCTGGAAAGCCAGAGCCACAAAGTTGTAATTCATATGAATGAGGAAGAACTGGAATATTATGCAAAGCTCGGAGATTTGGAAGAAGAATTGCAGGGACAGTTTTTCCGTATTCATAAGGGATATTTAGTCAATCTTGCCTGCATAGATGAGTACAACAAGACAGAAGTAACGCTTGTCAATGGAGATAAGCTGCTGATTTCAAAATATAAATATCCGGACTTTGTAAAAGCATATCTCCGGTATATGCAGTAGGAGGACAGCGGATGAGTGAAACAGAGTTTGTGTTGTTCCAAAATATAATAGGCGGAATTGAAACTTTTTTATATGCAGTCTGTCTGACAGCTTTTTTCTATCCATTTATGACAGAAAAGAAAGAACGACAGGGAAGTAAATTAAAAAAGATACTAATAGTTTTTGGAAGTTATATAGCCATATCCCTTATTGGAAACTTTGTTCCTGCTTATGGGTGGTTAGGTTTGATGATTGTAATAATTTTATTGACGGCATCTTCTGGCTATTTAGGCATGAATAGAAATTTTACATTTTTTATGGGGATTATATTTTTCTGCATTAGAAATTTAAGTATGCTGATTGTGGAAAGTATAGATTTCTTTACAAGCAGATATTGGGTGCAGGAAAAAACATTAGTAGAGGATATTTTTCGTAATGCATCATTGAATTACATTTTTATTGCCGCATTTAGAATCTTCTTGTTTTTAATTATGCTTTTTGTTGTTGGACATCGATTAGGAAAACAAAAGATAGAACTGCAAATAAGGGAATTGTGCTATCTGATTTTGACACCGATAGTAGCAATTTTATTTGGAAATATTATTGTCCGGCTTTGGATAGTGGTGAAAGATGATTTGATTTTTCAACTTTATGAACAATATCCAATATTTCTGGGAATAGTGCCAGTAATTGCAATTTTATTCTATGCAGGAATTTTAATCACAATAGTGTCCTATCAGGAGATGGAAAAACTTCAGGAAGAAAAGAAAAAGCATTTTATTGAAGAACAACAGGTTCATTCAATACAGGAGCGAATGGAGGAAGTAGAGCAGTTTTATAACGGAATACGGCAGATGAAGCATGAAATGAGAAATCATTTGACGAATATCAAGGGACTTATGGAGAGTGGCAATTATGAGGATATGCAACAATATCTGTCAAAAATGGATGAGAGTATGAATGTGTTTGAGATAACTATTCAGACAGGCAATGCTGTTACGGATGTGATTGTAAATGATAAGCAGAAAGCAGCAAGCAAACAGGGAGTACAATTTCAATCAGAGTTCTCTTATCCGGTATCAGACAGATATGATGCGTATGATATTGGAATTATCGTCAACAATTTGTTGCAAAATGCACTTGAAGCCTGTGAAAAAATGAATACGGGGGAAAGATATATTACGCTGTCTGGAAAACAAAAAAGAAAATTTTTTCTGATAGAAGTAAGAAATTCTTTTGACGGGGAAATCAAGTTTGATAGCAATACAAATCTTCCAGTTTCCGATAAAGAAAAAGATATTTCCTTACATGGAATAGGATTATCCAATGTAAAGAGAGAAGTAGAGAAGTACATGGGAGATTTAGATATTAAGGTAAAGAAAAATGAGTTTAGTGTAACAATATTGTTACAAGAAAGGAGAACAGAAAATGAGTATTAGTGGTGTAAATGGTATTGGCGCAACTGCCTACGCTTATATGAACAGCAGTATGAAAACAACAGGGGAAGGCAATTTTGCAAGTGAAGTACAAAAGGCAGAGGAAAGACAGAGCACAACATCAACTACCTCTGCATGGGCGGGGGATATGGTTATTTCGCAGCCACCAAATTATAGTGGCTTTACATATGATAGTTCTATTTCCAATAAGACCAAAGAGGAAATGACAATGGACGAATATAAGCAATGGGTTATGAATGAAATGTCTCAGATGCCTGTGAGCGGATGGTATCGTTCCACATGTGTTGGAGGTTCACTGATTATTACAGATGAAGCATTTGAAAAGATGAAAAGTGATCCAGAATGGGAAAATACTGTCATGAATATGGTAAGAAAGATGTATTCCACAAATGGCATAATGGGATCGAAAATGATTGGTTTTCAAGTCATTGGTGCTTCGCCGGAAGAATGCTATGGTGAAGGTATACCCGTAAAAAGTGACAGTAACTCGGATGACTTATCAGATGATGAAGAATCATGGTGGGAGAAACGCCATGAAGAATTTGAAGAAATTATAGCAGAACAAATAAAGGAGGCACAGGAAAAGGCGAGAGCACAAAAAGAACTAGCATGGGCAAATTATTTAAACAGTCAGTTGGTTAGTCAGCAGAGATTACAAGGCTTTCTTATTGAGAGTGTGCAAAGTGGACAGGATAGAACAAATATATCAGCTTTTCAGCCGATGGGTGTGTCAGCCTACGAGGACACAATAAGTACATTTAGTAAGAGCGTGATAGAAAGTCAAAAGCTTTAAACGAGGAGGTTTAAAAGTATGGATATACAGGCACTTGGAATGCTGAGTAATATAACAGCAATTGTGCAAAAACAAAATGTGAATACTATTGAAGGTGATATAAATGTAGAAAAGGATTTTTACGGAACTCTTAGAGAACAGCAGATAAACTGTGTAAAAGAAGATATATATAATAAATTTCATATTGATGTGGGAGCTGCAAATGGCTATTTTGAGTGTTATATTCCAAGTGATGTGCTATATAAAATGAATACAGATACAGCATTAAGACAAAAAGTTTATGATATGCTTGCAGATTATAGCAGCGATAAATTCAAACTAACGATGCGGACACTTAATCCGCCTGTAAAAAAATGTACACTGGTTTTTGATGATAATGGTGAGATAGTTGCCACATTAGAGCCAGATGTAGGTGGAGAGAAGGCGATTTCGGAGAGGTCAAAGAATACTGAAAAAGTAAGGATAATGAATGCGAGCGATATAAAATCCTTATTGCAAAACGATATGCAGGAGATGATTAAAAAAATAGAAGTACAAGGAGTTATGGCAATGGAATATAAAAAGAAAAGTATTTATAAATAATGTAAAAAGAGAATGTTTGGACTCATAACGAGAAAGCATAGGCAATTCTGACTGACAGAGGAATTGTAGAAGATAGAAAATAGCTTGACAGGAGGAATATTAAAATGGCTATTGGTGGAATTGGCACAACAGGTTATACAGTAGGATATGAAACAAGACGGATGGAAAGGAATACAGCAGGAAAGAATTTTGCAGAGGAGATAGAAAAAACTGTAAATGTTGATAATATAGCGGCATGTAACAAGACCTTTGAATTGCAGGGAGGCGGTGCAATATTATCAACCATTCATGTCCAAACAGGAGAATCTATAGGGATTTATTATGATGAAGAGGCTGGCGGTAATCATATGGTTGCAAAGGTAAAAGGAACAGATGGTTCGGAAAAGGAAATCAAGATTGATCCTGATGAGGTAGATCCATCAAATGCTTCTTATGTAGAAATGTTGGCATTGTCGGCACATTTAAAGCAGCAGGGAAAGATTGATAGTCCGGCAGGAGGAATTGTTGCAATGACGATGGCAAAGCGTGTGCAGAAAGCCAATGCAAGGCAGGGAGAAATCTATGATAAGAGCAGTTTTTTAAGTGAAATGCAAAATACATTAGAGGATTGTCTGAAAAATGGTTTAATGGATACTTATATGCGATACATAAAAGAAGTTGGTATATATTCTGCTATGACAGGCAGAAGTGCATAGGCAATTCAGACTGACAGAGGAATTGCAGAAAGGTTGAAAAAATCATGGATATACAGGCACTTGGAATATTAAGTAGTATTACAATGCAGGAAAATGTTAATGTGGTAAGAAATACAGGAAATGACTTTAGGGAAGTGTTTGAAAAAATCACAGGTGGAGAATTAGCAAGAGAAATTGGTAATAGCTATAATGTAACATTAAATGTGGGTAGCATAGTAAGTTGTCAGCAGTTGCTTGATGAATATGATATGAGAGGTACAAATCATGTCATAATTTCCCCGGAAACATTATCAAAAATGGAGAGTGATCCAGCTTTGAAGAAGAGCGTGCTGAGTAAAATTGAAGAATTTTGCAGTTCTGAATCTCAGAAAGAAATACAAGCTTTATCGCCGCCGGTAAAAAGCGCTGGAATGATAATATATCCGGACGGAAGCACACTTTATTGGCTGGAGGGTTATCCGAATGAAATAGGAAATGAAAAGGATAAAAAAATAGTAAATGAAATGTCGATAAGTGAATCGTTTCAAAAGTATAGTGATACAAATTATCAAGCAACAGAAAATAATTTGGAATCTATTATGCAGATTATGGCAACGGAATATAAAAGGAAGAGTATTTCATAAATATTGTAAAAAAGAGAATGCTTGGACTCATAACGAGGAAGCATAGGCAATTCTGACTGACAGGGGATTGGCATAAAAGGATAATATTCAGAAAAAAAATTTATGATTTTAGGAAATAAGTTAATGCAGGATTTGTTTTACTGTAAAAAACAAAATATTTCAAAATAGGAGGGAAACAATGATTAATATAAAATCTTATTATGTGAATCCAAACAATAGAGTACTTACATCTAATATCAAGAATACAGAATTAAGGATAGAGAAGCTTTTAATCTGAAAACATCAGGAAGCAGTTTGGAACAACCGGAAAAATAATTTTCGTTATAGTATATAGGATAAATAAGAAAAACCAAACAGCAGATAACGTACTGCTTGGCTGGATATGGAAATCATTCTTTTGTATTGACCAGAGCTTTAGCAGTAGATAAAAGTAATAAGGCAGGTGATGTGTATGGGAAAATGCTAGTTCTGACATTTGAAGATAGTGAGGAAGAAATTCTGAATCATATAATATCCTGTGTCAGTATGGGAGTAAGAGCATTTCAAGTAATTGAAAATACAAAAACGAATTTGAGTTTTAATGGATTGGAAATAGATGATATAAATCGTTCGGTAAGAAAACAGAAACAGGAAATAGATTTGACATTTACAGAGTTTGAAATCCTTTATCTGTTAGCCAACAATCCAGGCAGAGTGTTCAGCAAGGAGCAGATTTATGATATTGTCTGGAAGGAATCCTATTCCGGCGATTACAACATCGTCATGAGCCATATACGCAACATACGAGAAAAGATAGAGGATAACCCGAGCAAGCCTGTTTACATACAGACGGTATGGGGTGTAGGCTATCGTTTCAACAAAAATTTAAGCAGCGGTCTGTAAAGAACAAATACAGATCACTGCTTATTTTTCATTTCTGACACCTAAAAGATATTCACAAGATACATGAAAAAATTCAGCAAGGGCAACCACTTCATAATCCGGTACAAAGCGTGTCCCTTGTTCTATTCGTAATACGGTCAAATCGCTAAATTCATATCCGGCAAGCTGGAGCTGTTCTGCCAGTGCTTTTTGCGATAGCTGCCTTTCAGTTCGCAATTCCTTTACTCTCTGACCTATCAGATTTTTGGAATTGCTTTCTTTATTCCAGTAAATTTTCATATCATCACCAACTTTCTAAAGATGAAGTGCCACATGATTGATTTTACGGAATAATCTTGATAATATACTTCTAAAGATGAAGTGCGAAAAAATATTGTTGTAAGAAATTTTAGGATTGATAATACTGCCTGTAAAATGCAATACTTATTTAGAGAAAGGTGGACACAAAATGAATGAAGTATTTGAAAGATTATCTGATGTTTTTGAGGAGCTTCGAAGCGATGCAGGCGAACGGGAGTATTCCATACAGACAGAGGAAGCAAAGAAGGCGGATAAGGAACTGAAAAAAGAAAACCGGGAATATGAAAAATTCTTATCTGACCTTTCTACAGAGCAGAGAAATTTTTTAGAAAACTATATGGATATTGTAGATCATGCACACTTTCAGGAACAACAGAGAGCCTATTATCAGGGGATAGTAGATGCAGTACAGATACTTGCTGGACTTGGGATTGTTAAAGAGAGTGTTAAGGTAAAAGAGTTACTGAATACAATAATGAAATAAGTAAGCAGGGTGGAGCGTTTAATCATGGAATTTCCACCCTGTTTTTCTTCAGAATAATTCAGAAACAATCCAGAAAAAATCGAAATCTTTCTGCTATTCTGTCTCATGGGTTTTATATGTACGAAGATAGGCTTCCACAAGTGCAAGAATAGTGGTGATCTGATCGTCCGTACATTCTGAAAGATAAACCAGCAGCCTTTGGTAATCCAGATTATCGGTTGGAGCTGCCGGATAAAAAAACGGATCAGCAGAGATATGTAAAGCACGAATGAGTTGTCCGAGTTTTTCAAGACTTGGAACATTGCCATGATTTTCAATCTCTTTGATATATCTTGATGAGACACCGGATTTTTCGGATAACTCATCATAAGTCAGCTTTTGGTCTAATCTGGCTTTCTTCAGGCGAAAACCCATGTCTTTATCAATTTTCTTAGATTTAGCCATATCATGCACCTCCGTATATAGTGTATAGTTCACGATTTGAAAAAGAAATGAACTAATAACGCACTAAAACAGAGGGATATAATGCACTTGAATAAAATAAGTAACTTTGGATATTGCATATAAAAAAACGCAGTATTCAAAGGTTTTTTCTCATGTTTTTATCCTTTGAATGTGTTTGGGAGAGTTATGGATTCTGAACCGTTGAAAGGATATTTTTGTATTTGGGAAATATTATCCTGCCCATTGCGTGGAAGGACAGCTAAATAGGTCGCATTTTAAGTAATGCGGCAAATTCTACAATTGAAAGTGTATTATATACACTCGTAGAGTGTGGAGAAAATTTAATATCAGATATGAACAGCGTCCTGTGGGTGTGTGCCTGCGAGGACGTTTTTTGTATACAGAAAAATTTCTATAAAAATTTTTCAATCCACCCGAACATCTCCCCGGTTTCATTTGGGAGATACACCGGAAGGGAAAAAAGGCAAATGCCTTGTCATTCGGAACGGGAGGAGGTGAACTCGTATGGGGCAACCTTCTTCTAAGGATGAAATGACTGTCAGGCATCAGTTTGACCGTTTGTGCCAGATGGCATTAAAAGGTGAAGCTGTCAATTATTACAAGCACGTGGACTATCGTAGAAAACACGAAGTCACATTCTCTGAACTGTCAGAAAAGGAGTTGAGCAAATTATTTACTATGGATGAGTACGGAACAGAAAATCATCATTTTGAAGTGCATGGCTATGATATTGAAGTAAAAAATACTTTGATTGCGGAAGCATTAAAAGAACTTACGGAAAGAAAAAGGAATGTTATTTTACTTTCCTATTTCATGGAGATGAGCGATGCAGATATTGCAAGAGAAATGAATCTGGTTCGCAGTACCATTCATGAACACAGAACACGCTCACTGGAAATTTTGAGAAAGATCATGGAAGGAATAGCAGATGAAAAAGATGTCTAAAACCAGAAATAAAGAAAATTTGTTGCCTTTCCATATTATAAAGGCAGCATCAGAGGGCGATGTGAGTGCAATCAATGCCGTGTTAAAACATTATGAAGGGTACATAATCAAATTGTCCACAAGAAAGCTGTATGACGAAAGTGGACAGGTACACTACTGCATTGATGAAACTCTGCGTCGCAGATTAGAAACAAAGCTGATCACAAAGATATTGGCTTTTGAAGTTGCATAACAGGCGGTTAGCATTGTCCCTTTCCATTCGCTGATTGCTGCGTATGCACCCTGTACCTTGACAACTGAATATTTTTTGCATACAGGACGTGAGGATATGTGGAGCCACTAGGTAGATTCGCCAAGATGTACCTGCTCTTTGCTAGGAGTGAATGTGAGGAACTGTTGAAACATTACATTGAAGTAAAGGTATGGAGCGAGATGATCTGACAAAATGTGTGGCAGTAACACAGGGCGATGAAGCATATCCGTGATAATGATACTTCCGGATTGTAAGGAAATTTGCAGTCCGGTCAATTTGAATGACGGTGCAAGACCGATGTGGGCAGAGTAATGATCTGTCACCTGTATTGCATTTTTATCTGCCTATGAGAGCCGGCAAGTGAATTGTGGGTTGTCATTGGCAGATAAAATGCGTGTTAAAATATGAGGAGGTGGGTGTGATCGAAAAGAAAAGATTGCTAAGATATAGTATGCAATTATCTATGTTAAGACAGTTGCTAAATAAGAAGTTGATTAGTGAATTTGAATATAAAAAAATAAAGAAACGTTTAATGAAAGATTATAATATTGTATCTGATATTACAGCTTGACTTGTTGAGTGTGTTGCAATATAATCTATATGAACACTACGGAGGGAATACAAAAGGAGAGAGCATGGAAGTAGAAGTTATCAAGGCGAATAATCCATTTGATGAGTCAGCAAAAATAAGAAAGACTGACCGCCTGAGAGTAGCAGCATACTGTCGTGTCAGTACTGATGATGAAGATCAGATAAAAAGCTATAATTCGATGGTTAAATACTATACAGATCTTATAAAAAATAATAATCAGTGGGTATTTGCAGGAGTATATGCTGATAAGGCAATTACAGGTACCAAAGTAGATAAACGAGAAGACTTTCAGCGATTGATACAAGACTGTATGGATGGTAAGATAGATATGGTTCTTGCCAAGAGTCTTCCTCGTTTTGCCCGAAATACTTTAGATACATTGAAATATGTAAGAATGTTAAAAGAAAAAGGCATTGCAGTTTATTTTGAGGTTGAAAAAATAAACACAATGAAAGACGGCGAATTTCTTATGACTATATTAAGCTCTGTTGCACAACAAGAAGTAGAGAATACTTCAGCATATGTGAAAAAGGGTTTAAAGATGAAAATGAAACGTGGTGAATTGGTCGGATTTCAGGGATGCTTAGGCTATGATTACGATGTTGCAACAAAATCTCTTTCTATCAATGCAAATGGTGCAGAAACTGTAAGATATATTTTTGACAGATATGTTGCAGGTGCAGGAAGCACAATGATTGCAAGAGAATTAAACGAACAGGGAATAACCACTATAAAAGGAAATCCATGGACAACATCAAGTGTTATGGGTATTATCAATAATGAAAAATACAAGGGCGATATTCTACTTGGAAAGACATTTACGGTTGATCCTATTTCTAAAAGACGATTGGAGAATTTAGGAGAGGAAGATAGGTTTTATATAAGAAATCATCATGAACCTATTATTTCAGAAGAAACCTTTGCTAGAGCACAGGAAATCAGAGAACGCAGAAATGGTGGAAGAAAATCCCCTACACCGGGGAAAAGAGAAAAATATAGCAGACAGTATGCGTTTAGCTGTATGTTGGAATGTGGTTTCTGCGGAGCAAGTCTTTCCAGACGAAGATGGCATAGCAGTTCAAAATACAAGAAAACAATATGGCAATGTGTAAAGTCAACGAAAAGTGGCAAAAGATATTGTCCGGATAGTAAAGGAATACCAGAACAGGTAATAGAAGAAGCTTTTATTGAATCCTATAAAATGCTTTGTTCTGATAATAAAGATGTATTAGAAGAATTTGTTACAAGAGTTGAAAAAACTTTGAGTGAGGATACTGCAAGAGATAAACTTATGAAATATCAGAAAAGTGCAGATAATCTTCAAACGAAGCGGAAGGCACTTTTGGAGAAATACTTAGAAGGAATTGTTTCACAGGATATATACGAAGAAACAGATGTGGGATATGAGAGAAAGTTATCCGACATAAGAGCGAATATAGAAATGTTGGAACAACAAATGGAAGATGAGGTATCTCTGAAACGGCGAGTGGAGGATTTTAAGAAAGCGTTATCACAAAATGAAGTGCTTCAAGAGTTTGACAGAGGTATTTTTGAAAGTATTATTGAAAAAGTCATAGTCGGTGGCTATGATGCAGATGGAAACAAAGATCCCTATAAAATTACTTTTATATATAAAACAGGATTTAGAAACGAGGTTGGAAACGCAAAACAGCGTTTTGACAAGACAAAGAGCGTAGGGGATAAGGCAAAAGAATTGTGTTCCCATATCGCAGACGAGGTAAAAGATGTGTGTTCCTATGTTAGTGACAACACATGTGGAAACGGTTGTTCTTTTGTCCCAACTGAAACAAAAGCCAGATGATTACATTAATGTAACGATTGAACTTGATGATGTGGATATAACATCTGCAGAGACTAAGGCAACATATGATGAGATAAAGAAGTATGTGTTTGAACATAATGCCGGCATGAAAGTTTCCAATCTGTATATTTCACAGGTAAAGAGAAAATGTGGAATTGAGGTTGGAAAGAATTATAATTTACCTAAAAATGAAGACAGTAGGCAACCACAGTGTCCGGAAGATAAAGAGAGAGCAATTGTGGAGGCATTGGAGCATTTTAAGATGATTCAGCAGAAATAAAAGGAGTTTGATAAAGGAAAATACTGACTTATGAAAATACATATTATTGGTTGCAGTGGTTCTGGAAAAACCTATTTAGCAAATGCACTTTCAAAAAAGTATAATATTTCCTGTTTCGACTTAGATGATATTCAATGGGATAATAACGCCAAAGAATATGGCAAAAAGAGAACGCTTGATGAACGAAAAGCGTTATTACAAGAAATATTATATAATAATGATGAGTGGATAATTGAGGGGGTATATTATGTCTGGGTACAGCAAAGTTTTGATGAAGCTGATAAAATATATGTTTTAGATATGCCTGGTTATTTATATAAAAGTAGAATTATTATGCGCTCTATAAAAAGAAAATTGGGAATACAAAAAGGAAAAAGAGAAACTTTGAAATCGGTCTATAACCTTTTGAAATGGACTGAAACTTTTCAGAGTAAAAATCTGAAAGAAATAAGAAGTATTTTAGATAGATATGATGATAAAGTTATATGGCTATCAAGAAAAAAAGATGTAGAGAAAATAATAAAGGCGGTATGATAACTTCCAGATTTGTATGTATGGTAAATCTAAACTGTATTTTAGCAATATTTCCTGAGTGGGGGCAGAAAGTGCCCCCACTTTCACTATTTGGGGGCGAAAAGCGCCCCCGGAATTCAAAAATGGCTCCATTTTGCGCCCCCGTTTTTTAAAATCTGGAATCTAAACAAGATTACAATGAAATCAGAACATAAAAAGTGGGGGCAAAAAGCGCCGTCAAAATCATAAAGTGGGGGCGGAAAGCGCCACCAAAATGATAAAATGGGGGCAAAAAGCGCCCCCACATATAATAAACAAAGGGTTCAAGGGAAAAATCCCTTGCTAGAACGGCATTTGGATGGAGACATCTCTAATGCGTATTTAGCCGTCGCTGGGGACTGATATATAAGAAGGAATATTGTTTAAGCAGGAAAAGACATAGAAGACTCTGGCTATATCGCAGGATATGTGCCTTGAAAGAATTGATTTGTGATAGATAGAAATATTTGAAAACTACCATTCAGTAAAATCTATTCCATTTTAGTAAGTCTTGAGATAAAATATGTTCTGTGAATTATTCACAAGATAATATTTTAAGGAGGCTTGGCAATGAACAAGGATTTTGAACGCTGCTGTAGCTTTCTTGCAGACATGATTATTAAATATGCACCAGAGATAAAAGAAGAAGTAGAGGTGTGTATGATGATCAAGGATTCAATTGATGACGAGAAAGTAAGCAGGCAGAAACAATTTGACCGGTTCTGTTATTACTTAGGTGGGATAAAACAGCTTCTGGACAAAAAGGCTGCATAGGCAGCTGGCATCCTGTAGATAATATGCTACGGGATGTATACATATATTACGGGACTTCATTCATAAGAGTGGAGTCTTTTTGTTTTATTCTTTCATCTTGGAAAAAGTTTTGGTTGAACAGAGGTTGGAATGATGATAAAATTTAGTTGGGACAATAGCGAATGCATGCGTTCACATTTCATAACTAAGAAGTAATGGATTGGAGAGGTGCTTATGGCAGATAAAATTGGAACCGATGAATATGGGGAAATACTTATATATCAGACTGATGATGGGCAGACAAATATAGAAGTTAAAATAGAAGATGATACAGTGTGGCTGACACAACAGCAGCTTACTGAATTATATCAATGCAGTAAATCAAATATAAGTGAACATATAAAGCATATATTCGAAGAAGGGGAGCTGGATAAGGATTCAGTTGTTCGGAAATTCCGAACAACTGCAGATGATGGAAAAACATATAATGTTACTTATTACAATTTAGATATGATTATCTCTCTTGGATACCGTATTAAATCAGTGATTGCAACAAGATTCAGGCAGTGGGCAACAAAGCGGCTAAAAGAATATATGATTAAGGGATTTACGATAGATGACGAGCGTTTGAAAGGAAATGGTGGAGGAAATTACTGGAAAGAGTTACTTGACAGAATCAGGGATATAAGATCTTCAGAAAAGGTATTGTATCGCCAGGTTCTTGATTTGTATGCTACGAGTGTAGATTACAATCCTCATAGCGAAGAGTCTGTTAGATTCTTTAAAATTGTTCAGAATAAACTTCACTATGCAGCACATGGTCATACTGCGGCAGAGGTTATATATCAACGTGCTGATGCACAAAAACCATTTATGGGACTTACTTCATTTTCAGGTGAATTACCAGCATTAAAAGATATAGGAATTGCAAAAAATTATCTGGATGAGAGTGAACTAAAAGTATTAAATAATCTTGTATCTGGTTATTTTGATTTGGCAGAAATTAATGCAATTGAACATAAACCTATGTACATGGATGATTATGTAAAGCAATTGGATAGTGTTTTGTCATCAGGAAACAGAAAGCTTTTAACTGGTTCCGGTTCTGTAAGTCATAAACAGGTGTTGGAGAAAGCAAAGTCAGAATACAGAAAATATCAGGAGATTACTTTGACACCAGTCGAAAAAGCATATCTTGAAAGCATTAAAGAGGTTTCCAAGGAAGTAAAAAGGAGATAACATCTGATGAAAAAACAGCAGAAATGTTACATATATACAAGAGTTTCCACTTCCATGCAGGTAGATGGTTACAGTCTTGATGCACAGAAGGACAAGCTTAGAAAATACGCAGAGTATCAGAAAATGTCTATCGTCGGGGAATATTCTGATGAGGGTAAATCTGGCAAAAGTGTGGAAGGCAGACCACAGTTTAAGCAGATGCTTGCGGATGTAGAAAGTGGCAAAGACAATGTTGATTATGTGCTGGTATTTAAGCTGTCACGATTTGGAAGAAATGCTGCAGATGTTTTATCGTCATTGCAGAAAATGCAGGATTATGGAGTTAATCTTATCTGTGTAGAGGAGGGGATTGACAGCTCTAAGGATGTCGGGAAGCTGATGATATCTGTGTTATCTGCGGTTGCAGAGATAGAACGTGAGAATATCCTTGTCCAGACAATGGAAGGCCGCAGACAGAAAGCGAGAGAAGGCAGATGGAACGGCGGATTTGCGCCATATGGCTATCAGCTGGTAAATGGTGAACTTATCATTGCAGAAGATGAAGCAGAGATTATCCGTATTATATATGATAAATTCGTCAATACAACGATGGGAATGGCTGCGATAGCTGCATTTTTAAATAACAGTGGTTATGAGAAAAAGCTTCGCCAGAATAACACAATTGAAGGTTTTTCTACATCATTCGTCAAGGGTGTGCTGGACAATCCGATATATTGCGGTAAGCTTGCATTTGGCAGAAGAAAAAATGAGAAGATTCCGGGAACAAGGAATGAATATCATATCGTAAAACAAAAGGATTACTTGCTAAGTGATGGAGTCCATGGGGCAATTATATCAGAAGAAATGTGGAACCAGGCACACAGAAAGCGGCAGGAGACAGGTGTTTTACAGGTAAAAACACATAGTCTTGAGCATGAACATATTTTATCAGGGATTATTAAGTGCCCTGTATGTGGAAGCGGTATGTATGGCAATGTGAATCGTAAGAAGCATCCGGACGGAGGCTATTACAAGGATTATTTCTATTATGCCTGCAAACACAGGAAGCTTGTGGACGGACACCGCTGTACTTATAAAAGACAGTGGAATGAGGACAGAATCAATGCGGCAGTTGAGGAAATTATCCGTAAATTTGTAAAGAACCCAAAGTTTGAGCAGGAAATCCGTAAGCAGATAGGAAGCAGCATTGATACTTCGGAGCTTGACAAGGAATATGATGGATTAAAAGATAGACTGAGCCAGACAACCGGGGCAAAAAACAGGCTTGCTGACCAGATGGATCATTTATCTGTATCCGATAAGAATTATGACAAAAAATATAATGACATGCAGGAACGTTTGGACAAGCTATATGATGAAATCACTGATATTGAGGATGCCATGGAAGAAGTCGAAACAAGACTATATAATATCAGGCAGGACAAAATCTCAGAAGATAATGTTTACCAGTTCCTTTTATTTTTTGATAAGCTGTATGATAAATTTACAGATCTGGAAAAGAAGACATTTTTGAAGAGCTTCCTGTCGGATGTGTTTATCTATGAGGAAGAGCAAAAGAATGGCAGAATATTAAAAGGTCTCCGGTTTAAATTTCCTATATATATGAATGGCAGAAATGTATTAGGCGTGGATTGGGACAACGAGAGTACAGATGAGACGGTGTGCCTTCTGTCAAGAAAAGCCCAATAAATCAAATGATTTCGCCATTTTTGGAGCAAAATAGATGTGTGTTTCTGTTTTCGTAGAGTGATGATATAATCGGAGATTTACTCCAGGGGATAGGCTTTGGAGAACGGGAAGTATACATTTTGGCGAAAGGATACTTTTTGACAGAAGAAAAATATAAAAGATAAATTTTATAGGGGAACTCAGGGATGATTACAATAAAGAATTATATTTCAATGATATATAATGATTTCAGAGAGTATATAGACCAAAACGTTAATTTATGTATGCTGAAAACATTAAATTATCAAGCTGGATAAAAGCCGGATTATTCAGACATACATATTCAACAATTATATTTGTTACGGTATGTTTTTTCATATGCCTTTGAATATAAAAGTATGTTTGATACATTATTTGCACGAGAAAAATTTAAAGATAGCATAGAGGTGGCATCCATCGGATGTGGAAATATGATAGATTATTGGGGATTGGTTGAAGCACTTGGTGAGATTGGAAGTGGAGAATGTTATATTAAATATAGGGGCATTGATACTATTGATTGGAATTATAAAATAGAAGCAAGAGAAAAAGATGAAGTCAAGTTTACAAAAGTCAATGCTGCAACTATTTTTCAAAAAACAAGTACGCTAATATCCAATGTATATATTTTTCCTAAATCTATTAGTGAATTTTCAAATGAAGAGTTTCAAGATATTTGTGAGAGTTTTAGAAAAAAAGAAATTTAAAGAGATAGAATTCATATATTAATATCTCTTCGTTCTGATCAGGGAAGTATGGATAGAGATATGGAAAGAAGTGAAAAAATCATATCAGCCATAAAACAGAATGGATTTATTACAGAAGATAATGCAACGACATTTATTCACTATAAAGATGAAGATAGAGGAATCAAAAAGATTGATTACAAGTTCGAATATCCGAATGAGGCTATTGAATTATTAACTTCTTTAAATACAGAATGTAGTACATATGTTAGTAATAGAGAAAATTGTACAAGTGATTGCAAAAATTTAAATAGATGGCCGGTGTTGAAAGCAAGAAATATTCGTTATCAAGTATTGACTTTCAATAGGAAGGATTCATTATGATATTAAGTGTGAGTAGAAGAACAGATGTGCCAAATTACTATTCAGATTGGTTTGTTAACAGAATTAAAGAGGGATTCTTATATGTGCGAAATCCTATGAATGCACATCAAATAAGTAGAATAGATTTATCGCCAGATGTAGTGGACTGCATTGTATTTTGGACCAAAAACCCTGCGAATATGATGGAAAAGCTGGAATGTTTGAAAGATTATGTATACTATTTTCAGTTTACTCTTACGGGATATGGTAAGGATATTGAACCGAACCTTCCAAATAAGAGAGAGGAACTTATTTCAACGTTTAAGGCATTGTCTAAAAAAATAGGAAAAGAAAAAGTAATATGGAGATATGATCCTATTTTGATAAGCAAGCGATATACAATGGATTACCATTTAAAAGCGTTTGAGGAAATAGCGAGTAGTCTTGCGGATTACACGGAAAAGGTAGTTATCAGTTTTGTTGATTTATATGCAAAAACACAACGAAACACTAAGAAACTTGGCATTAGGCAAATGACAAATGATGAGATGATTAGTTTGGCGGCGCAAATGGTACAAATTGCTTCAAAATATAATTTAGTAATTGAATCTTGTGCAGAGCAAATCAATCTTCACAATGTTGGTGTTCAGCATGGAAGCTGTATAGATAAAAAACTAATTGAGAAGATATTAGGGTGTAAGTTGATTGGTGAAAAGGACAAAAATCAGAGAGAAGAGTGTGGATGTTTTGAAAGTGTGGAAGTAGGAGCGTATAATACTTGTCTCAATGGTTGCAAATATTGCTATGCAAATTTTAATGATGAGAAAGTAAAAGAGAATGTAAGATTGTACAATCAAGCGTCCCCATTATTATGTGGAAATATCACTTCGGATGATAAAATTACTGATAGAAAAGTAAAGTCATTAAAAGACGCTCAACTTAGTTTTTTTGAATAATTAACATTTGGACGAGAGGGAGGGAATGGTTTCATGGGGTAAATTTTTTACCCCAGCCTAAAGTGAATTATCTACTTTCGCTATGCAGTATAAAATCAAAGTTCAGAGGAATTTAGATAATGAAAGAGAACATCTCGCATATGGGGTATCGTGGAATAATTCTCAAGGCGAAAATATTAAGGCGTATAAATATAAGTGGAGTCAATTAGGTGCAGTATCTGTAGGTTTTAGAGTGTTTTTTGATTAGTGTAAACTTTGGTGTTAGAATATATATTTTGTACTGATGTTTCTGAATGTTTGATAAGTAGTTAACATAGAAAAAAAGTAGGTATGTGGAAATACAAATACGGACTATAAGAATATGCATAGTGTAGTATAAGAAAAAGTGTTACTTGAGAATTAATTGAATAAGGAGCATTTATTATGATTTATTTCGATTTAGATAATACGTTGATTGATTACAATTCTTCAGAGAGAAAAGCGATAGAGTTCATATTTAAAGAAAAATATGGACTGGTATTAAATAATAATCAAACAGATTATTGGAGTAAGATTTCTAGAAAGTATTTTGATTATTATTTATCAAAACAGATAACTTTCGAAGAGCAAGGAAAAAATCGATTTATTAAAATGTTAAGTTATTGTGGGTATGTGGAAAATGAAAAGATTGCAATGGAATTGTTTGAAGAGTATCAAAAACAATTAGAAAATAGTTGGATTTTATTTGATGATGTGGTTGATATGCTACATTCATTGGAAGGATATCGACTAGGTATCATAAGTAATGGGAAATCTATACAGCAAAGAGCAAAGTTGAGTTGTACGAACATTGAAAAATATTTTGAAATAATTCTTATTTCAGAAGAAACAGGATTTGCAAAACCTTCCGTTGATATTTTTTATGAGGCGGTCAAACAGTCAGGCGAGAAAATTGATTCAGTTATATATGTTGGTGATAATATAAAAACAGATATTTTGCCATGTGAAAAAATTGGAATGAAATGTGTACTTGTGGATAGAAATAGTATATGTGAGAAAAATATATGTAAAATTAAGAATTTATATGAAATACATAATGTATTACTCAACGACATTGGGCAGTATAATACTGAACTTTCTATAAGAAGTTCTGCTCAATAAAAAACAAGAACTAAAAACATCTAAATATTACTATCTCAAACTTCCCATACTGAAAAGTGTGCTGAACCTTGAAAATTCAATATTTTAGCCAATAAAAAGTAAACGATGAAACGAAGGTACCTACAAAAGTAATAGCAAGACTGTTATAATGTCTTACTTTACAAAAACAGCACATTTTGTGGGTGTATCTTCTATGAGCATTCGTATGAAAAGAATTTATGGTGCCTGCGTAGATAAAGGTAAACGCTCAAACGAAGGTACCTACCAAACCTAAATCAATATCGATATACTATGATCATAGTATATTTGTTAAAAAAGTTGAGCCTAAACTTTTTTGACTAAGATATGGGAGGTACAGATTATGGCTACAAATACTACAGCAGTTGCAAAGCAGGTTCGCTTGCAACAGTGGGCTCAACAGATCACGGATTGCCAGAACCGTCCTGTCGGAATGAAAGTGATTGACTGGTGTGATGCTAATGGCATTATATTACCAAAGCTGACTACTATTACCGGCTTAAGCAGGTTCGGGAATTCTGTTTGGAATCTATGGAACAAAAGAAAACTTCTTTCGTTGAACTACCCACACCAACAGAATCCGTTAACACATATAATTCGCAGACAGCGATTTTAGACAATGAAACTTTGCTGGTCTGGAGCCTTTTTGGGTCCTAAGCGATAAGATGCCGCTTTCCTTGATTTCAGTTCTTCGATTTCTTCGGTAATAGTGGTAAGCTGCTGATTTAATTTTATATGCCGGATGGGATTCAAAATACTAGTTTTATCCTTTTGCACATTCAGTTCTTTCCGTTCCGTAACTTTAGCTTTGAGTTCCTTTTTAACGGTGTTGTATTTATTCAGTATTGGATTAAAATGATTCATCCAGTCATGGATCACTTCTTTTTGCATCTCATTATGAAGTAAATGACACAGTGTAAAAATCATATGATTGCGGATCGCTTCTAACGTTTCAGCTATTATTGGAATAGACTTTTCTACAGCTTCAGCCAGTTTTACTACCTTTGCTTTTAATTCTCGGAGCATTTTGTTATCCGCACGAATCTGACGATTGATTTCACAGCGGTCTGCTATCATGCCGTTCTTTTCCATATTCTGGGCAATGTAGCCTTCATGGATGGTTGGCTGTTCGGTGATTCACTGATCTGCAAAGCTACGGTGATCAATGGTAGCATTTATCTGATTACGTGCAAGCATTTCATTTACGGCATCTGCCCAGTTTGCCCGCCAGATACAAAGTTGTTCATCACTGTTCCATCGTTCGGAAATAGGATTCTGTCTGCCATATCGGCTGCTCTTGGGGTGCTTATCAATCCGTTCATATCCTTTTTCCTGTGCGGAAGATGGAGTCAGATATTCTTTCTTTTTACCGACTTTATAGCGGTACTGCTTTTGAACAGTTTTAAATTCAGAAGCAGTAAATCCTTTTTCTTCTCCATCTTTGATACAGAGATATTCTTTTCTGTTTTATACTGCCATGTTCCATTTTCATTGGTGTATTGTTTTATGTACCGCTTTGCGTAGGCTTTGGCAAGTTCACTTTTTCCGATTCCGGCAATTCCGCAAAGAAAAACATGACGGTTTTCCTCAAGCATGGTATATAATTCTTCCAGTTCTTTATCTCTTCCGATAAAATGACGGCATGGTTTCGGAACCTCACTGTCCATAATATAATCCAGCACAATGGGGGATAAAGCACCTCCGGCGAGCAGCTTCTGATTTTTGGTATTACGTTTGATGAATTGGCGTTCCATGCCAAAAGAAATCAGTTTTGCAAGAAACAGCAGTCTTGAACTGGCTGGTTTATATAAGGGAGTCAGATTTTTCTTTTTCGCATCTGAGATGCTGTCATCTTGTATAAATAATGTGTATATATCCTGCATAGCCATATTGCAGTCAGACATCAATGGAAGCAGATTCTGGTGAATGGTTTCTGCCAGTTTTTTCTGATTACTGGGTTTGGAATAGTAGGCAGATATTTTAGGACTGATTTTAGCCTGACCAGTCATCCAGCGGCAAACCAGACCGTTATCCATTGAAAAATCCTGATTTGCCGGATCATCCATAAAATCTTCAAATAATTCGTGTAAAAAATCAGGCTGACTCATTTGATTACTTTCGCTGATATGATTTTTTTAGCAAGTGCTAATAGAAGAAAAATCGCATCGATTCAATAGAAATTCCCCTTTCGTAGTTAAGATTAAGTATATCCATCATAACGCGAACGTATATTCGATTCAAGAAAATGCGGATATTTTTAAAGTGATTGTGTCAATTTACAATCAATTTCTATTCAATGTGGTTTTCAGGCAGGTTCTGTAAAATAAGCTCAGATCAAACAATAACGGGAGGAGCTTATGCAACAGAATATTGAATTTGAGCGGTGCATTGATTTTCTGGTACGGATGATTGATAAGTACGGCGCTGAAGTCCTCTGGGAGTTGGAGGAAGAAAACAGAATAAGGAAGAAAAAACAGCATAGAATACTTCTGAGCGGGTATGGCTAAGAATGTTTTGGCATATTGACAGGACATTTAAAATGACGTATACTAAGCTCAGTGATCGTTCTGTAGAAACTTGAGAAGCCTACAGGCGGGGGAGAGCCTGCGGGTCTCTCCCTCTTTTGTTTTAAGGAGAAATGAGATGCAGACACCGAAAAAATTCTCTTCTTTTAGTGACTAGGTTTCCTGGATCAGTGATGAAAAGGGAATAAAAATAAAAGACAGAGAATATGCGGAAGAGATGTTACGCCAAATAGGATATTTTCCTCTTATGGGAGGATATAAACATCTTTTTAGAATATCAAACACAAAAAATATAAAGCAGGAACAAGTTTTGAAGAAATAGTCAGTCTGTATAAGTTTGATGCAGAGCTTAGAGAGTTGTTCTTTAAATATTTACTGCAGATTGAGCGACAGATGCGTTCTTTGATGTCATACTATTTTACTGAAATGTATGGAGCAGAGCAGAAGCAGTACCTGGATGCTAATAATTATAATAATACAAAAAGAAATCATGCAACAATCGTAAAGTTGATAGCGACCTTGAAACGGGCAACAACGACCACAGATTATACATATATCAACTATTACCGCAAGACATATGGTGAAATTCCATTATGGGTTTTGGCAAATGTACTTACGTTTGGAAACTTATCAAAAATGTTCCGAGTGTTTCCGCAGTCCTTAAAATCAAAAGTATCAAAAAACTTTGAACCTTTGAATCAGCATCAGATGGAACAGTTTCTATCTGTTCTCACTAAGTATAGGAATGTATGTGCCCATGGGGAACGACTGTTTACATACAGAACAGTAGATGCTATTGCGGATACACCGCTTCATAAAAAACTTTCATTACCACAGAGCGGTAATCAGTACGAAAAAGGAAAACAAGATTTGTTTGCTGTGGTGATTGCTTTTAGATATCTATTACCTGGAAAAGATTTTCTGGAATTTAAAAGAAAGCTTATAAAAGAGATTGACCGAGTAAACAGAGAAGTAGAGCATATAAGTGAAGTTGAATTATTGAATAAAATGGGTTTCTCGGAAAACTGGAAAAGTATTACCAAATATCATTTAAAGTAAAGAAATATCCTCTAAGAGATAGTGAAATACCTATTGTTTTAGAGGATTTTTTATTGAAGAATTTTAATATTTAAGAGTTTGTTTTTTCCTCTTTGACATTAAAGCTAAGATTTCTTGTGGGTTTGTCAACTGACGTCCGGGAAGTGTCTGCTTTGGTGTGCGGTCACGGTCAGCTTCATCAATCGCTGCGATAAAATGTTTCACGCTATTTGGATTGGATATGACAAAATTATGAGTAATACTTGAAGTAGCCATACGAACACCTCCTCTTTTCGTTTTTTTGTGTATTAATTATACGATTGACAGAGAAGTGCGTCAATAAGAAAAATAAGTATTTATAATATAAAAAATAACTCTTGAAAGTGGCGAGAGCAAATACAAGAACTCCACTTCATGGTGGTTCTCACATATAAAGGAGAAACACATGAAAGAGAAAATAATATCAGAGATCATAAGAGAGATGCTTTCGTCACTTAATAATGAACAATTAAGCAAGTTGAAGACTACTTTGGAGATATATCTTTATAATGTATCCATTGAAGCCAAACAAGAAGCTGATACAGAGCAAGAAGAAGTGGATTATTTGGAAGTATTTCTATCTGCAAAAAGGATTGAAGGTTGCTCAGAAAAAACACTGATATACTATAAAAATACAATACAGCAAATGCTTGATAGTATTGGAAAATCAGTTTGTACAATAGTTACGGAAGATCTAAGAACTTATTTGGCGGAATATCAGAAGGAGAAACAATCAAGCAAGGTAACAATTGATAATATTAGAAGGATATTTTCAAGTTTTTTTGCTTGGTTGGAGGATGAGGATTATATTATTAAAAGTCCAGTCCGCAGAATACATAGAATTAAGGCTGCTAGTACTATAAAGGAAACATACACGGATGAACAATTAGAATCTATGAGAGATAACTGCGATAATCCAAGAGACTTAGCACTGATTGATATTTTGGCTTCAACAGGAATGCGTGTGGGTGAACTGGTGCTGCTGAACAGAGATGATATCTCTTTTGATGAAAGAGAATGTATTGTGTTTGGTAAAGGTGATAAGGAACGAATGGTATATTTTGATGCCAGAACGAAGATCCATTTGCAGAATTATCTTGATTCAAGGACAGATAATAATGATGCATTGTTTGTATCACTTAAAGCACCATACAATCGAATGAAAATAGGTGGAATAGAACTGAGACTTCGAGAAATGGGGAAGCGGTTGAATATAGACAAAGTTCATCCACATAAGTTTAGAAGAACACTGGCAACAGTAGCCATTGATAAGGGGATGCCAATAGAGCAGTTACAAAAACTGTTAGGGCATCAACGTATAGATACAACTTTGCAGTATGCAATGGTTAAGCAGAGTAATGTAAAGATTGCTCATAGAAAATACATTGGATGGTCCTATGTCAAGATTTAGTACAAGTTAAAATGAGAAATTTCTCCCCATTTTAACCTGCCAGAAGCTCAGCCTCCGTGTTCGTTCTTTCATACACTTGTTCGAATTCGTTTGGCGACATATAGTTGCAATGGCTATGAATTCGTTTCGTATTGTAGAAAGCTTCCAGATATTCAAAAATCAACTGGTATGCTTGCTTATAATCACGGATTTTAAAGCGATTGAGCCATTCACGTTTGATAACAGAATGAAAGGATTCAATGCATGCATTATCCCACGGAAAAGCTTTCTTCGAGTAGCTACGCTGCATATTTTCGGTTGCTTTTTTATATTCCTTTGCAACATATTGGCTGCCACGATCCGAATGGATAATTAATGGTTGATCAATATTTCGGCGAGCTTTGGCTTTGTTTATAGTATCAATCACGCAGGATACTTCCAGTGTTTCTGAAAGTGTCCAGGCTATGATTTTTCTGGAAAATAAATCCATAATACTGGTCAGATAGACAAATCCGTCTATTGTCCAGATGTAGGTGATATCCGAACACCAGACAGCATTCGGGCGGTCAGGATTAAACTGTTCATCAAGGATATTTTGTAATTCTGTGCTGAAATCAGAATCTTTTGTGGTGATGGTCCATGGTTTGCTCCACTGGGCACGGATTCCCATTTGGCGCATATATGTACCAACGGTTCTTTCCGAAATGACTTCACCGGTTTTTCGCAGTTCTACAGTGATTTTCGGAGCGCCGTAGTTCTGCTTGGAATCATCATAAATATCCTGTATTTTTGCTTTTACAGCTTCACGACGTTTTTCTGTATCAGAAGGTACGTGGTGGAGCCATGCAAGATATCCTGAGCGAGAGACACCTAAAAATTTCAACATTCCGGAGACAGAAACCTGGCGTCCAGCCTTTTTGGCAGCTTCTGTCTTCTCAGTCACTTCGAGATAAATGGCTTCCGTCATTTTCCCAGAATGTTGATTGCTTTTTTTAACACATCAAGTGCATCTTGGGCATCACGTAATTCACGTCTGAGACGGGCAATTTCCTTCTGCTCATCAGATGCATAATTACCAGAACCACGAACAGGAATATCACCTGATTCCCGGAAGTCTTTCAGCCACTTTGTTAATGTACTGTAGCCGATGCCAAGATTTTCTGCACATCCACGTACTCCGAGATCTTTATGATCTTCATAGTACTGGATTGCATCAAGTTTAAATTGTTTGTCATGTTGCTTTGCCATATGAGATCCTCCTTCAGCATGTTTCTATTGTACCATGCTTATGTGTATTTGGAATTTCTCATTTTGGCTTGTACTATTTATATTCTAGCACCAAGAAATTTTTTGCTAATTTATGGTTGACTTTTCATAGCTGGTCTCCTTCTACTGCTGTCAGAAGGAACTTTTACAATAACACTGATGTATGAAAGAGTAAATATCTACTGTGCAGGACTAAATTCTACCGCCCTGTAGGGCAGTGGAATTTAAAATTTCATTTTAGGTCTTTTTTTCTTGCACTTTTTCCAGATAGTAAAATGTAGATTGATGTGGTAAAATATAATGAACGGAATAAGATTTTCTTGTCAAGAAGGGATGAGTATTTTGATTCAAATTGATATAGTGGATTATGATAATTTATCAAGTCTTGGGATGCGGATAACAAAGTACGTTAATAGTAATTTGCGGGATATAGTACGGGTATTAATAGATATTCTTGAAACAGATCCGGAGTTTGATTTAGATGGATTTTTTCCAAGAGATTATCTTATGAGAAAACCGCAAGAGTGTAGAAATGCCGTCAATGAATTATATGAAATTATCTGTTCAAAAAATATCAGGGATTTTATTAAGCCTAAATATGAATATTTGCTATATGCAATATTATACTGGTGGGAAGATTGTACAGATGATGAAGATGATTTAATAATAAATCCCATAGACGATGAGTTTAAAAGAGATTTAAATAATGATGGAAAGAATAGTTTAAAATTGATACAGGATTTTGAAGAATACTATTATATTTGTTTTCAAGATCATGATTTTTTACCAGAACAATTGAGTAGTATGGTTATGTTATATCTTAGAAATCCGAAGTTGCTAGAAATGTTCTTTCAACATGATAATCTTGATGATTACATTGATTTAATGGAATGTGATTTGCGGGATAGATATTTGGAGATGCAGAGCGAGAAAAATAGAGGTTTGTGTAATTCATTGTCCGAGAATATTGTAATGGAATTGATATCTGTGATTAAACGTTTCCAGAAACGTATTGTCCATTTTGAAAATCGAGATGAAGTGGAAATTACTGCAGATATCCAAGATGCTATTGCAGGAAGTCTGAATAGTAAGTATGATTTGCACATTTCACGTGAATTTACAATGGGACGAGCCATTAAAAAATTGGGTGAGACAGATATATATATACGCAGAGAAGGACGGACATGTTACAGATTATGCAGTGCTTGAGAATAAATATATCGAAAACTTTACAAATCAATATAACCAGTTGATGGGATATTTAAACCCTAATTTCGAATTTGGTATTACGTTATCTATGAATAGAGAAATGTCCCTAAAAAAGGATTTGATGAAATAGAGAATAAGTCGAAGAGTATCAAAGGGGATTTTCAGCCAATCAGAATTCAAAGAATCGGGGAGAGGGATACTTTAATGATTACTAGCGAACATATTGTTCCTGAAACCGGTAATAGGATGAAAGTATTTCATATGATTTTTCAACTGAACGATAAAGAACGGAAAGAGGCGGCAGCATCAGCAAGAAAAAGGTAAAATGTATTTCGGTTGACATGATTTTAGCATATATTAAAAACTTCTGTCTTGTACATAGATATTAGGGAGGATTAGATGTCTGACTTGAAAAAAGATATAAGATTCAAAAATTTACCATTATTGTTAAAAGATATGGAAATGAAAAAATGGGTTATTGATTCTTTTTTCTTTCCATATAAAAATAAGAATTATATTGTTATCTTAAAATTGTATAGAGAAAACGAAAAAAGACCTTCAAAGTATGCAAAGGCAACGGTTGAATTTATAAAGCAGGAAAATGTAAATGTATCAATTAAGGGATATATTGATTTTTATAATGTACATTTTGATGGTGCGTATGAATTCTGTGAATTTTTCGGTGTTGAAAAAGGTAACGCCAATAGAGATTTGTTTGAAGATTTTTCTGCTATATTTTCACGTTATATACCATCAGAAAAGGTGATTGTGAAGTCTTCAGAAGAGAGGCTACTTATTGGAAGAAGAACAGAGGGCAATAATCCTAATGCGATATATTGTTTTGATGTTAGAAGAAATGGTAAAAAAGAAGATGGGACGCCTAATGGAAGAAGTGTTGAAAATAGCAATAAGGCAGAAATATTAAGACCAGATTTGTACAAAAGATATTTTGGTGATACAAACTTGAGTTTTTTCTTTTCTGATGATCCAACAGAAGAAAGAACAGATAGAGAAATAATTGAGAGTTTTGCTAAAAGAAAATAATTAAAATTGTAGCATACGAGGTATATTGTTAATGATAATTTCAAAGAGGCTTGAAGATGCAGAGTTTATTATGTCGAAAGATGAACTGACATATTTTGCTGTTATCGAGGACTTTAAAAATGCAAGTCAGATACATATTTTGACGTATAATATTTCAAAAGACCAAAATGTCTTATTAAAAGCGTTGAAGGATTGTGAAAAAGATACAGAGATATGTATTGTATCAAATATTCCGGGACGTTGGGAATCCTATTTTGGAAAAACCTATGCAGATAAGGCTAAAAGAAGCATTTCATTATATAAAAGTAAGTTGTCTCCACAAAAGATTGCGGATAAAGCAGAGGTTTATTTTTGTTTTTCAAATCATGCAAAAATTATTATGACTGATAATATTGCGTATGTAGGATCGTCAAACTTTTCTGAAGAAAGTGCAGACAATTTTGAGTCGGGCTTTATAAGCAGAGATGTTGATTTTATTGAATTTCTACAAGAGGAAGTGTTTCCGTGGATTATTGATAGTTCTAGCGAATATAAGACAGATGAAGAACTTTTGTTTTTAGAAACGGCAATACGAAAGAGTATTGCAATGTTTGGAGCAATGCATGAAGAGTATTATCAGATGTTTTATTTACTCTCAGATCATAGGGGAATAGAAAAATGGTATTATAATACTACAAGCAGTGTTTTACATACAAGAGACTTAGAGAAGGCAAAGGAGATATGTTATCAATACCTGGAATTATTAAAAAGAGTTAATAAAATATTTGACTTGCGTGTGTTCTATGAAAAGGGAATTGATAATTTGGATACTGTGATAGAAGAAGCAAGCCATACGATTGAAAATATGGAGATGCTTTTTATGGGAAGTGTCTATGATTTGGCTAAGTTTGATGAACAAGATTTCGTGGATGAATATCTTAGTGAATGCTATGCTGAGGCTTATGATGAAAAATTAGATTATTATGTAGATAAAGCTATGAGTGCAGCAAGTAACGTATTTGCTGAATTGGCGGAGGAAGCTAAAGATGAAGCTGATATGTTACTTAGGCAAATTGAGGAGTTGGAGACTTTAGCGAAAAAAGTACTGAAATTATTCAAATCATTACCATTGAATGATATAAGAATTGATAATACAAAGAAGTAAGTGGTTTTAGCTTGGGTAAACGCTATCCAATGCTTCCTGCCTCTCCAGACGAGCGATTTCCTTGCCAAGGTTAGCGATTTCCTGTTCCATTCTGGAGTAGGTCGCATCGTCCTCGGCAGTAAGAGTACCTTTCTCGGTACGGTGAGAATCAAGAAATGCCTTTGCAGCATTCCATGCAGTGTTGCGCTTTTCACGCAGTTCTAAAATAGTCATAATCGAATACCTCCATTAAATGTGTTGTTTGATTAGGTCAAGACGCTCCAGGAGAGAATCTACGGAGCGTTCTGGTATTTCTGGTTTCTTAATGTGGCATTTGGCAGCCAGCTTATCCATAAGAGAGTTGGTCACAGATGCACGAGAGAAAAGCATAGGGCCAGCGATGTTGTTTTCTACAGGTATCTCTGCAGGTCTTGTCAGGATTTCATCGGCAAAACCCATATCGATGGCCGTATGTGCATCCGTCCAAGTTTCTGCATCCATGAGATGGGATAGCTTGGTACGACTCATACCGGTCTTGATTTCGTAGGCATTGATGATGGATTCTTTGACTTCATCAAGCATGGCGATTGCTTTCTGCGTCTCAGAGGTATCCGATGGCTTTAGGATAACCGTTCCATTTTTCATTGTCGGTGCATCGGAATCTTGCATTTGATATTGATAGTAGAGGTGACCTTTATCGTCACGATCCACACTCATTCGATTGGCCATCAGCGGATAGAGAGCGATGACTTCACCTTTGCCATTTCGTATAATTTGCGCATAGGCATTTCCATAAAGGAGAAGATGCGTCATCAAAGTCTCTCGGAAGACAAAGGACGTCATTTCTGGATTTGGCTCATCGTGAATCAGTCGATACAGAGGATGTTTGATTGCCTTTTCTTTACTACCCGAGTCAGTGTACTTATACTTATAAATATGGACTGGCAGTCCTGCAATGGACTCCGAAAGAATCCTGACGCAGGCATAGACTGCAGTCATTTGCATGGCACTTCGTTCATTGACGGCTTTGTCAGAGTTGCTTCCACCAAAGAGAAAACGATAGGCGCTGCCATTGGTGCTGTTGGTGGGCTTGTCTCTGGAATGAAATAGCCCCGATAAAAATCCCATAAATATTCCTTTCTGCCTTAAGAGGCGTATAAAATTCAAAGTTACGTCACAAAATAATTTGCGCAAATGCTTGCAATTGCAAGCAAAAGCGAACATAATAAAGAAAAGGGAGGCGATACTATGGCAAATACATCCGCTGTTTATGCAAGAATAGATACGAATCTCAAGGAGAATGCTGAGAGTATTCTTTCTCAGCTTGGCATTTCTCCATCCAGTGCAATTCAGATGCTTTATAGCCAGATCGTACTGAAAAAAGGTATGCCGTTTGAATTGAAACTTCCTTCTTCTAAGCCATTAGCTGTTGGTGCAATGACCAGAGAAGAACTTGATGCAGAACTCCAGAAGGGTGTTGATTCCATCAAAGAAGGAAAGGTATATTCTGCAGATGAAGTCGACGCGGTACTTGCAAAGGAGTTTGGCATATGACGGATAGCTATAATGTCGGCTATTCTGTAGATGCACTTGGTGATTTACGTAAAATCTATTCGTATATTGCGAATGAACTTCTTGTTCCGGAGACAGCCGCAGCTCAGCTGGGGCGCATACGAAAGGAAGTTCGTTCATTGGATTTTATGCCAGCTCGTTATACGTTAGTTGAATGGGAGCCTTGGCATTCGATGAAAATGCATCAGCTTCCGGTAGACAACTTTATTGTGTATTATCTTGTCGATGATAAAGAGAGGACAGTTCTGCTTCTGGGCAAGTAGCTCAGTATTGCCTGGATCCAGTTTCAGGAGCTTCTCGACATCCTTGAGCTGACTCTGCGTATTCTTGATTTCTGAATTGACACCCTTTAAGGCACTCTGAAGCTTGGTAGTATCGCCACCGATCTCGACCGTGATACCCTTAATTCTACTTCCCGCCATAACGCACCTCCTCCCTGCAAAATGGGCATAAAAATTGGGGCTGTAAAAAAACTCCCCTGACAGAAAAATCGCCCAGACCGTGAGGTCT
>NZ_QTYW01000007.1:0-176979 GCF_003462365.1 Roseburia sp. TF10-5 | reverse complement strand
GATATTAAAAGAAAGGAAACGTGTGATAATTAACTTCCTAATTATCATACAAGGAAAAAATATGAGAAACGATGATAGTTATGAAGCCTACAAAAGGAAATTTAATCTGGGGGTTGTTGGTGTAATTATACTTATGCTGGTGCTTTGGTTTGGGAATTTTGATGGTTCGAACCACAATTGGGAGCTACTGGTTAAAAATATAGGCACCACCAAAGCAACTTATCGGTGTAGTGATTCTTCCATCACTGATCTTATCACTGATCTTTTTTGGGACGAACATAATCAGGAAATGCTTGAAAAATATGTGAAAGAAGAACGGGAATGGGAATCTACTCATGAATATGACCATTTTTTGGAAGATTTGGGATTATATAGTGTTATTTGCCTCGATGGTTGCATTGGTTGCGCCCCATGGCGCACCTTTGGCTGTACCACTGTAGTAGATAGTGGTTAAAGAAAATGCGTTTTCAAATAAATTTGTGGGTATATTTGTAAGGTTATTTGATAATGTTACACTAATAAGATTACTACAAGATTCAAACACACCCTGTTCTATATAAGTTACGCTATTCGGAACAACTATGGCCGTTAAGCTTTCATTTATCTGATTCGTCCGCATGTGCTGAGGTAGGGGAAACAACCATTCCAACAGCAAGCGCCCCTGTTAAAATTTTTGCTACTAACTTTTTTAATTGGCTATTTTGGCTGTATACCAGAAAAATAGGGTGTTATATTCTTTGGGAGCAGAACAAAGAAAGATATCGACAGGATGGAACTTCCTGGGATTGTATATGTGATATGCAAAAAGACGCATGGTCAAAATTTTCTTTAGACTCATTGGTGACGAATAGAGATAAAAAATTTTGTGATGCAGATACGCTTACTGAAGAAATGAAAGAATTATTGATAGAGAAGATATTGGTTTATAGCAATAATGTATTGGAAATATACTGGAAAGCAGATTTCATAAAATACTTTTCTGATACAAGCAGGATCATTGGAAAGGAGACAGGAAAGAATGAGTGAAACAGCAATCAAGGCACCAAAGGTGAATCATTGGATTTTTGTGTTAAAAGACGGAAAATTTGTATTTGATAAAAAGACATTGGAAGCTATTGACAAGGTATATGCAATATTAGAGGCTGTTGAGCCTTGCGGAGAGGATAACAGAAGAGAGTTGTGGCTGAAAGCGGAGCGTGGAACTATAGACGATTATGACGACTACGAAAGCCTAAAGGATGAAGAAGTCGTAGAGAATTATGAAGAGTTTGAGAAAATGTGGCATGAAGAATATCCAGACGAAATAAGCTGGTATCATCTTGTGACAATAGAACGGGATGATTACAGGGCAATATTTCTTGGAAGAGAGCTGATCTATCAGTCCAGGATTCTGGAAGCTCACTCTTCATATGAGTACAATGTTGAAGAACTATTTGTATGGATGCAGGATGCAGTTAAGAAATGTATTGCTTAAATGAAGGAAGGAACCTATAATGAGGATGTGAATGATAATCTAAATGCCAGACAGAGAACAGGTACAATATCAAGAAAAGATTACTGGGATATATTCCCTGAACGAAAAGATTCTTATCTGTCAGACATTACAGCCGCTACGACATCGGAGAAAAGGAGCAGGATATTATTGCTCTTGTCGGAGTTGGAAAAAGCAACCGTGAGATTGCAGACGAACTGTTTCTGAGTGAGGGAACCGTCCGCAATTATATCAGCAGCATTCTCGATAAGCTTTCTCTGCGTGACCGCACCCAGCTTGCAGTATTCTATTTGACGAAGGTGTGCAACTAGCAACGAAAATTTAATCGAATCAGAAAACCAGTCCTTAAAGGCAGATGGTAGCTGCTCAAAGGGCACAAGCGAAAATAGTCATATAAACAAAAGAAGGGGGAAAGACGAGTTTATGCCATTTATGGGTATAGAGCATTGGACTATTGCAATATGCGATGATGATGAAATATTTCTTTCGAGGTTGGAGAAACAAATAAGGGCAGAATTGCAGCAGCTAAATGTAGTGGGGGAAATTGTATCATACACGGATAGTGAGAAATTGTTGGAGACAAAACTGCATCAGACAGAAATTTTTTTTCTTGATATTGATATGCCGGAAGTAACGGGTATGGAATTGGCTGCCAAGTTGGAAGAACAAAATCCGCAGGCAATTGTTATTTTTATCAGCAATCATGAGGAGGCTGTATTTGAGGCAATTCACTATAAGCCATTTCGTTTCATTAGAAAAGCGTATTTACAGGCGGAACTTTCGGAAGCGTTGCAAAGCTTGAAAAAACAGAAGGAGAAGAGAGCGCGATTTATTACATTAGATGTAAAAGAGCAACAGATTGTGCTTCCGGTAAAGGAAATCGTTTATATAGAGAGTCAGGCTCATTACCTACTATTTCATGTAATGAATTCTGAGCGTGAAGAACAGGTTGTGCGAAGCAGAGGAAAAATATCTGATTATGCAGAAAAAATGCTTATTTTCCATTTCCTGCGTCCGGGAAAAAGTTATCTTGTAAATAGCATGTGGATACAGAATTTTAATTTGAAGGAAATCACTGTAAAAACAGGGCAGCATATTCCGGTCAGTAGAGATAAGAAGGAAGAGGTAAAGAAACAATATTTTGGTTATATGAGGAGTCGGATATATGAAATGGATTAGTTTCATAATAGAGATTGCGGCCTGCATTATCAGTTTTGGAATTTGCACAGCGGTAATTCGGGCGCAATTTAGACCTAAAGACGAATTGTCATGGTGGAAGTATCTTGTGTTTGGAATCACATTTACAGCAGTTACTTATTTTGAAGTGGGGTCGAATCTGATTGCGTCATTTATTGGAATGGGAATATGTATTTTTTTTGCCCAGAGATATTTTGAAGGACGGTTTGCTTCAAAAGTCATCTCTGTTATTATGATTAATGTATTGACAATTCTGATAAGTATCATATGTCTTTATGTTATTTCAGCATTCAGCGGAGTGACAATGGAAAAACTGACGATGTATGGGAATTCGATGAGACTTATCGAGGTTTGTGTCATGAAGAGTCTCTGCATTTTTATCGCATATGCTTATATAAGAACTATAAAAAGACAGAGAGAATTTGTACAACAGGAATTGCTGATAAGCGGGATTTTTTTTGCTTGTTTTTTTGTTGTCTCTCTGTTTTTTATTATCCTGTTAAAACAGGTTATGTTACCGCGAATCTTACAGATAGCTTTTGCAGTAATAACGCTTTTGTTTCTGGGAATCATTCTTCTTGTGTTGTGGCTCTTGAACCACTTGCAAAATCAAAATCGAGAACTGCTTGAGAACAGTATTTTGCGAACTCAGTTGAGGGAGCAGGAGAAACTGATGAAAGTATCAGAGGAAAGCAACCAAAAAATCCGCGAAGTAAGACATGATATCCGACGTTATTTCTCGAACTATCTCCAACTTTTGGAAGAAGGTAAGGTAGAATTAGTTAAAAAAGAAATGCAAAAGACTTTTGCCACGAAACTGTCAGAGAAACAGCAGATTTATACCCCTAATTTGATGTTGAATGCTGTTATCAATGAGAAGAAGGAGATATGTGAAAAGAACCACATACGATTTGTGATTCATGTGAAGCTTCCGGAGAATATAGATACGATAGAACTGGCAATTGCTTTGTCGAATCTTTTGGATAACGCGATTGAAGCTGAGCAGAAAGAGCAGGAGCAGGAAATTCATCTTAACATGGAAGTGGTAGATGAAATGTTTAATCTAATTGTAGAGAATCACATTCAAAACTCTGTTCTTTGTGTAAATCCTAAACTTGTCACATCGAAAAAAAATAAGGCTGAACATGGATTGGGAATCCCGACAGTTCGGGAGATTGTCAATCAGTATCAGGGATTTTTAAATATATCGGAAGAAGCAAATAATGTGATTGTACATATGGTAATTCCACTTGCTAATTTTGCCAAAAACAGGTAAAACTTGCCAAACGAATTGTAAAGATTAAGAAATCAGTTATCATCAGATTGAAAGGACGTGTGTTTATGTCTGGATTATCAAAAATGATAGCTGATTTTTTTGTTCGTGAAAATGTAATTGAACATGAGGAATATGAGATTTATAAATATGGTTCAGATATATTAATTGAAAATATAGGTACAACTATATTTTTGATTTGTCTGGGTTTTATTTTCAATAAAGAAATCAGTACACTCATTTTTATTGCTGTATTTGCCGGTATAAGACGATATTCGGGTGGTTATCATGCTAAGACAAAATTAAAATGTTATATTTTGACTATCACAAATTGGGCAGTTGTAATAGTGTTACAGAGGCTGCAACAAAAATTTGGGTTCACTAGATTTGGAATTGAACTTATTATATGTTGCATGGTTTTCATGGTTATGTTCTTTTTTGCACCAGTAGAGAATCCAGGAAAGCCATTGTTTGAACGGGTTAGAATTGTAAATAAAAGAAAGACACTTATCATAACATTGATGGTTATCATTATATCGTTAAGCATAAGGATAAAATTGCCGGACGCATCATTTGCTATTCTGGTAGTTTTAATAGAAGTAGCGCTACTAATTATATGGGGGAAGGAGGATGTCAGATGAAAGGTAAGAAATTTGCAGAGGTATTTGCGTCACTTGTAAAAACAGTGGCAATTGCATCCGTATCTGAAAGCTCAGATTGGTATAATTATCAGACTAAGGAGCCGGAAGGACTGAGGAAAATCTATTTGATAAAACATGAAAAGAAGTAAAGAATGAAATTGGTAAAAATTTTTGTGGAAAAACGTACTTTACAGGAGGAAATAACAATGAAAAACAAATTAAAAAAAGCACTTTGCTTAGGGTTAGTGTTAACCATGTTTTCAACAACAAGCGTTATGGCAGCAACCTATGGATATTCATTTGGTCTCATGCCGGAAAATGTTCAAAATACAGCCTATAAAGCAAAAACTGGAAGTACAGCCTATGCATCTGTGCATGTTACGGAAATGAATTATCCGTCTGCCTCAATTAAGTACCGTACACATGTAGCAGATAAGGAATTTACAGCGGAGTATACTGAACAAAGAGGCTTAGGAACGTGTACAGTTATTTACAATAAAACGGTAAAAAAAGATGAAAATGTAAGTTTATATGGTTATAATCCTTCATCAAACGGTGGAATTACGGTTTCAGTAGGAGGAACTTGGGAACCATAAGAAGTTATGATAAGCAGATGCGGCATTTGGCGCATCTGCTTATTGGAGGGGGAAAGAAAGATGGGAAGAAAAAATTGTGCAGTTATTATGCTGACAAGTGCCTGTCTTGTTCTGACAGCCTGTGCGCCAACGGAGTTTCCCGAGCAGAATGGCACAGAGCACCAGAATCAGATGGAGGGGGTCGCCAAACAGGAGCTTACAGAGTTTGATACAGATGATGTTGAGAAAATTCCAGATCATCTGACCTGTCAGGTGGATGATCTGTTAATGGTAGATGCAGATGTCCGGTTATGGGGGCTTTCGGAATGGAAGCTTTCCGACTGGTATGCGACAGAAAAAAATTATACAGAATCAGAAGAAGAGGCACATGAGCTGATTCAGAAAATGATGAACGAAGCAGGGTGGAAATATGAGGAGAAGGATGTAGAGTGTTACAGGAACAGTGAAGGGGAAAAAATTTATTATGTAGAGATTTCAAATCATGAGGACAATGTTTATGTTTTACCGGACAGATTTAGTTATTCAACTGAACGCGGGTATGTTTCCTTAAATCAGTCAGACTTCTGCGGAGATTATAAGGGAGACAACAGAGAACTGTACAAAACCGGCAGAGAGCTGGCGTTCGGTTCGATAAAAGAGAGTGAACAGCTGGCAGTGGATTATGCAGAAAAAATGGGAATTCAGGTCAGTGATACAGTGGACTGCTATACACTGGATGAAAAGAATAAGAGAATATCATGGCTGGATCTTGATAAATTCGACAATCACACACCGGAGGAAGAAGAAAATAGGAATTTCTCGTATGCGATATTTCTTTATCAGGATTACTTTGGCATTCCGGGTCTTAGATATGATCCGGGGGATGGAAAACTTACAAACGATACCACTTTCCGTTCAAGCGTGTGTGAAGTAAGTGTAGACAGGGATGGAATTGCATATTTTCAGTCTGCACCAACGTATGAGCTGGAGAAAATGGGAACCGAACAGGAGATTCTTCGTCCGGCGGACATTATAGAAAAACAGGTAGAGATGATGAAGTCAAAGGAGGAAACCGGTGAAATGAAGCTGTCGGAGGTTTCGCTGGAATATCTGCCGGTTTACGATAAAGAAACGGAATTGTACCATATGTGTCCGGTATGGGCATGTTATTATTCGCAGACAGTCACTCACTATGGTGAGGTGAATTATGATTCCGAAGAGAAATATATAGCTATTTATGATGCCTATACAGGTGAAGTTCTGCAGACCAAATGAGGGGGGAGAAATATGAACCGGTATTTTACAACAAATGTACTTCGCATGTTTCAGAATCGAAAAATATATATCTGCACACTTGGAATGGCACTGACACTGTATATGAGCGGAATTGCTTTTATCCGCTCAGACGGGGATTCTGCGAATCTGCAGGATGCTTTTTCCGTCGTATCCAGTTCCGGGTTCATTATCCTGTTTTATCTGCTCTGCGTGATTGGCGGAGGTCTCAGTTACTGTGAGGACTGTAACAGTGGTTTTACCAGATACGCAGTCGTAAGAGGTGATGCAAAAAAGTATATCAGGGGGCATCTTTTTTCTGCAGCCCTTGGCGGCTGTGCAAGCATGCTTGGCGGTATGGCATTGTATGAACTGCTCATGATTTTTACGCTTTGGCCGATAAAAGGCTCGTTTTATGCTATGTTTTCGCAGAATCATGCTTACTTTATCCAGAATATCTGGAATGCTCTGCTACTGTCCCTGCTGGGTGCGGTTCTCGCAGGATTGGCGATGACGGTGACGGCATGTATTCCCAATATATTTGTCGGGACGGCAATGCCCATTCTTATTTATTACATGGTCATCTGCCTGTCCAATAAATATGCTCCGCTGGAGCTGGGACCAATTCTGCCGGCATGGGTATACTTTGGCAATGCGGAATTTCTGGGGGGAGGAATCTGGCAGATGCTTTATGCTCTGGCGTATACAGGCTGTATCTACTTTGTTTTGTGGAAGATTGCGGCAAGGCAGATTATAAGGAGGATGGAAAATGCTTAGGAGTATGTGTAACAATTTCAGAAAGTGGAAAAGCAGCTACCGGGTATTCATCGTCTTTTTGTCCGTTTTGGTTTTCACATTTATCCGGGAAGATTATTTAAGGCAGTATGCGCAGGATGTGGGACTAGCGGTGACACCATATTTTTTCGCTTTTCAGATGGATGACGGAATAACGCGGATGCTTTTTTATTTTGGGGTGGTTTTATTGTTTTGTAATGCCCCGTTTATGGATGACCAGCAGATGTTTGTTCTGGTGAGGACAGGGCGGCTGCGCTGGTTTGCCGGACAGCTTGCCTACATTGTTGCCGCGAATCTGGTATATTTTCTGTGGACTGCACTGACGACAGTTCTGGTACTCATTCCGCAGGTCGGATTTTCTACGGACTGGGGCGGTATTATCCGGATGTGTGCAGAAAATAACGGACTGGCCGGAGTGGTGATGCACAAGGAAATCGTGGAAGCCTATACGCCACTTGCTGCCTGTCTGATTACCTACGGACTGAATGTACTTGTGGGTACGCTGCTTGGTCTTGTTGTTTTTCTTGGAAACATGCTTGGGAGCAGAATATATGGATCAGCAGTGGCCATTGGCTGGATTGTTTTTTCCAATATGATTGATGTGGTGAGGCTGCCTAAGCTCAGAGTTCTGTCACCACTGCACTGGACGACCACCTATGCTTATTTAAGGAGCGATGATGCAGTTCCGCTGTGGTATATTCTTGCGGTTGAAATCGCAATTATTCTGGTGACCGGATTTATCATTATGAAAAAATCGAAGACATACACACTTGACGCTATTGAGTCAGGCTTATAGAACATTTGCTGAAGGCAGAGAGGATTTAGAGAATGGAAAATTTGATAGAAATACAGGATGTCGTAAAAAGGTTCGGGGAACAGACGGTTCTGGACCATGTGAGCCTTTCTGTCACACCCGGAAAAATATATGGAATCATCGGAAGGAACGGAAGCGGCAAGACAGTTCTTTTTAAAAGCATCTGTGGTTTTGTCCTGCCGGATGCGGGGAAAATCCTGGTTCGTGGCAAACAGGTGGGGAAGGATGTGGATATCCCACAGGGAATTGGAATTATTATTGAACATCCGGGTTTTCTGCGGGATTATTCAGGCTTTCAGAACCTGAAGCTTCTTGCGCGTCTGCAGAAAAAAATCACAGATGAGAAGATAAAAGAGAGCATCCGGCTCGTGGGGCTTGATCCGGAAGATAAGAAGAAGGTGGGGAAATTTTCCCTCGGCATGCGTCAGCGACTTGGAATTGCACAGGCAATTATGGAAAGTCCGGACATCCTCATTTTGGATGAGCCGATGAACGGTCTGGATAAACATGGCGTGGAGGATATGCGGAAGCTTCTGGTTCAATTAAAAGAAGAAGGGACAACCATCCTCGTAGCGAGTCATAATCCACTGGATATAGAAATTCTCTGTGATGAGGTGTACGAGATGGATGCCGGAGCAATAACGAAAGTTCATTAAAACAAAAAAACCAAGCAGGGAATTATTATATAATGCTTATTGACTGTGCAATCATACAAGAATATATTCCTGTCTTTGACAGTTATTAGAAGAAAAAATCGCTGTATCCATTGATTTTACTGGGGTTCAGCGATTTTTGCCGTTGTTTTGAAGTATAGTAATTTATTCCTTCCCTTTGCAGATATAAAAGGACTCTGCATTTTTGGATTTTGATATATGAAGATGCATATGCAACACCTTCTTATTATACAATACAATAACAGAAAATAACATATATAAAAACATAAAATTTGACGCAAAAAAAGCAGGTTTTATAAGGCCTGCAAGTACTTTTTCTATTATTCAACTGTCAAACTCCCGAGTAGGCGGTGATAGTGATGCGCTGTTGACAAAATGTAGTTTACAACATAAAATAAATATGAATTAAATATAACACTTATCGTTGCCACCGGGCAGCGATTAAATGAAAGGTGTTCAGGACACCGCCGTAGGTACAGCGCATTAAAAATGTGCTATAAGGCGATGCCTTGGATACTTTTTTCTTTTTGGTGGCAATTGGGAAAGAAAGGAGATTTTATAGTGAAGATAAGAATAAATTCTTAGAAGATTTTTGTAAACAAAGATTAACTTATGGTAACATTGAGGGAAATCCTGAATTTAAAGCAGGAGTCTGCAAGCTTTATAAAACTATTAAATTGGATGAGATTATCCCCACGCATGGTGCTACGGGTGCCAATCATCATGTGTTTTATTCTCTCATTTCGCCGGGAGAGAGAGTCATTAGCATCAGACCGACCTATCAACAATTGTATTCTATTCCGGAATCCTATGGTGCAGATGTGCAGTTGATTGATCTTAAAAAGGAAAATGGGTATCTTCCTGATATTGAGGAGATTCGCCGTCTGGCAACACCGGAAACAAAAATGATCTGCCCATTGATTCTTATACGTTTTGTGAAGAAATGTACAAGCAGACAGGTGCTTTTGTCACGCCAGGGGACTGTTTTGAACAGTCGCACAGCATGAGGATTGGATATGCCTGTGATGCCGAAATCCTGAAAGCTGGTCTATGTGCGGTCAGCGAATATATTAAGATGAAATTGAAAGTGAATTAAAAAATCATGTGATTTATCCGATATATGAAATATAAGGGAAACAATGGATATATTTCACGGAGGAGACATTATGAAAGTAGGAGAGGCAAGAGGAATCTACAGTTCTGTTCTGAAATCATACAATCAGCAGAAATTCAAACTGTCAAAGCAGCGAAATGAGCTAAAGGAACGGATGGAAAGCACACCGGACGGTAAAACGTTGTATGCCGATGAGGCAGCCACTCTGGATTTGCAATATAATGCCGTTGCAGAAAAACAGGATGAATATCAGGATTATGTAGATCAGCTTATGGAGCAGTGGGAAAGCAAGTTTAACAGTGTTGCGGCAAAGCAGCAGGACGAGGCTGCGAAAGACTACAGTGAGGAAATGGGAAAAATCATGACGGTAGCCAGACGCATCATGCATGGAGACATTGTGCCAGCACAGGATGAGAAAAAGCTGATGGAATTTGATAAGGATCTGTACATGATGGCAAAAAATGCCGGAATGATGGCGCGGTTGGAAAAACGCAAAAAGTATAAGTCGCTTTGGGATGATGAGGAAAAGAAAGAGCGTGAGGATCCAATGGAAGCAGCTGATGCAGAGGAAGCATTTGCAGCCGGACCGGAGGTTGTGTCGGTGGAATCGGTTATGGAGGCAGCGACTGGGGAGATGGAGTCGGAATAAGAGTAAATGGACTTTCAAGTTGGTAAAAATTGTGCTAAAATAACAGTTAGAAATAACTAACCTGAAAGGAGAGACGTAACTATGGTAATCAGGATTACAGTAGAAGCAATCGTGTACAGTCTGCTTTATACAGCGTTTATGCTCGTTTTATTTAGAATCCAGGGAGCAAAATACCAGCTTTACAATTATCCACCTGCAATTAAGGCGCGGGCTATTGAAAAAGGGATTACAACACAGGCGGAGTTGGATGCACATGCGAAAAAGAATAGAGTATTCGGGCTTTTCGTGTAAGTGAGTATGGAAATAGCATCCTATGTATTTTTTACAAGAAAGTTTAGTTTGACTTTTTAGAAAAAGAGAAATATAATGATTTTCAAACGAGTAGCAAACGAGCGTAAATCCAGTTTTGCTGCTCGTTTTTATTTTTATGATGCCATGAAAAAGTGTGTAGCTTATCAGCGTAAGTCCAGCTTGTGAGATAAGTACATGCTTTTTTTATGCAGAAAAAGGAGGATTCAGTTAAGATGGCAGAAAGTAACAGGATGAAGGAGATGCCGGTCAATAAGCTCATGGTGCAGATGGGAATACCGATGATCTTGTCAATGGCATTACAGGCGGTCTACAATATTGTGGACAGTGCCTTTGTCGGAAACATGAAGGAGGGAAGTGAAGCCGCTTTAAATGCACTTACGCTGGTGTTTCCGGTGCAGATGCTCATGGTAGCGGTAGGAATCGGAACCGGTGTGGGGACGAATGCACTTCTTGCGCGGACACTTGGACAGGGAAACAGCAAAAAAGCAGCAAAAGTTGCGGGAAACAGTTTATTTCTTGGAGTAATTATTTATGCGGTATGTCTGTTGTTTGGAATTTTCGGAGTGAAAGCCTATATTTCATCGCAGACGGTTGATCCGGAAGTAATTGCAATGGGAACAGGTTATCTTCGAATATGCTGCGTGATTTCGTTTGGAATTATCTTCTTTTCCCTGTTTGAAAAGTTATTACAGGCAACCGGACGTTCGCTTTATTCTACAATTGGTCAGGTTGTGGGGGCAATGGTAAATATTATTCTTGATCCAATTATGATTTATGGTATTGGACCTGTTCCTGAAATGGGAGTAGAAGGTGCAGCATATGCGACGGTAATCGGACAGGTTACATCGGCAGTATTACTCTTTATTTTCCATATGAAATTAAATAAAGAGTTTGCGCATGGAACAAAATACATGAAACCGGAGGGCGGAATTATAAAAGAAATTTATTCGATCGGACTTCCGGCGATCATTGCACAGGCACTGATGTCTATTATGGTTTATGTAATGAATCTGATCTTAAAATTTAATCCTTCGGCGCAGACCGCATATGGATTGTTTTATAAAGTGCAGCAGTTTGTGTTGTTCCTTGCATTTGGTCTGCGTGATGCGATCACACCGATCATCGCTTTTTCTTATGGAATGGGAAGCAAAAAGCGTATCAAGGATGGAATCAAATACGGGCTGATTTATACGATTGCACTTATGATCCTCGGTGTGCTGATCACGGAAATTTTCCCGGGTGCATTTGCAACTTTATTTAACGCAGGGCTGTCAAGAGAATATTTTATCGGAGCAATGCGGATTATTTCTATCAGCTTTCTTTTTGCAGGAGTCAATGTCGCATATCAGGGAATTTATCAGGCATTGGACGGAGGCATCGAGTCGCTTGTGATTTCGCTGCTTAGACAGCTTGTAATTATATTGCCGTTGGCAGGCATTTTCTCTATTTTCGTCCGAAACGGACAGATGGGAGTTTCGCTGATCTGGTGGGCGTTCCCGATCACAGAGTTTATCGCGTGTCTGGCCGGCTATGTATTTTTAAAGAGAATATGGTGTATGAAGCGCAGAGAAAAGTGATTTTGGAGATTGCGGAAAAGGAAAGCTGTGTGATCATAGGACGGAATGCGGATTTTATCTTAAAAGACAAAGATAATGTGCTGATTTTTATACATGGGGATATGCCGGAAAAGGTAGCGCGTATCTGTAAACTGTACAATGTTACCGAGGAGGAAGCAGAAAAAATGATGGCGGATATTGATAAAAGGCGTATGACAAATTATCGATTTTATACGGATCAGAAGTGGGGTATGGCAAAGAATTACATATAAATATGATTACATTGCTTTTGCAACGATTTTCTCATCGTTGTTTTGAATCTCGTTGCTGCTTTTTTCTTTCTTACAATTGTTACAACAAAAGAGAAATTTGAACAAAGAAATGGTGCCGAGAAAAATGCTGTTTATTGTATTGGACAGACATCTGTAAGTCAGTATGCTAATCTTTGTAGTGTACCATTAAATTCTATTTTAAGGAGAAACTATGTATGGGATTAACAGATACAAGTAAATTTTTAAGTCTGGTACTCAGACATAAACCGGATACAATAGGAATTTCGCTGGATGAACACGGCTGGGCGAATGTATCAGAGTTAATAGAAAGCATTTCAAAGACAAGGCCGTTTGACATGGAAATGCTCGAAAAAATTGTACAAACAGATAATAAACAAAGATATTCATTTAATGAAGATAAGACGTTCATAAGGGCAAACCAGGGACATTCCATACCCGTAGATGTTGAATTAAAAAAAGCCATACCGCCGGAGTTTCTTTATCATGGAACCGGGGAGAAGTATGTTGCATCGATTGATAAGACCGGTCTGATTCCAAAGAGTCGGTTATATGTCCATTTATCAGGGGATGAAGATACGGCAGTCAAGGTTGGAAGCA
Organism: Roseburia sp. TF10-5; assembly: GCF_003462365.1. NCBI lineage: Bacteria > Bacillati > Bacillota > Clostridia > Lachnospirales > Lachnospiraceae > Roseburia > Roseburia sp. TF10-5. The sequence continues at coordinate 163,725 of NZ_QTYW01000007.1, read as the reverse complement.
GGCATGGAAAGCCGGTGATTTACAAAGTGGCTGCTGGAAAGATGGAAAGGGCAGGTTATGCGTTTTTCTTATCGGTAAACGGAGTCTGGCTTACAAAAGAGGTGCCGAAAGAGTATTTGATTAAAATGGAATAAGAGTAATTCCGATTGACCATTTTGAGTGTCTCCTTGCTTAGGCTTTATTGTTGCGTGCAAATTGTATTTCTGTGTTAATGTCATTTAAGGATAAATCCTGCAGATTGTTTTGTTCTGCGGAATGACGCAGGGCATTAAAAGCAGAGCGTCCGTCCTCTAAAGAAACGCTGGTGGATGCACAAATTTCAAATGGAATTTTACGTTCTCTGACAACTGCCCGCGCAAAAATATTAAATGCGGTGGAAGCGTTCATACCAAATTCTTTACATAAATTATCAAATTGATTTTTTAAAGACCATATGGAGCGCTGGTCGATTTTTGTAAAAAGTGCAGGTAGAAACAGTTAAGCAAAGATGTTATCATTTAAAATATCAAAGTGAAATATGTGGAGGAACTATATTGGTTAGAGAAATTTATGAAAATGAATTAAAGGATCTGCTTGAATTATATTTGCATTTGCATGAAAGTACAATCTCGGAAATGTCAGAGTATTTAAGTAAAACATGGAATTGTGTATTTTCGACAGCAGGACACGCAATAGACAGCGAACAGAGAGGGCAGGGGCTGGAAATTGCTTTGCCAATCACAGTGGGAGACAATGTCTGGATTGGAACGAATGTATTCGTGCTGCCGGGCGTGACAATCGGAAACAATACCATCATTGGTGCCGGAAGTGTTGTGAATAAAAATATTCCGGATGGTGTGATCGCGGCCGGTAATCCCTGTAAGGTAATCCGTAAAATAACCGATTCCGATAAGAAAAAATATCCAATTTTTGAGGAAAATCATGAACATTTTAATCATAGAAGATGATGCAGCCATCCGTCAGGAATTAAAGCTGCTGTTAGAAAATGCACTGTATCAGGTCACGGTACTGACAGAATTTCATCACGTGGTAGAGGACATTCTGCAAATGGAGCCGGATCTGATTCTGCTTGATGTAAATCTGCCGCAGCAATCCGGATTTGAGATCTGTAAAAGTGTCAGGAAAACGTCGGATGTTCCGATTATTTTCCTGACCAGCAGGACGGATTCAATGGATGAATTAAGCGGAATGCTGCAAGGCGGTGATGATTATATCACAAAGCCGTTTCAGCCGCCGTTACTTCTGGCGCATATCGCGGCCGTATTAAAACGGGCGAAAAAAGCAGACGTAACAGAGAAGATGATCTGTAAAGGTGTGGAACTTGATGTTGTCCGTGGCTGTGTGAAGTGTCAGGAGCAGCAGGTGGATCTGTCGAAAAATGAATTGAAAATCCTGCATTACCTGTTTTTGCATCAGGGAGAGATCGTGCCAAGAATCGAACTGGTGGAATACCTGTGGGATCAGCAGGTCTTTATTGATGATAATGCCCTCAGTGTAAATATCACACGCCTGCGCGCAAAACTTGCAGAAATTGGCGTATGTGACTTTATTGAGACAAAAAGAGGGATGGGCTATCGCATATGAAACTGACAGAATATCTGAAAGACAAGGTGTTGCTACTGCTTTTACATATGGTATGCATGGCTGGGCTTGTTATCTTTTTGCGGCTGACCGGCTATTCCATGGATAAATGTGTGATTATACTGGTGTGTTACGGTGTAATACTGGCAGGATGGCTTTTCCTTCAGTTTTTTTCACGCAGAAGCTATTTCAGAAAATTAGAGCAGCTTACGGATCAGCTGGACAGGCGTTATCTTCTTGGAGAACTGATGCCGGAATCGTTTGGGCTGGAAGATCGCAAGTACCGGGAACTGATCCGCAAATCCAACAAATCGGTAATCGAGCGGATACACCAGATGGAACAAAACCAAAAGGATTACCGGGAGTACATTGAAAGCTGGGTGCATGAGATCAAGGCACCGATCACGGCGATTGCGTTAAACTGTGAAAATAACCGGGATGAGAGGAGCCGCTATCTCCTTGTGGAAAACCGCAAGGTTGAGAATTATGTGGATATGGCACTGTACTATGCGCGTATGGATGCGGTATACAAAGACTACATGATCGCGGAATCCAATCTGCAGGAAGTGGCACAACAGGTGCTTTTGCAGAACAAATATTATCTGATCCAGAGCCATGTAAAGGCGGAAGTTGCCTGCCCCGATACGGTATACAGCGATAAGAAATGGATCGCTTTTATTTTAAACCAGCTCATTCAAAACAGCGTAAAATACGGCAGAAGTGAGGGTACTCACATTCAGATTGTTACTAAAAAAACGAAAAGCGGTGTTCTTTTGTGGGTAAAAGATGACGGTATCGGGATTCCAAAGGAAGAACTCCCACGGATTTTTGAAAAAGGGTTTACGGGAACGAACGGAAGAAACCGGGAGCGTTCGACCGGAATGGGACTGTATCTGTGCCGTAAACTCTGTGACAAGTTAAATATAGAAATCCGGGCAGAATCTGCGGAAGGAAAGGGAACAGAGATCATACTTATGTTTCCGGTGAGTGAATATCTTACCGGTTACAGGGAGACATAACGCGTTTATCTTTCAAAACTGTAAGATTCAGGAAAGGTAATTTCATACAAAGCGGAAAGATCCCGTGTTAAAGTAGGCATAGTGAAGAAAAAATGATATTCTTTACTATGCCTTTTATTTACAAGCGAGGGAAAGGAGCGTCAGAAGATGCAGGAAATCATACGCGTAAGCGATGTGGAGAAATATTATGGAGACGGGGATCAGGTGACCAAAGCGGTGGATCGTGTCAGTTTTGCCGTGCAGCAGGGGGAGTTTATCGGTGTGATGGGAGCTTCCGGTTCCGGAAAAACAACGCTTTTAAATCTGTTGTCAACCATTGACCGGGTGACAGCGGGACATATTTATTACGGAGATACCGATATCACAGAACTGGGGGAAGAACAGCTTTCGGAATTCCGTAAAAAACAGCTTGGGTTTATCTTTCAGGAATACAATCTGCTGGATACGCTCACGCTGGAAGAAAATATCATGCTCGTTATGACGCTGCACCGGCGTGGCAAAAAGGAGATTCAGAAACGGTGCAGGGAGCTGCTTCGCATTCTGGGAATCGAGGAGGTTAAGGATAAGTATCCGTATCAGGTGTCCGGCGGACAAAAGCAGCGGTGTGCATGTGCCCGTGCACTTGCAAATTATCCCACACTTCTTCTGGCAGATGAGCCGACGGGGGCACTGGATTCACTGGCAGCGCAGACACTGTTAGAGACATTTACGGAGATGAACAAAAACATGGGGGCAACCATTCTGATGGTGACACACGATGCTTTTTCCGCAAGTTATTGCAGCCGTATTCTGTTTCTGAAAGACGGACGGATTTTTCATGAACTGGTGCGTGGGGAAAAAGAACGCCGGGCGTTTTTAAATGAAATACTCGATGTGATGACACTGACGGGAGGTGAACGTTCCCATGATGTGTAAACTTGCTTTTCGAAATGTAAAGCGCATGGCAAAAGACTATATAGTGTATTTTATGACGATGGCGGTCGTGACCGCACTCATGTTTTCGTTTCATACGCTTTTGTTTTCCAAAGATGTGCAGAATCTGTTTCAGATGGATGCCATGATGAGTGTGATGACGGGACTTGCGACTGCTTTTATCGTGCCGATCATTGCGTGGCTGATCAATTATATGGTGCGGTTTGTACTGGAAAAGCGAAGCCGTGAGTTTGGGATTTATCTTCTGGTCGGGGTAAAGAAAAAAGAGATTGCGAGACTTTATTTTGCAGAGAATCTGCTGCTTGGAGCGGGCGCATTTCTTGTAGGGATGGGACTGGGCCTGCTTTTTCAGCAGATCCTTCTGTCCATTTTTTACAGCATGGTGCAGCTGGATTACAAACTGCATCTGGAATGGAACCGAAACTGTATTTTGATGACGGCTGCATGTTATCTGTGCTGTTATCTGCTGGCGCTGTTTCGTAGCCAAAAAAAATTCCGCAAAATGAATATCCATGATCTGATGGACAGCCAGAGACAGAATGAGGAAATCAAAGAAACACATGAAAAGGCAAAGAGATGGTTCCTTCCGTTATCTGTGCTGTTTCTTGTCGTATTCGGTGTGTTTCTGTTTTGTTTTAAAGCATGGGATACCGGAGTTGTAATCGCTTTTCTCATTGGACTGGTGCTGACGATTTATCTTTTTTACACAGGCATTGCGGCGTGGATCGCCTGTTATGTCAGAAAAAAGGGAGCTGCTATTTACCGTGGGGATGCGCTGTTTCTGCTCCGGCAGTTTTCTTCTAAGATCCGGACACTGCGGTTTACCATGGGAACACTGACGGCACTGTTTACTCTGGCGATACTCGGAAGTTCGGTGGCATTTATGTTTAATCATTTCCAGAATGAGGTGCTTGTGAGCAAATTTCCGTTTGATGTGCAGGTATACAGCAGCAATGTGAAGGATGAGTTTCAGCAGGAAATTGCTCTGCTGAAACAGGAGACAGCCATAAAGGAAATTTTTACTTATAAGGTTTATGAGAACGAAACGAATCAGGTCAATGCATATCTGTATACACATCTGAAAGAATTTGGATCAGAGTATCGGAACGCAGATGGCACACCGGACTGGAAAAAGATCAGTAAAAATGAAGAACTGGCATATTGCAATTACGATACCTATATGGGACTCTCGGATTACAACCGGCTCCGTACCATGATCGGACTTTCGGAAGTGCAGTTAAAAGAAGATCAGTATACCATCCATATCAAAGACCGCGTGCTGAATCAGACCGGGGATTTTTCCGGTCGGATCAAAATTCAGGGAACAGATGGGACATTATCTTTTGCGGGCTATCACACGGAGGGATTTTCGCAGAACGGCCACAACGGAGGGGATTATATTATTATTGTTCCGGATGCCGTTCTTGCACAGATGCATCCCTATTATGCAGAATTGGTGGCGGATATCAAAGGCGAGGCACCTGCGGATCTGGAGAAACGGCTGGATGATCTGGAGAAGGATCCGGATAAAATTAGTGTGCAGGGGCACGCCATGACGGAAGCAGCTTCGGATGACTGGGATGGGGAAGCACTTGGAAATTCCTGTTCGGGTTCGGATACAATTGTTACCTATACGGCAAAAAATCTTGTGCGTGACAATCTGATTCCGGAAGTGAAATATATGTTATCTTCGCTGATGTTTCCGCTTTTTTATATCGGACTGGTATTTTTGTGTGTGGCACTGACCGTGCTTTCCGTGCAGCAGCTCAGCGATTCCGTAAAATACAAATTCCGCTACAGGGTTCTCTTTCAGATTGGTTACAGCAGAAGAGAAATCCGCAGGATGATTTTAAAGCAGCTTGCCGGGTATTATCTTTGTCCGGCATGTGTGTCACTTGCAATCAGCGGACTGGTCTGTGTATATGTTGGTGGTAAGTTTGACTTTTATACGGGGGTTCGGGCGGCACCGGCAACTTATTTTTTGATTTCTTCGGTATTGTTTTTCGGAATTTATCTGGTGTATTTTATCATTACCTATATTGGATTCTGCCGGAATGTGGAAGAGTGGGGGTAAGAAAGGGATGGGGAGAAAATGAAGAAAAAGAATCGTGCGTTTTATCATTATTTCATTCCGGTCATATATGCTGTCTTTGTATATATCCTGTGGGAACTGACCGGAACATTGGTGGCTTATGTGGTTGGAAAGGTAATGGACAACTGGGAGGAAACTTTATACAGTTCTTATATTTCCATGTTATTCAATGAAGTGTTGACGTTTGTTATTATGTTTGTATTGTTTCGCAAAAAAGCAGATTTCGTAAGAAAAGAAAAAAGAAATGGGTCATGGTTACCGGTATTGGGAATGTTTATTTTTCCGTTAATACAGATTGGGAATGATCTTATGACTCTCGTTCATGGAAAAAAAGTTTTTTCACTGCTTTCCGGTAAAGGGATTTGTTTTTTCCTGATCTGCGGTGTGGCAAGTCTTAGTATTGGACTGCTGGAAGAATATGTGTGGCGGGGAATTCTGTTAAATATGTTTCTTGCTGCATGGGGAAAAAAGAAAAATGGAATTTATTGTGCGGTAGTTGTGTCTTCCCTTGGATTTGGTCTGTGCCATTACCGGAATCTGCTAGTGGGACAGAACTTTGCAGATACGACAAAACAGGTATTGTATGCGATTTGTTTTGGCATGTTTCTGGCAGCACTTTTTATACAGACGAATCATTTATTCATTCCGGTTCTTGTACATGGACTTTGTAATTTTTCTAATTTTTTTATGAATGAAATTCTTGGATGGAATTATACCGTTTGGAAATATGATGATATTTTGCAGGGAGTATTAGCCGTTTTTTATTTGATCGCAGGCCTCTATGTGGTTTACAGGAGCGTGCAGAAAAAGCAGAACATAAGGAGGAAAACAGAAAAATGAGTACCAAAAAAGTAATTGGCGGTTCGGTTGCTGCCATAGTTATTCTCATCATTGCACAACTTGCAGCACAGCTTGCCGCAAGTGCATTGAACCTGATAAAGATTCCGGATGGAATATGTAATATCATTGCAGGAATTTTTTATGTCGGACTGACTTATGTTATTTTAAAGATATATATTGAGAAAGTGATCAGGTTACCTATTTCTGATTTTGGAATGCCCGTATTTCATATTAAAAGAAAATGGATTCTAATTGCTATTCTGTTGCCACTGCTGGTAAAAGGAAGTTATCTTTTGTTCTTTCAGGGTGCGTATGTTTCCTCGCATATGAATGGAAAGCAGATATTTCGTACATTAAGTGCCGGAATTATGTTTACCGGAATCGCGGCTGGATTTGTCGAAGAAATGGTATTTCGGGGCGTTATTTTAAATCTTTTAAGGAAAAAATGGAATCGTAAGGTGGCGGTTATCGTTCCATCGGTGCTGTTTGGCATGGTTCATATTCTGGAAATGGATTTTTCCATCGGAAGCTGTTTGCAGGTTCTTGTTGCAGGCACGATGGCGGGAATTATGTTTTCAATGATTGCAATCGAGAGTGGTTCTGTCTGGAACAGTGGAATCGTGCATGCCATCTGGAATATTGTAATGATCGGTGGGGGACTGGCAATTGGACAAAAAGCGGATCAATTCTCTGTCATGACTTATGTTCTTGATGCAAAATCATTTGCGGTGACGGGCGGAGAATTTGGTATAGAAGCGTCTGTTATTTCGCTGATGGGGTACATCATAGTTACTGGTGTGGCTTTTGGAATGAATCAACACACAGATGCATAGGAAAACAAAAGTTGACAGCACAGTTAGCGTGTGCTAACTTGACATTGACAGGAACGATAAGTGTTGATTATTGATTGGCAAGTCGAGGGAAAAACTATGAAAAAGTTGTTTTTTGTTTCTTGTTGGTGCAGATGATGATTCCTTCTGGGAAGCGGGAAGAGTAGAATATAAATAAAGAATCGCGTGAATAGTCCGATATATGAAATGTAAGGAAACAATGGATGGATGCATTTCACGGAGGAAATATTATGAAAACAGGAGAGGCAAGGGGAATTTACAGTTCTGTTCTGAAATCATATAACGAGCAGAAATTCAAACTGTCGAAGCAGCGGGAAGAGTTAAAGGAGCGGATGGAAAGTACGCCGGATGGAAAAACACGGTATGCGGATGAAGCTGCTACACTGGAACTGAAATATAATGCGGTTGCGGAGAAACAGGACGAGTATCAGAATTATGTAAATCAGCTTGTGGCGCAATGGGAAGGTAAGTTTAACAGTGTTGTGGCAAAGCAGCAGGGCGAGGCCGCAAAAGATTATGGGGAGGAAATGGGAAAGATCATGACCGTGGCAAGACGCTTGATGCATGGAGATCAGGTGCCGATGCAGGATGAGAAGAAACTGATGGAATATGATAAGGATCTCTATATTATGGCGAAAAACGCCGGAATGATGGCGCGGTTGGAAAAACGCAAAAAGTATGATTCGCTCTGGGAAGATGAGGAAAAGAAAGAGCATGAAGACCCGATGGAAGCAGCCGATGCAGAGGAAGCATTTGCAGCCGGACCGGAAGTGGTGTCGGTGGAATCTGTCATGGAGGCAGCGACTGGGGAAACGGAGTCAGAGTCATAGTCATAGGATGGTTTAAAAACTATAGATAAACAAAAAGGATTCATCCGTCTGGATGAATCCTTTTTCGATGCAGGAGATGGGACTTGAACCCACACGATATTGCTACCACAGGCACCTGAAGCCTGCGCGTCTGCCAATTCCGCCACTCCTGCGAACAAATGCTATTCTATAGGAATCTGAGCAATATGTCAATAGATAATTTTAATTTTTTTTATTTTGTTGCAATAAAAGAAAAAATTTAAAAAAATTAAAAATTACCATTGACATATGAGGGAGAGTTTGCTATTATAAACAAGTCGCTAAGACATGCGGAAGTGTCGGAACTGGCAGACGAGCAAGACTAAGGATCTTGTGATCATTGCGATCGTGTGGGTTCAAGTCCCATCTTCCGCACTAAGATGTGAGAAAGCCTTGAGAGATCAAGGCTTTTTTGTTATATAAAATATGGTATAATGAAGCATGCTGATGCACACAACAAAAAGGATAACTATATAAATATGAATATTCAAAAACAGTTTATAAAATATGTTTCCCAGAATATCTGTGGAATGTTGGGGATTTCCTGCTATATTATCGTGGATACATTCTTTATCTCGCAGGCAGCGGGAACGGACGGGATTACCGTATTGAATCTGGTGTTGCCGGTATATAACCTGATTTTTGCCATAGGATCGATGATTGGGGTAGGATCGGCAACCCGGTATACGATATTAAAAGCACAGGAAGATGACAGTGCAAAGAAATATTTTGCAAATGCGATTTTGTGTATCCTCATAATCAGCATTCCATTTGTCCTGTCTGGCATTTTTTCTCCGGATACGGTGATGCATATGATGGGGGCGGATGCCGGGATCACGCAGCTGGGCCGCACATATACGAGGATTTTCTTATTATTTACACCGTTTTTTATGATGAATTATGTGTTTTCTGCGTTTGTACGAAATGACAATGCCCCGACCCTCGCTATGATTGGAACGATGATGGGAAGTTTTTCCAATGTTGTCCTTGACTATGTGTTTATGTTTCCAATGGGGATGGGACTGGCAGGAGCAGCACTTGCCACAGCAGCCTCTCCGATCGTCAGCATATTAATCTGCAGTATTCATTTTTTTCAGAAGAAAAATACGGTACAGTTTGCAAAGACCAGACCATCGGTACGGATGCTTACAGCATCCTGCCAGCTGGGGGTGCCGGCATTTGTGGGAGAATTTTCTTCCGGAGTGACAACAACGCTTTTTAATTACCTGATTTTAGGGCTTGCCGGAAATGTAGGAGTGGCTGCCTATGGCGTGATTGCCAACTTTGCACTCATATTTACCTGTATTTTTAACGGGATTTCCCAGGGAGCCCAGCCACTGGTCAGCCGTTATTATGGAGAAGGGAATGAACGTGCGGTTAAAAAGATTCTGCATCTGGGACTGGCTACGGGTGTTGTTTTCAGTCTTTTGATTATTTCGCTTGTCTGGGGATTTACAGACCCGATGGTAGCCTTGTTTAACGGTGAACATTCGGTAAAGATGGCAGAATATGCATTTACAGGAATGCGGCTTTATGTGATCGGATTTTTGTTTGCCGGTTTCAATATTATCGGAACCGGATATCTGAGTGCATCGGAGCATGCAAAAGAGGCATTTACGGCCTCGGTTTGCAGAGGATTTGTAGCTATCGCGGTGTGTTCCGTGATATTGTCACGTATGTTTGGAATCCGTGGTGTCTGGCTGTCATTTATGGCTGCAGAAGCATTGACGGCAGGAATTACGGCATGGGCACTTCTTAAGGATCACAAAAAGGAGGCTATGGCATGAAGTATGATAAGAAAGAACCTGAAACGATGGATGCAGATCCGATGCGTCTTTTGGTTTCCGCCATACTGGCATTTACGGTGATGCTTTTTATCAATGGGTTTGTCGGAAGTATGGGTGGATTTCCTGCGTTTGTTGCATTTACGCTGGTATTTTTCCGGATACGGACCCGTGCGGGAATGGAAAACGGAGGGATACAGCAGGAATTGTCAGATCGTCAGATCACAGGACGGCTGTTGTGGAAATATGCTGCTGGTTATCTGGTTTTATGGGGAATTTTAAGAATTGCGTTTCTGATCTCCCGGGTCACCGGCTGGGGAAATATCAATGGAGCTTCTGCAGTGGAATATGTACGGCAGATGTGGAACACATCGCTTTTGGAAAAATGGGCATATTTTTTTGCGGGGATGATCATGTTTGCGTTTGTGCTTTCACTGTTTCCGCTTGCTGTAATCCGGGAAAAGGTGCGGTGGATTCGCTATGCACTGGTTGATGGTGCGGTGTTTGCATTGGTATGTCTTGGAATGAACGGCGTCTGTCGTTTGAAATTTGAACAGAAATCATCAGGCAGAGCAACATGTCTGATCGATCATCTGCTGCTTTGCGGCCGGATGCGGACCTGGCAGGAAATCACCTGTCTGTTGGCAATGGTTGTTTTTATTCTTGTCATCGGTGCATTTGTATTTAGCTATGCATCCAGACAGTATGCGGTTAAAAATATAGATGGAATACCGGCATCCGCCGGGGAAGAAGAATCGCGCAGACACCGGATGATCAGAAAGATTGTGACGGTTGGCTGTAGTATTGCGGCTGCTGCAATTGTTGTCGTGATAGTACTTCTGATGCCAAAAGATACCGCAGGGGATTATACGAAGGTTGCGGAATTTCTGACTGAGGATACGCGGATGGGACCGATGGAATATGGAGATGCGGTTTATGTACCGGTAAATGAGAAAGCGGATCTGGAGAAAAACGGAATTGCCCAGGGCTATCTGGCAGAGCGTGGAGAGCGCTGCGACAGTCGGTTTTATCAGCTTGCGATTGCAAATCTTCTGTATACCGATCCGACCGGAAAAACAAATCTCGTACAGACAGCCGGAACCGATGGAGGAACATATGCACCGGTGGCATCGGTGGAAACAGACAAGGCATGGGAAACGGATGATGTGTTTCTTCTCTGGGATGAAGACTGGGCTTTGGAATCGGCATATTCGCATGAGCCGACAGGTTATGTGGCATGTCCGGCGGATCTGATACAGGGGCTTAGGATGCAGTTTCCGGATGTGACCTACCGCACAGCGGATTTTTCGGATTATGATGCCTATTTTACACTTCGGGGATATCAGGAGATGGAGCAGGCACTGGAGGAAGATCCTGTGGATGGAGACTGGGTCGGATGTATTCTGGTGAAAGATAACAAATTTTATTTTGGAAGCTACGAAAATCAGATTACGGGTATCTGTCTGCAACAGCTGCGGAAAGTACTCGGAGGAAATGCAAAATAAAAAAGGAAATCAGGAATTCACGCAGAATATATAATATGTAGAGTTGTTTGAAATATTGTAAGGATTTTGGCGGTTTGTGCCGCAGAAATGAGCAGAATATGACAATTCGGGAAAGAATAGAACAGATAGAAGCAGATACTTTAAGTCCGTACGCCTGTCTGTCCATAAATTCAAAGGGCAGAGACAGGGAGGAACCGCAGTGTGATATTCGTCCGGTCTTTCAGAGGGACCGTGACCGTATCCTGCACAGTAAGTCTTTCCGGAGACTGAAAAGTAAGACGCAGGTTTTTCTCACACCGATGGGAGATCATTACCGGACGCGGCTGACACATACGCTTGAAGTATCGCAGAATGCGAGAACCATTGCGAAGGCGCTCCGGCTGAATGAAGATCTGGTTGAGGCGATAGCACTGGGGCATGATTTGGGGCATACACCGTTTGGACATGCAGGAGAATTTCTGCTGAATCAGGTGTATGAAGGCGGGTTCCGCCACAACGAACAGAGCGTACGTATTGTAGAAAAACTGGAAAAAGACGGAGAAGGACTGAATCTGACCTGGGAGGTCCGGGATGGAATTTTAAACCATCAGACACGGACAATTCCGCACACGCTGGAAGGAAAGATTGTGCGCCTGTCCGATAAGATTGCATATGTCAATTCCGATATTGACGATGCGATCCGTGCAATGATTCTGGATGAGGAAGATATTCCCGTGGAACTGCGTCGTACGCTGGGATTTACCACGAGAGAGCGCCTGGATCACCTGATCCACGATATCATCAGCAACAGCATGGGAAGAAACGATATCATTATGTCGGATGAGACCGCGGAGGCGCTGCGGGATCTGCGCTTGTTCATGTTTGAACATGTATACCGGAATCCGGTCGCAAAAGGCGAGGAAGTAAAAGCTAAGACCATGCTGGAACAGATGTATTATTTTTATATGGACCATATCGAGCAGCTGCCGGCAAAGTTATTAAAAATGCTGGATGAGGGCGAAGACAAAGGGCGCATCGTCTGTGACTATATTTCCGGTATGACAGATAAGTATGCGATTACCAAATTTAAAGAAAATTTTATGCCGCAGGCATGGAAAGTGGATGGATATTGATGACTAGAGAAAGGAGGGGATTTCCACGCCGTATTTTTCAGATGATCTGATTGAGGAGGTACGTTCCCGCAATGACATTGTGGATGTGATCGGCGGGTATGTGCGTCTGCAGAAAAAAGGAAGTACATATTTTGGGTTATGCCCCTTTCATAATGAGAAGACGGGATCATTTTCCGTTTCTCCGAATAAACAGATGTATTACTGCTTTGGATGTGGAGCGGGAGGCAATGTTTTTACATTTCTGATGCAGTATGAGAATTATACTTTTACCGAAGCGATGCAGGTACTTGCCGATCGTGCGGGAATTGAACTTCCCAAGCAGGAGATGACAGGTGCACAGAAACGTGAGGCGGACAAGCGCACGAAGCTGCTGGAGATTAACAAAGAAGCCGCAAAGTATTTTTATAAACTTTTGCGCAGCCCGAGAGGGGAAAAAGCATATGCGTATTTCCGTAAGCGGGAGCTGTCGGATGAAACGATGCGCAAATTTGGCCTGGGCTATTCGGATCAGTACAGCGATGATCTCTATCGCTATTTAAGACATGTGGGATATGACGATGCGCTGCTGAAAGAGTCGGGGCTTGTCTCCATCGATGAGGTGCGCGGAGGCCATGACAAATTCTGGAATCGTGCCATGTTTCCGATCATGGATGTACATAACCGGGTGATCGGATTTGGAGGGCGTGTCATGGGCGAAGGGGAACCGAAGTATCTGAATTCGCCGGAGACAAAGATTTTTGACAAGAGCCGGAATCTGTATGGATTAAATATTGCAAGGACAACCAGAAAACCGCAGCTGCTTTTATGTGAGGGATATATGGATGTCATTGCACTGCACCAGGCAGGCTTTGACAATGCGGTGGCCTCTCTTGGCACATCGCTTACCAGTGGACATGCCAGTCTGCTGAAACGCTACACCAAAGAAGTGTATCTGACATATGACAGTGATGGGGCTGGGGTAAAGGCGGCACTCCGTGCAATTCCGATTTTAAAAGAAGTTGGAATTATCACGAAAGTCATAAACATGCAGCCGTACAAAGATCCGGATGAATTTATCAAAGCACTTGGGGCCGAAGAATATCAGAAGCGGATTGATCAGGCGGAAAACAGTTTTCTGTTTGAAATCCGTATGCTGGAGCAGAATTATGATATGAATGATCCGGAGTCCAAGACGGCATTTTATAATGAGACGGCGCGGCGGCTTTTAGCCTTTCCGGAGGAGCTTGAGCGCAACAATTATATCCAGGCGGTCGCTGATAAGTACAGGATTGGCTTTGAGGATCTGCGGAAGCTTGTGAATAATCTGGCAATGGCAGGGAGCGGGATTACAAAGGCGGCTCCGTTAAAGAGCGGTATCCATGAAAAAAAGAAAGAAGATGGCATGAAACAGTCACAGAAGCTGCTTCTGACCTGGCTGATCGAGGATACGCGGCTTTTTGACAGCATCAAAGGATGGATCACGGAGGAAGATTTCACGGAACCGCTGTATCGCAAAGCGGCACAGGAGCTGTTCACCCAGTATGGGGAGAGCGGACAGGTGAATCCGGCAAAGATTATCAGCCGGTTTCAGGAGGAGGAAGAACAAAAAGAAATTGCGGGGCTTTTTAATGCAAAAATTCATGAAGTAGAGACAAAACAGGACAAAGAAAAAGCATTAAAGGAAACAATTGAGAGAATCAAGGAAAACAGTATTGATGTTCGAAGCCGGCAGTCAGATCCGAATGATCTGACGGTCGTTATGCAGCTGATCAATGAACAGAAGGAATTGGAGAAGCTGAAGAAAACGCATATTTCTATTGATTAGGGACAAAATAGAAAGTAACCTGAGAGGACGAAACGACATGGCAAAGAAAAAAGAAGAGAATGCAGCAGTGGAAACGGAAGAAACAAAGGCAAAGTTCAGAGAAAAACTGAAAAGTCTGCTGGAACTGGGAAAAAAGAAACGGAACATTCTGGAGTATCAGGAGATCAGCGATTTTTTCAGGGATATGAATCTTGACGAAGAAAAGATGGAGAAGGTTCTGGATTTCCTGGAAGCAAATAAAGTAGATGTCCTCAGGATCAGTGACGGGGATGATGAGGATGATGATATCATTCTGGATGACGAAGACGAGGTAGAAGTAGAAAAGATTGATCTTTCGGTTCCGGAGGGCGTAAGTGTCGAGGATCCGGTACGCATGTACTTAAAGGAAATCGGCAAAGTGCCGCTGCTGTCTGCAGACGAAGAAATTGAGCTGGCACAGAAGATGGAGGCCGGAAGTGTGGCAGTTGAAAAAATTCCACTGCTCAAAGAGCGTCTGGCAGAAACCGGTGATGAACAGGAAAAAGAAGAAATACAAGCGGAGATCAAAGCATTGCAACTGGATGTCGACCGTGGATCAGATGCCAAAAAACGTCTGGCGGAGGCAAATCTTCGTCTGGTAGTCAGCATTGCCAAGCGCTATGTGGGCAGGGGCATGCTGTTTTTAGACCTGATTCAGGAAGGAAATTTGGGACTGATCAAGGCGGTAGAAAAATTTGATTACCGCAAAGGATATAAGTTCTCCACTTATGCAACATGGTGGATCCGGCAGGCAATTACCCGTGCAATTGCGGATCAGGCAAGAACCATCCGTATTCCGGTGCACATGGTGGAAACGATCAACAAGCTCATTCGTGTCAGCAGACAGCTGCTGCAGGAACTCGGGCGGGAACCTACGCCGGAAGAAATCGCGGAAGAGATGAAGATGCCGGTGGAACGTGTGCGGGAAATCTTAAAGATTTCACAGGAACCGGTATCTTTGGAAACACCAATCGGAGAAGAGGAAGATTCCCATCTGGGCGATTTTATTAAAGATGATAATGTACCGGTACCGGCAGATGCTGCAACTTTTACGCTGCTTAAGGAACAGCTGGAAGAGGTACTCGGAACACTGACCGAGCGGGAGCAGAAAGTGCTGACGCTTCGCTTTGGTCTGGAGGATGGAAGGGCGAGAACCCTTGAGGAAGTCGGAAAAGAGTTCAATGTAACCAGAGAACGAATCCGTCAGATTGAGGCAAAAGCGCTCCGTAAGCTTCGCCATCCCAGCAGAAGTCGTAAGTTAAAGGATTATTTAGAGTAACATGATGAAATTATCGAGGAGAATGAAAGCAGTGGCTTCCATGGTTACAACCGGCGGTATCCTTGCGGATATCGGAACAGACCATGCGTATGTGCCGATTGCACTGGTACAGAGGCAGAAAATAAAGGGAGCCATTGCAATGGATATTAATGAGGGACCGCTTGCCCGGGCACAGGAACATATCCGGGCAGCCAGGCTGGAGGAATATATACAGACCAGGCTTTCGGACGGGGCAGAGGCACTGCTTCCAAATGAAGCGGATTCCATTCTGATTGCAGGAATGGGTGGAGAACTGATTCTGCATATTCTGACGGAAGGGGAATCCGTCTGCAGTACAGCGAAAGAACTGATTTTGCAGCCGCAGTCTGAAATACATAAGGTCCGGGAATATCTGCGCCAGCATCAGTATAAAATTGAAGATGAAGATATGGTCTGTGAAGAAGGAAAATATTATCCGATGATGCGTGCCGTAAAAACGGAGCAGGATGAAACGTGGAACCGGTTGAACGATCAGACAATAGCAGTCTGTGATATTTACGGACCGCTTCTTCTGAGAAACGGAAATCCGGTACTGCGCCGGTTTCTGGTGCGTCAGCATGGACAGCTGACACAGATTCTGCAGACGCTTGAAGCACAGAAAGAATCGGAACAGATCATACGACGTATTGCAGAAGTGCAGGAAAAATTACAGCAGAATGAATCTGCGTATACGATTTTGGGGGCGATAAAAAGTGCAGGAATTTGAGATCACATTGGAGACTGCGCCGGAGAAAACCGAACTGGTTCTGATTCCGGAGCAGACAAAACTGGAACAGATTGCAAAACAATATCAGAAAAATTACAGTGACAGGATTGTACTGGCATGTGTAGATGGAAAACTGCGGGAACTTTCAAAAGTGGTGAAGGCACCCGGTAAAATTTCGTTTCTGACGATGACGGACAGGGACGGCAAACGCACCTATCGCAGAAGTATGACGCTTTTATTGCAGAAGGCGGTAGAAAATCTGTGGAAGGATCAGGTAAAAATCAGGGTATATTATTCTCTGGGAGAAAGTTATTACTGTGAACTGCATGGAACTGCAAATGATGCAGCAGCCGTGCAGGCACTGCGTGCAGAGATGCAGCGTCTGGTAGAGGCCGATTTACCGATCAAGAAATGCAGTGTAAAAACAGAAGATGCGGAACAGCTGTTTCATGATAAGGGAATGAAGGACAAAGAGCGGCTTTTACATTATCGCAGAAGTTCGCGTGTCAATATTTATGAGCTGGACGGACATCAGGACTATTATTACGGTTATATGGTTCCATCCACGGGATACCTCGGAGTGTTTGATCTGGAGTTATATGAAGACGGCTTTGTTCTTTTGTTCCCAAATAAAAAGGGAGATGAAGTGGAACCGCTTCATACCTCCAATAAACTGTACCACACATTAAAAGAATCACGCAGCTGGAGCCGTATGCTGGACGTTGGAACGATCGGTGCGCTCAATGATGCAATCGCATCCGGCAGGGGCGAACAGATTATTCTGCTTCAGGAAGCATTGATGGAGGAACGGATCGGTTCCCTGGCAGCACAGATTGCAGCAAAAAAAGGAATTAAATTTGTCATGATTGCAGGTCCGTCTTCTTCCGGAAAGACGACATTTTCCAACCGCCTGTCGATTCAGCTTCTGGCAAAGGGAAGAAAACCGCATCCGATCAGTCTGGATGATTATTATGATGACAGGGAGCGGTGTCCGAGGGATGCAGACGGAAATCTTGATTTTGAATGTCTGGAGGCACTGGATGTCAGACAGTTTAATGAAGATATGACCCGGCTTCTGGCAGGGGAGAAAGTAGATATGCCTTCTTTCAATTTCAAGACGGGAAAGAGGGAATACCGTGGCAGGACCCTGCAGCTTAAAGAAAATGATATTCTTGTCATAGAGGGAATTCATGGTCTGAACGATAAGCTGTCGTATACACTTCCCGCAGAAAGTAAATTTAAGATTTATATTTCTGCGCTGACACAGTTGAATATTGATGAACACAATCCGCTGTCCACGACGGACTGCCGTCTGTTACGCCGGATCGTGAGAGATGCCAGAACCCGTGGAACGACGGCACAGGAGACGATTGCGATGTGGAAATCTGTGCGAAGGGGAGAAGAAAAAAATATTTTCCCGTTTCAGGACAGTGCGGATGTCATGTTTAATTCCGCTTTACTGTATGAGGTTGCGGTGCTTAAAGTATATGCGGAACCGCTTCTGTTTCAGATTCCGCGTGACAGTGCAGAATATCTGGAAGCGAAGCGTCTGCTTAAGTTTTTGGACTATTTTCTGCCGCTTCCGACGGAAGGAATTGCACAGAGTTCTCTGGTGCGGGAATTTGTCGGAGGAAGTTGTTTTAATGTATAAAAACACGGTAAACTTTACGGCTTGAACCTTACTGGAAACTGTGTTATAGTGGAAAAGCATCTTAAGATGGAGGACAGGTGATCGCGGCTGCAGGTGTCGAAAGACCGCAGGTGAGGAAAGTCCGGGCTTCACAGGGCAGGATGCCGGTTAACGGCCGGTGGAGGAAACTCTAAGGAAAGTGCAACAGAAATATACCGCTATAAGAGATGCATCACAGATGCACCTCTATAGTAAGGGTGGAATGGCAGTGTAAGAGACTACCGCCTCGCTGGTAACAGAGAGGGCACATGTAAACCCCATTCGAAGCAAGACCGAAACAAAGCGCTGACGTGGCCCGCCAGCTTTAGGTAGGTCGCTTGAGACGGTTGGCAACAATCGTACTAGATAGATGATCACCCAACGACATAACCCGGCTTATCGTCCTTCTTCTTAAGATGTTTTCCGTAAATATCAGCAGTATTCTTTGGAAATTTTCATTTTTCACGTCTATACCATTATAAATTTCCCGGATTTCTAAACACTTTATGAAAAGTGTATGAAAAGAAAATACGTTGCTTGACGATATGATTTCCCATGATATATAACTAATATAAGACACGAAAAATATCGACGAAACACAGAAAAGAGGAATTGTATGAGAGACAAATTGTATCGTTTTATGCAGGGAAGAAATGGCATGGATGAACTGGCACGGATGCAGTCCTGGCTTGTTCTGATTCTTTTGCTTGTCGGTATGTTTACACGCATCGGCCTGTTTTCCTTTGTAGCGCTGATTTTAATGATTTATATGTATTTCCGGGTATTTTCAAGAAATACATCCAAACGTTATGAAGAAAACCAGAAGTATTTGAATTTCCGTTATAACCGCACCGTATCGTGGAACCGGTTTAAAAAACGCATGGGACAGGCAAGGGATTACCGCTTTTTCAAGTGCCCGATGTGTAAACAGGAAGTCCGTGTGCCGAGGGGACATGGAAAGATAGAGATTACCTGCCCGAAATGCAGGGAAAAATTTATTCGCAGAACCTAAATCGGAGGCAGTATGTTCGGATATATTAATGTAAACGGCGCACAGCTGTCGGAAGAAAATAAAAAAATATATCAGTCGTATTATTGTGGGCTTTGCCGGAAATTAAAAGAGTTCTGTGGAAAAAAAGGACAGGCACTTTTGAATTATGATATGACATTTCTGGTCGTTCTGCTGACCGGTCTGTATGAGCCGGACACGCAGACTGGTGAATTTACCTGTATGATGCATCCGATGAAAAAACGACAGCTGCGGGAAAACGATATTCAGAGTTATGCGGCACAGATGAACGTTCTTCTGGCATATTACAATCTGGTGGATGACTGGAAAGATGACCATAATTACACGAAGAAAACCATTGCCTCAATGTTTGAGAAAGATTATCAGCGGATCAAAATAAATTATCCGCGGCAGACCAATGCCATTGAGCAGTATATGGAGAAACTGGCAGCTTATGAGGCGGAAAAACAGACGAATATTGATCTTGTGGCAGGGCTGACAGGCGAGATGCTCGGAGAAATATTTGCATGGAAGCAGGACGAGTGGTATGATGAATTGAAAACACTTGGATTTTATCTGGGCAAATTTATCTACCTGATGGATGCCTACGAGGACCGGGATAAAGATGAAAAAAAAGACAGTTACAACCCGCTCCGGTATCTGGATACAGAAGATGAGCAGGAGTATGAGACGTTGTGCCGTCTGATGATGACCAGCATGATTTCGGAATGCGCGAAGTCTTTTGAACGCCTGCCGATTCTGCTTCACGCGGATATTCTGCGGAATATTCTGTATTCCGGTGTATGGTCCAAGTATGAATACATTCAGTTGAAGAAAAAGAGGAAGAAATCATGACAGATCCATATCAGGTGCTCGGCGTCAGCCGTAGCGCTTCGGATGAAGAGATAAAGAAAGCATACCGTACATTGAGCCGGAAGTATCATCCGGATGCAAATGTCAACAACCCGAACAAAGATCAGGCGGAAGAACGTTTCAAACAGGTGCAGCAGGCCTATGATCTGATTATGAAGGAAAAACAGCAGGGAACTTCCGGAAGCTACAGTTATGGTGCAGGTTCTGCAGATGGCAGATCGGCAGGCACAGGAAGCTATGGACAGGGGCCGTTTGGAGGGTTCAGCGGACAGTATTATTATGGAAATGGAACCTACCGTTCCCAGAGTCGTGCGACTTCTCCAAAATTACAGGCGGCACTTAATTATATTCAGAATCAGTGTTATCCGGAAGCACTCAATGTGTTAAGTTCGATTCCATTTTCCGAGCGTGCCGGACAGTGGTACTATTACAGTGCGGTGGCAAATGAAGGCGTGGGAAACAGTGCAACGGCGATTGAGCATATCCGCCGTGCGGTGGAACTTGAGCCGAGCAATATGGAGTACCGGCAGTTCCAGCAGCATCTTGAATATGGCGGAACCTGGTATACCAATATGGGGAGCGAGTATGAGCGTCCTTATGGAAATTACAGCAATTTCTGCATGAGTCTGCTGTGTGCGCAGGCATTGTGTTTCTGCTGTCGCCCATGTTAATTTTATATAGCTGCTATATTAGCCTTGAAAATAGCCGCAGTTTATTATATGATAGTAAAAATGCGTTAAGCTGAAGGAGGATAAAAATGCGGCATTTAATGAGTCCTTTAGACTTCTCCGTAGAGGAACTGGATCAGTTGTTGGATCTGGCGAGCGACATTGAGAAGCATCCAAAGAAATATGCACATGCCTGTGATGGCAAAAAACTGGCAACCTGTTTTTATGAACCGAGCACAAGAACACGATTAAGTTTCGAAGCTGCCATGTTAAACCTCGGTGGTTCTGTTTTAGGTTTCGCGAGTGCTGATTCTTCATCGGCATCCAAAGGCGAGAGCATTTCTGATACGATTCGAGTTATTTCCTGTTATGCAGATATCTGTGCAATGCGGCATCCGAAAGAAGGCGCGGCACTCGTTGCATCCCAGAAGTCCCGTATCCCTGTAATCAATGCAGGCGACGGTGGACATCAGCATCCAACCCAGACATTAACTGATCTTATGACCATTCGTTCCCTGAAAGGAAGACTGGGGAATATTACAATTGGTCTGTGCGGGGATCTGAAATTCGGACGAACCGTTCATTCCCTGATCAATGCACTGATCCGTTATGAAAACGTGAAATTTATCCTGATTTCCCCGGAAGAGTTAAAGATTCCGGATTACATCCGGGAGGATGTACTTCAGGCAAACCATGTGGAGTTTGAGGAAGTGGAGCGTTTAGAAGATGCCATGAGCCAGCTGGATGTTCTTTATATGACAAGAGTACAGAGAGAACGTTTCTTCAACGAAGAAGATTATATCCGTCTGAAAGATTTCTACATTCTGACCAAAGAAAAGATGGAACTTGCGAAGGATGACATGATCGTGCTGCATCCACTGCCTCGTGTCAATGAAATTTCCGTTGAAGTGGATGATGATCCGCGTGCGGCTTATTTTACACAGGTACAGAATGGTGTATACGTCCGTATGGCACTGATCCTGACATTACTGGGAATCGAGGTGGAGTAAAAGATGCTGAATATTAGTGGAATTCACGAGGGCTTTGTACTGGATCATATCCAGGCGGGAATGAGTCTTCAGATTTATCATGATCTGAAGTTGGACAAGCTGGATTGTTCCGTTGCCATTATCAAGAATGCAAAAAGTAATAAAATGGGCAAGAAAGATATTATCAAAGTGGAATGTCCGATTGAAGCGCTGGATCTGGATATTCTCGGTTTTATCGATCATAATATTACGGTAAACGTGATTAAGGGTGACCGGATCGTAGAGAAAAAGGAACTGAAGCTTCCGAAGCAGGTCAAAAATGTCATCAAATGCAAAAATCCGCGTTGCGTGACATCGATCGAGCAGGAACTGGATCAGATCTTTATTCTGGCAGATGAGGAAAAAGAAGTGTACCGCTGCAAGTATTGCGAGGAAAAATATACCAATCCGAACCGGCGTCAGATAAAAGTAATGTAAGACAAAGGGGCACATCACGAGAGGATGTGCTTCTTTTTTTGGGAAAGAATATATTCAAAGATCAGCCCGGCGGTGAACCATACAGGAAAATAATCGAGGCGGACAAGACCAGAAATATTGTAGGGAGTTTTGCTGTAATCCCAGGGACAAAGGGAGAAAAGCCGCAGAATACTGCCGCTGATAAATTCAACGAGCATGATGCCGGCACCGTAAAAACAGCCGCGCAGAAGCACAGGCCAGTGGCGCAGGCGCACGGAAAGAGGTCCGATGACTGCTGCAAGTCCGTAGATCGGAAACATCCAGATGGATGTGTGTCCGTTTAAAAGCAGATCTCCCCGCAGCAGTCCGCCCAGCGAGGTGAACAGGATTTCCATGCACCATCCGGTCAGACCACAGATAAAAAATGTTTTCCAGTTCATGAAAAGACCTCCCGCAAAAAATACTATGCATGTAGGATATGCGATTATCCGGCAGATATACTTGAAAAAAATGCAAAACAATTATAAGATAAGGGTATTATGGCTTATTTTCCAATGTTTATAGATATCGAAAAAAAGAAATGTCTGGTGGCAGGCGGAGGAACTGTGGCATTGCGCAAAGTCCGGGTGCTTCTGGATTTCGGGGCGCAGATTACGGTGGTGGCACCACAGATTGACCCGCAGATTCTGCAGCTTACAGGAAATGTATGTGTAAAGGAACGTACCTTTGAACCGGAGGATCTGAAGGAATGTGTTCTGGTTGTGGCAGCTACTGATGATGTCAGAGAAAATCACAGGATTGCCCGGATGGCACAAAAGAAGCATATTCCGGTCAATGCCGTGGATCAGCAGGAGGACTGCAGTTTTATTTTTCCGTCCTATCTGAAACACCGGGATCTGGTGGGGGCTTTTTCCAGTGCGGGAAACAGTCCGGTGCTCACACAGTATTTAAAAGAATCTCTGAAAGAAATTCTGACGGAAGAACTGGGACAGATTAACGATTATATGGGAAGTATCCGTCCAGTGGTAAAAACGCGTATAGAAACAGAAAAACTGCGCAGACAGGTATATCAGACCATTCTTGCCAGGCTGCTTGCAGAGAAAAAAACTTCACTGTTACCGGAAGAACTGGAACAGATTCTTATACAGGAAAAGCGTACGAAAGAGTAAAAGAAAAGAGGAACAAGGGAATGGATCGAACAAGAAGATTAAGACAGACTGCTGTTATGCGAAGTATGGTCAGGGAAAATCACGTGAGGACAGAGGAACTGATCTACCCGCTTTTTGTTATGGAAGGGGAAAATATCGTACAGCCGGTGGAATCCATGCCTGGCATCTGCCAGTATTCCGTTGACCGCATGAACGAAGAGTTAGACCGTGTGAAAGCATTGCAGATTCCGGCAATTCTGATTTTTGGAATTCCGGAACATAAGGATGAAGTGGGGAGCGGGGCTTATGATGAGCACGGCATTGTACAGACCGCGATCCGCCGGATCAAAAAGGATTACCCGGATCTGCTTGTGATAGCAGATGTATGTCTCTGTGAGTATACTTCGCATGGACATTGTGGCCTGATCAGAGATGGAATTATTTTAAATGATGAGACACTGCCGCTTCTGGCACAGACGGCGGTCAGTTATGCGCGTGCGGGGGCAGATATCATTGCGCCGAGCGATATGATGGACAAGCGTGTAGGGGCGATCCGTCAGGCACTTGATGCGGCCGGATTTACCTATACACCGATTATGGCATATTCCGCAAAATTTGCATCCGGATATTACGGACCGTTTCGTGATGCGGCACATTCTGCGCCGGGATTCGGGGACCGGAAAACTTATCAGATGGACCCTGCAAACGGGCGTGAAGCCATGCGGGAAGTGGAAGAGGATATTGCAGAGGGAGCAGATCTGATTATCGCCAAACCGGCAATGGCATATATGGATATCATTACGGAGATCCGCAGAAATTATAATATTTCGATCGTTGCCTATAACGTGAGCGGGGAATATTCCATGGTAAAAGCAGCGGCGGCAAACGGATGGATCGATGAGAAAAAGATCGTGATGGAAAATCTGATCGGGATGAAACGTGCAGGAGCAGACATGATCATTACCTATCATGCACTGGACGTGGCAGAATGGATACAGAAAGGGGAAGTATAACATGACAGACCAGACATCAGAATTACTTTATATGAGAGCAAAACTCCGGCTTCCGGGAGGCGTGAACAGCCCGGTACGTGCGTACCAGGCTGTAGGGCGTACGCCGCGTTTTATTCAGAGTGCAAAAGGTTCCCATATTACCGATGTGGATGGAAATGAAATGATCGACTATGTATGTTCCTGGGGACCCGGGATTCTGGGGCATGCCGATTCACGTGTCATCGAAAAGGTAAAGGCTGCATGTGAGGAAGGTCTTACGTTTGGCGCCCCGACAGAGCGGGAAGTGGAGATGGCAGAACTTCTGGCACAGCTGGTGCCATCCATGGAAGTCAGCCGTCTGGTAAGCTCCGGAACAGAGGCAACGATGAGTGCCATCCGTGTTGCGCGGGGATATACGAAGCGTGACAAGATCATCAAATTCCGTGGATGTTATCACGGTCATTCGGACGGACTTCTGGTAAAAGCAGGATCTGCGGCATTGACAACATCTGTTCCGGACAGTGCGGGTGTTCCGGCAGATTTTACCAGACATACACTGGTTGCAGAATACAATTCCCCGGACAGCGTCAAGGCACTGTTTGAGGCTTATCCGGATGAGATCGCAGCAATCATCGTGGAACCGGTGGCTGCAAATATGGGCGTTGTTCCGCCGGCAGACGGATTCCTGGAGTTTTTGCGTGAGATCACAAAACATTACGGGGCACTTTTCATCTTTGACGAGGTCATCACCGGCTTTCGTCTGGCACTGGGCGGAGCACAGGAGTATTTTCATATTACGCCGGATTTGTCCACGTTTGGAAAGATTATCGGTGGAGGTATGCCGGTCGGCGCGTATGGTGGAAGAGAGGATATCATGCGTATGGTTTCCCCGGACGGTCCGGTTTATCAGGCAGGAACACTTTCCGGCAATCCGATTGCTACGGCTGCAGGGCTTGCCACACTTCGTATTCTGGAGGCAGATACGGATATTTATATGCGGCTGCAGGAAAATACAGCGATGCTGGCGGATGCGGTGCGCCATGCCGCAGGAAACCGTGTGCATGTCAATCAGATCGGCTCTCTGATGAGTATTTTCTTCACCGGCGAAGATGTGACAGATTACGATTCTGCGACAACCGCGGATACCAAAGCATATGCCGATTATTTTGGGTTTATGCTTGATCATGGAATTTATGTGGCACCGTCACAGTTTGAATCCATGTTTGTGTCCGATGCGCATACCGATGCAGATATACAAAAGACCATCCATGTGATGCAGGAGTACTTTGCAGAATGAAATTTGGATATATAGGAATTGATTATAAACATGCAGATCAGGACATCCGTGACAGGGTGTCCTTTACCGATAATCAGAAAATTGATTTTCTGCAGAAAGCCGGGAAAGCAGGAATTGAACAATGTTTTGTGCTTTCGACCTGCAATCGTAGCGAAGTCTATTTTTTTGCACAGGAAGAGATTGCACAGCCGCTTGGCGTGATTCGCACCTTGTATGAAGAGATGTTTCCGGGAGTAGATTTTTCGGAATATCTCAGACAACGGGAGGAAATGGATGCCATTTCCTATCTGTTCCGGGTGACTGCGGGACTGGAGTCCATGGTGCTGGGAGAGGACCAGATTTTAGGACAGGTCAGGGATGCATTTGAATTATCACGGACGGTTGGAAGTACTGGGAAAGAGTTAAACCGTGTGGTACAGGATGCGGTCACCTGTGCAAAAAAGATAAAGACAAAGTTAAGAATCAGTGAACGGCCGCTTTCGGTCAGCTATGTGGGAATCCGCCAGCTGCAGGAAACGTTTGGAATTGCAGGGAAAAAAGCACTGGTTGTGGGAAGCGGACATACGGCAACGCTGGCTCTGCGTTATATGTATGAATACGGGGCCTCTCATGTAACAGTCTGCAGCCGGACATTTTCACATGCCGGAAATCTCCTGCATGAGTTTCCCACACTTACCATCATTCCGTTTGAAAAGCGGTATGAAGCAATGAAGGAGTGTGAGCTGGTAGTTTCCGCTACAGCCTCCCCGCATCATATTATCCGGGAAAAAGACATACAGTTGTTACATCCGACTGCAATTTTGGATCTGGCATCTCCGCGGGATGTGGAGACGGCGATTGGACGAAATCCCCAGGCACTTCTGATTAATCTTGACAGTTTAAATGAAATTGTAGAGACGAACCGGAAGCAGCGGGAAGAACTGGTGCAAAAAGGTCAGCGTATGATAGAGGAAGCCATTGGGGAAACCAGGGAATGGCTGGCAACGACCGGTGTCGATGAGACGATCGCTTCGTTGCAGCAGCGCTGTACGGAAATTGTAGAGGACAGTTATGCATATCTAAACCGCAAACTGGATCTGAGTACGAGGGATCAGAAAATTGTAAAAAAGATTTTAAAGGCATCATTAAAGCGTCTGATCCGGGAGCCGATCCTGGAGCTTAAACAGACGGAATCCAAAGAGCAGCAGGAACAGTATAAAAAGGTATTGCAGGATTTATTTCAGTTTGATACCGAAATCCGGGAGTAGGGAGAAAAAGAATGAATGTGATCATTGGAACGAGAGGATCAAAACTGGCATTGGCGCAGGCAGAGTATGTAAAAAACCGCCTGCAGAAACATTATCCACAAAACAGTTACGAACTGAAAATTATATCCACAAAAGGCGACCGGGAACAGAAAAAAGCGTTAGACCAGATTGGGGATAAAGGACTTTTTGTGCGGGAAATTGAACAGGAACTGCTGGATGGAACGATCAGCCTTGCAGTACACAGTATGAAAGATATGCCGGCCGAACAGCCGTCCGGACTTGTGTTTGCACATGCATGGAAACGGGAAGATCCGAGGGATGTATTGATTTTGCGGGAAGCCGTTTCACTGGAGGAACTTCCACAGCATGCTGTGATCGGCACCGGAAGCCGAAGAAGGGCATTTCAGCTTCTGCAGCTTCGAAAGGATCTGCGCATTACGGGAATACGCGGAAATGTCGATACCAGAATAAAAAAGATGCAGGAAGAACAACTGGACGGAATTGTACTCGCGGCGGCGGGACTGCACCGGCTGGGGAGAACTTCTTTGATCACGCAGTATTTTGAGCCGGAACAGATGATACCGGCAGCGGCACAGGGGACGCTGGCACTGGAATTGCGGGAAGACCACAAAGAATTGTTCGAGCAGGTGAATGCACTTTCAGATATCGTGACGGAGAAGATTACATGTGCCGAGCGGCTGTTTTTAAAGGGAACCGGGGGGGACTGCCATATGCCGATTGGGGCATATGCCTGTAAACTGCCCGATGGAAGGATACAATTGCTTGGAATGGTCGGAAATGCGGACGGAAGCAGTATAAAGAAATGTAAGGTTTTCGGAGAGACACCGCAGGAAGCGGCACAGCGTGCATTGCGGGAAACCGGGTGTACCCGATAGGGGTTCGGTTGCGGGCAATACCGCAGAAGTGGTATAATAAGATAGATTTTTATTTGCAAAACCAATGCCGGAAAATGAATTTTCAGCATTTATTAAAAAGCAGCAGTGCTGACAGGGAAAGGAAAAAAGAATGGCATCTATGGTATATCTGGTCGGTGCAGGTCCGGGAGATCCGGGACTTGTCACAGTCAAGGGACTGGAATTGATAAAAAAAGCAGACTGTATTATTTATGACAGACTTTCGTCTCCGGAATTATTGGGGTATGCAGGAATGGACTGTGAGCGTATTTATGTAGGAAAAGCGGACCGGCATCATACGCTTCCGCAGGAACAGATCAATGAACTGCTGGTCGAGAAGGCAAAAGAATATCATTGCGTTGTTCGTCTAAAAGGGGGAGATGTCTTTGTTTTCGGGCGTGGAGGAGAAGAAGGCCTTTATCTGCGGGAACATGGAATCTCCTATACCGTTGTTCCGGGGGTGACTTCTGCCATTGCAGGACCTGCTTATGCAGGAATTCCGGTCACACACCGTGGTGTTGCCACAAGCTTTCGGGTGATCACCGGACACCAAAAAAACGGAGAGGATCTGTCAGAACCTGATTTTACAACGATGTCAGATTCAAAAGAAACTCTGATTTTTCTCATGGGACTTTCGAGAGTAAGACAGATTGTGGATGGACTGATGCAGGCAGGAAGAAGCCGGCAGACACCGGCAGCTGTGATTTCCCATGCTACGACAGAAGCGCAGGAGATTTGTGAGGGTACGCTGGAGAATCTGGCAGATCGTGTGGAAGAGGCGCAACTGACCTCTCCGGCACTGATCATTGTTGGGGATGTGGTTGCACTTCGCCGCCAGCTGCATTTTTTTGAAGAGAAGCCGCTGTGGGGGAAACATTATCTGGTTGCAAAAATTGGTCCAAAACCTTCACGTCTGGCCGCCATGCTCCGGGCAAAGGGGGCATATACCAGTGAGTGTATGACAGGTGAGATTGTCGGTGTGCCGGCAGTGTATACCGCACAGGAACTGGCGCATGTGGACGTATTATTGTTTACAAGTGCCAATGGTGTGGATTATTTTATGAAAAATGTATTTGCATCGGGGCTGGATGCACGGGCACTTTTCCATACCAGATGTGCAGTGATTGGACAAAAGACGGCAGAAAAACTGCGGGAGTATGGAATTTGTGCAGACTTTATGCCGGAACATTCCAACAGTACGAATCTGGCACAGGAATTAAAGGAATATCTGGATCAGGAATTTCGCGGAGATCCGTTTAAGCGGGCAGTAATCTGGTATCCTACCGCAAAAAATGCAAAGGATAACCTTGTGGATACACTGCTTTCTTTCTGTGATTGCGGACGGCTCAATGTATACGAAAATGTACCTTGTCCGATGGAGGTGCCAGTGGACAAGGATGTATACGATGCGATCTTTTTTACCTGTGCGTCTTCGGCGGAGCGGATGCTTGGCAGTTTAAAGCCACAGGAGAGAGAAACACTGGCATCCGTTACGGATATTTATTCGATTGGGCCGAAATGCAGTGCAGCACTGGGAGAACTTGGCGTTTCTCCGGTGATTGAGGCTGCTGTAAATACCTATGAGGGCCTGGTCAACTGTGTTTTGAGAAAAGAATAAGTATGAAGTATGCAAATATTATTGTAGATATATCGGTAGAAAAACTGGATAAAACTTTTCAATACAGCATCCCGGAAAATCTGCAGGAGGAAATACAGGTTGGTGTACAGGTGGATATTCCATTTGGAAATCGTAAACTGACAGGGTATGTCATTGAACTGACGGAGGATGCCGAATTTGATCCCAGACGGATTCGCCCCATTATTTCGGTACATGAGGGAAGCGTGGCAATGGAATCCCAGCTCATTGCACTGGCCGGATGGATGCGGAAGAATTACGGTTCCACCATGAATCAGGCACTAAAGACCGTACTCCCGATCCGCAGGCAGACGAAAGAAGTACAGAAGCGGGAGATTGTATTACTGATTCCGAAGACAGAGGCGCAACAGAAACTGGCACTCTTTGAACAGAAACACTATACGGCGAAAGCAAGGCTGCTGCGGGAACTGATACAGGAATCCGTACTGGATTATTCGCTTGTCACCGGAAAACTGAATATATCAGCAGCAGTGATCCGGGGTATGGCACAGCAGCAGATTCTTAAGGTGGAGAGCAGCAGACAGTTTCGCAATCCTGTGTCACATCTGGATCAGAAGGGATATCATCTGACACTGAATGAAAATCAGCAGCGTGTTGTGGACACAGTATGTTCGGATCTGGATGCTGGAATTCATAAAACGTATCTGCTCAGGGGAGTAACCGGAAGCGGAAAAACAGAAGTTTATATGGAACTGATTGCGCATACGGTGGCACAGGGACGGCAGGCAATTGTCCTGATCCCGGAGATTGCACTCACCTATCAGACCGTGATGCGGTTTTATAACCGGTTTGGGGACCGGGTATCCATTATGAATTCCAAACTTTCCCAGGGAGAGCGCTTTGATCAGTTTGAACGTGCCAAGGCGGGGGATATTGATATTATGATCGGACCCAGGTCTGCGTTGTTCACACCATTTCCGCATTTAGGGCTTATTATTATAGATGAGGAACATGAAACGTCTTATAAAAGTGAGACGGCACCGCGGTATCATGCCAGGGATGTTGCAATCGAGAGGGCGCGCATGAATGATGCATCGGTACTTCTTGGTTCTGCCACTCCTTCAGTGGACAGTTATTATCAGGCAATGCAGGGAAAATATCAGCTTCTGACGTTGTCTGAGCGTGTGGAGAAGAAACCGCTGCCGGATTGCGAGGTCGTAGATCTGCGCAGTGAATTGCGGGCAGGAAACCGTTCCATCTTTTCGGAGAGATTGCAGGAACTGATGGAAGACCGGTTAAAAAAACGTCAGCAGATCATGCTGTTTTTAAATCGGAGAGGAATTTCCGGATTTATTTCATGCAGAGCCTGCGGATATGTGATACAATGTCCTCATTGTGATGTTTCGCTGAGCCAGCATGCGGGAGGCCGGATGGTCTGTCATTATTGCGGATATGAGCAGCCATTGCCAAAGATCTGTCCATCCTGCGGCAGTAAATATTTAGGCGGATTCAAGGCGGGCACGCAGAAGATTGAGATGCTGGTGCAGCAGAGATTTCCACAGGCACGTGTGATGCGTATGGATTTTGATACCACACGGACCAAGGATGCTTATGAGAAGATTCTGCATGCATTTGCCAATCAGGAGGCAGATATCCTGATCGGCACACAGATGATTGTCAAAGGGCATGATTTTCCGAATGTGACGCTGGTAGGAGTACTTGCCGCAGATATGTCTCTGCATGTTCCGGATTTTCATGCATCGGAGCGGACGTTTCAACTGCTGACCCAGGCGGTGGGACGTGCCGGGCGGGGAAAGGAACCGGGACAGGCGGTAATCCAGACGTATGATCCGGATCATTTTGCAATCCAGACCGCAAAGGAACAGGATTACGATGCATTTTATAAGCAGGAGATTGCCTATCGGAGAATGCTTGCCTATCCGCCGGTGTGGCAGCTGTTTCTGATTCATTGTACGGGAACCGATCCGCAGGTGACGACAGCTGCAGCCAGGGATCTGGCAGAATTTCTGCATCGCGTGATATCACAGAAAGGAAAAAATATTATGCTGGTAGGACCGGCAGATGCATCCATTGCAAAAATCAGTGATGTTTACCGAAAGGTCATTTACATGAAGGCGCCGGAATATGCGACGCTGGTGGCATGTAAGGATCTGGTGGAACGAAAAATAAAAAATAACAGCGCATTTTCCAATGTGTCTGTACAGTTTGATTTTAACCCAACAAGTGGTTTTTAGGAGGTAATTATGGCACTTAGAACAATTCGAATTCAGGGAGATCCCGTACTGACAAAAGTATGCAGACCGATTCCGGAGGTGACGGATCGCATCCGTACTCTGGCGGAAGATATGCTGGAGACCATGTATGAGGCAAACGGTGTAGGTCTTGCGGCACCGCAGGTTGGAATTTTAAAACGTATGGTAGTCATTGATATCGGGGACGGACAGGGACCGTTTATTATGATCAACCCGGAAATTATCGAGTCTGACGGAGAGCAGACCGGAGATGAAGGATGCTTAAGTCTTCCGGGAAAAGCAGGTCAGGTTACACGTCCGAACCATGTAAAAGCAAAATTTTATGATCTGGACATGAATGAGTGGGAAGTAGAAGGCGAAGGTCTGATGGCACGCTGCATTTGCCATGAACTGGATCATCTGGATGGACATATGTATACAGAAAAAGTAGAAGGCGGACTTCATGATGTGAATTATGAGGAGCCGGAAGAGGAATAATATGAAAGTAATTTTTATGGGAACACCGGATTTTGCGGTGAATACATTGGAAAAGATCATAGAAGCCGGACACGAGGTTATGCTTGTGGTTACACAGCCGGACAAACCAAAGGGACGCGGGAATACCATGCAGTTTCCACCGGTAAAGGAATGTGCGGTTTCCCATGGACTGGAAGTATTCCAGCCGGTAAAAATCCGGGAAGATGCAAGTGTGGAATATTTGAAAAAGTTTGCGCCGGATATCATCATAGTGGCGGCTTTCGGGCAGATTCTTCCAAAGAGTATTCTCGATCTTCCGAAATACGGATGCATTAATGTACATGCATCCCTGCTTCCGAAATATCGTGGTGCCGCACCGATCCAGTGGGCGGTCATCAATGGAGATGAGATCACGGGAGTTACGACTATGCGCATGGATGTCGGACTGGATACCGGAGATATCATTGCCAAAAAACAGGTGCGCATTGCAGAAGATGAGACAGGTGGAAGTCTGTTTGACAAGCTGGCGGCAGTCGGCGCCGAGCTGTGTGTGGAAACCATGCAGATGCTGGAAAACAAAACGGCGACCTTTACACCGCAGGACAATGAGGCGAGTACCCACACAAAGATGATTTCCAAGGAGCTGGGAGATATTGACTGGAAAAAGCCGGCGGTGGAGATTGAGCGCCTGATCCGTGGATTAAATCCATGGCCGAGTGCCTATACCCATCTGGATAATAAAGCGTTTAAGATCTGGAAAGCCCGGGTGGTGGAGACAGATGGCGCTTATGCACCGGGTTGTATCTGTAAAGTTGGAAAAAATACGATGGTGGTACAGACCGGAGAGGGTGGACTGGAACTTTTGGAAGTACAGCTTGCCGGTAAGAAACGGATGGATGCAGGATCATTTCTGCGTGGCTATCCGGTTGCAGAGGGATCTTTTTTACAGCAGTAAGACGGAGGTAGATTTATGCCATACATTTATTGGGACAGTACCTATATACTGGTTGTTATCGGTGCAGTGATCTGTATGATTGCATCTGCACGGGTAAAGACAACGTTCAACAAATATTCCGCATACCGCAGTATGTCAGGAATGACGGGAGCACAGGCGGCAGAGCGGATTTTGCACGCAGCGGGAATCTATGATGTGCGGGTGCAGCATGTATCGGGAAATCTGACCGATCATTACAATCCTGCCAATAAGACACTCAATCTTTCCGACAGTGTCTGCAATCAGACTTCGGTTGCAGCTGTGGGTGTGGCAGCACATGAATGCGGACATGCGATCCAGCATGCCAGAGGATATGTGCCGCTTCGGCTGCGTACCGCATTTGTGCCGATTGCAAACTTTGGTTCCATGCTTGCATGGCCGGTGATCATTCTTGGTGTGATCATAAACAGCCGTTCATCCATGATGCTTATCAATATCGGAATTCTGCTGTTTTCGTTTGCTGTGTTATTCCAGCTGATTACGCTTCCGGTTGAGTTTGATGCTTCGCGTCGTGCGATGGTTCAGCTGAGGGAACAGGGAATCCTGGGAGATCAGGAACTTCATTACACAAGAAAAGTTCTTACAGCAGCAGCACTCACGTATGTGGCAAGTGCAGCAGCTGCGATTCTGCAGCTGCTTCGAATCGTTTTACTGTTTGGAGGAAGAAGTCGTGACGACTAAGGTCAATGAGAGAGCACTGGTGCTGGAAATGCTTCTGGCGGTCAATGAGGAGGGACAGTACAGTCATCTGGTCCTCCGCGATGTGCTCGATAAATATCAGTATCTGGGAAAACAGGAACGCGCTTTTCTGACGCGCCTGATGGAAGGAACGCTGGAAAGACAGCTGACACTGGACTATGTGATCGATCAGTTTTCCAAAACCAGAGTAAAGAAAATGAAACCGCTCATCCGCAATCTTATGCGCATGAGTGTTTATCAGATTATGTATATGGACAGTGTGCCGGATTCCGCAGTGTGCAACGAGGCGGTAAAGCTGGCGAGAAAGCGTGGGTTTTCCGGCCTGAGCGGATTTGTCAACGGTGTGCTGCGTAGTGTGGCAAGAGGATGGAGAGAAGTTCGCTTCCCGAATCTGAGCGTTACATATTCGATGCCGGAATGGATCGTGGACATATGGACCGAAAATTATGGAGAGGAAAAGACCCGTCAGATTCTGGAGGGACTTACCGCAGAAAACCGGCTGACGATCCGTACCAATCTTTCCGCTGTGACACCGGAAGAACTCGTAAACAAACTGAAAGCAGAAGGGGTGACAGTACATGCGGTTCCGGAACTGCCGTATGCTTTTGAAATATCCGGGCTGGATTATCTGGCGGGACTGAAAAGTTTTAAAGAAGGGCTGTTTTATGTACAGGATGTCAGCTCCATGCTGGTTGCGGAAACTGCGGCACCGAAAAAGAATGATTATGTGATTGATGTGTGTGCGGCACCGGGAGGAAAGAGTACCCATATGGCAGAACTGCTTCAGGGAAGTGGTATGGTAGAGGCAAGGGATCTGACAGAATATAAGGTGGATCTGATCCGGGAGAACATAGCCAGACATGGATTGTCAAATATGAAAGCGGTACAGATGGATGCAACGGTGGATGATCCGGATTCCCATCAGAAAGCGGACGTCTTAGTCTGTGATCTGCCGTGTTCCGGACTTGGCGTTATGGGAAAGAAGACGGATATCCGTTATAAGATGACCAAAGAAAAGGCGGCAGAGCTTGCAAAACTGCAAAGACAGATTCTTTCTGTTGTATGGGATTATGTCAGACCGGGCGGGACACTTGTGTACAGTACCTGTACGATCCACCGGTCAGAAAATGAGGATAACACCGCATGGTTTTTAAAAGAACATCCGGAATTTTCCCTGGAATTCCAGAGACAGATTTTCCCGGGAGAAGCCGGAAGTGACGGATTTTTTCTTGCAAAGCTGGTAAGGAGTAAATAAGAGGATGAGTGGAAAGACAGATATTAAGTCCATGGATCTGGAAGAATTAAAAACCTTTTTTTCCGATATGGGGGAGAAAGCGTTTCGTGCAAAGCAGGTATATGAGTGGTTGCATGTGCGGCAGGTGGAAAGCTTTGAGGAGATGACGAATCTTTCCAAAACCTTGCGGGAGAGATTGGATGAGACCTGCAGGATCATCACACTCAGAAAAGAACAGGTACAGATTTCAAAACTGGATGGAACCCGCAAATATCTGTTTTTACTGGAAGACGGAAATGTCATTGAGAGTGTGCTGATGAAATATAAGCACGGAAATTCCGTATGTATTTCTTCACAGGTCGGCTGTCGGATGGGATGCCGGTTCTGTGCATCAACACTGGACGGACTGGTGAGAGGACTTGCACCGGCGGAAATGCTGGATCAGATCTATCAGATTGGTAAGGATATTGGAGAGCGGATTTCGAATGTTGTTGTCATGGGCACCGGGGAACCGATGGATAATTTTGATAATCTGGTAAAATTTATCACTTTGCTGACGGATGAGAACGGACTTCACATCAGCCAGAGAAACCTGACTGTTTCCACCTGCGGAATTGTTCCGCGGATGCGGGAACTGGCGGATAAAAAACTTGCGATTACGCTGGCATTATCTTTACATGCTTCCAACCAGAAAAAACGTCTGGAGCTGATGCCGGTGGCGAACAAATATGACATTCATGAAGTAATTGATGCCTGCAGGTATTATTTTGAACAGACCGGCAGACGTGTGACGTTTGAGTACAGTCTGGTAGGTGGTGTCAATGATACAAAAGAAGATGCAAAAGAACTGACGGAACTGATCCACGGGATGAACTGTCATGTAAATCTGATTCCGGTGAATCCGATCAGGGAGCGGGATTATGTGCAGTCAAATGCACATGTCATCGAAGCTTTTAAGGAGAAACTGGAACGGAGTGGTTTAACGGTGACAGTACGCCGTGAGATGGGGCGTGATATTGATGGTGCCTGCGGACAATTAAGGCGCAAGTACAAAGAGAATCAGAGACTTGCATAACGAAAAGTCATGTGCTAAGATAGACAGATGATGGAAGAGTATGTATATTACATGTAATTGAGAAAGGATAAAGCGGATGAAGACGTATTCCATAACGGATACAGGCATTCTTCGTGAAATGAATCAGGATTATTTTTTCGCGTCGGATGAACCCGTTGGGAATCTCCCGAATCTGTACATTGTTGCAGATGGCATGGGGGGACACAAGGCAGGAGATTACGCATCGCGTTACACAACGCAGCGCATCGTTGCATCCGTGTCCCGGAGTTCGGGAGAAGAACCAGTTACAATTTTAAAAGAGGCAATAACAACTGCAAACAGACTTCTGATCACAGAAGCTGCAGAAGATGAAGCGAAAAAAGGTATGGGGACGACACTTGTTGCAGCCACCATTATTGACGGACGGCTTTATGTTGCAAATGTCGGAGACAGCAGACTGTATATCATCGGTACGGATGGCATCCGGCAGATCACGAGGGATCATTCTCTTGTGGCAGAGATGGTCAGGATCGGTGAAGTAGGTGCAAAGGAAGCACGTGAGCACCCGGACAAAAATATTATTACCCGCGCAGTCGGTGCAGGGGAAGAAGTAGAGGCAGATTTTTTTGAAGTGGAATTAAAGAAAGATGACCACATCTTAATCTGTACGGACGGACTCACGAATATGGTGGAAGACGAAGAAATCTGCAGTATTATTCTGCGGGATGCTTCCATTGAGGAACGCGCCGGACTTCTTGTAAAAACTGCAAATGACAACGGTGGAAAAGACAATATTACAGTAATGATTATAGAACCATTTTCTTGATGAGGTGAAAGAATGTTAACAGTTGGGACGTATTTAGCAGATCGCTATGAAATCGTAAGTAAGATTGGTGCAGGCGGGATGTCCGATGTTTATAAAGCAAAGGATCATGTGCTTGGCCGTTTTGTGGCAATAAAAGTATTAAAACCGGAATTTTCGGAAGATCGTGGATTTGTAGCAAAATTTCGCACGGAGGCACAGTCAGCAGCAGGGCTGGAGCATCCAAATATTGTAAATATCTATGATGTAGGAAGCGAAGAGGGGCTTCATTATATCGTCATGGAATATGTTGAGGGAATCACACTTAAGACATACATTGAAAAGAAAGGACAGTTATCCTTTAAGGAAGCCGTCAGTATTGCCATTCAGGTAGCAAGAGGTATTGAAGCTGCCCACAACAAACAGATCATCCATCGGGATATCAAACCGCAGAATATCATGATCTCCACAGAGGGAAAAGTCAAGGTCATGGACTTTGGTATTGCCAGAGCCGCGTCTTCCAATACCGTCAGCTCGGATGTGATGGGATCGGTTCATTATTCTTCTCCGGAGCAGGCGAGAAACGGGTTTGTAGACGGAAGAAGCGATATCTATTCTCTGGGTATTGTTATGTATGAAATGGTAACCGGACGTGTACCTTTTGACGGAGATACAACGGTTGCAGTCGCTATTCAGCATCTGCAGGAAGAGATGACACCTCCAAGTGTGTATGCAAAGAATCTGCCGATCAGCATGGAGAAGATTATCTTAAAATGTACACAGAAGAATGCGGACCGCCGTTACCAGACCATTGGAGATCTGCTGGCGGATCTGCGCAGATCGCTGGTACATCCGGATGAGGATTTTGTTGTGATTGCTCCGCTTGTGGACAATGGAAAGACCAAGGTCATCAGTGGGGAAGAATTAAAGCAGATCAAAGAACACGGGGGGGAGCCAAAAGAAGACAGGCACGCTTCCAAGCTGGAATCTTCCTATGATCCGGATGAGGATGAGGACGATGAGGATGAGGACGAAAACGAAGGACTCAGTCCGAAGATGGATAAGGCAATGACCATCATGGGAATTGTGGTGTTTGTTGTAATCCTTGCAGTGATTATTTACCTTGTGGGAAGTTTCTTTGGCTTATTCCGTTTTGGCAGTAATTCATCAAAGAATACAGAAACGCAGACGCAGACACAGACGCAGACACAGACAGAAAGTGAACAGCCTGTCGTGGTACAGAATGTATGCGGAAAGTTACAGGAGGAGGCACAGTCTGAACTGGAAGCACAGGGGCTGTATATGTTTGTTATTCAGGAGCAGAAGTCGGATCAGCCGGAAGGAACCGTTCTGAATCAGGACCCGGTTGGCGGTTCTGAAGTATCTGCCGGAACGACAATCAATGTAATTGTTGCCGGAACAGAAAATGTGGATTTCACAGATTCGGAGAGTCAGAGTGGGCAGAACGAAGTTCCGGTTCCAAATGTAGTTGGAAAACTGGAAAAAGATGCTTCTTCTACTCTTTCGGCTGCCGGATTTAAAGTGTCCAAAACATACAAATATGATGATTCCGTAGATGCAGGAAAGGTTGTTTCCCAGAGCCCGAGAGGCGGAAATGCACAGGAGGGAAGTACGGTTACGATTGTGATCAGTCAGGGAAAGAAGTCTAGTACGGTGCCATCTGTTCAGGGTCACTCCAAGAAAGATGCACAGGCGGATTTGCAGAAGGCTGGCTTAAAAGTTGCAGTGAAAGAAGAATACAGTGATTCTGTCAAAGCCGGACAGGTAATTTCACAGAGTGTAGCATCCGGAAAGATTGTGCCGGCAGATACAACGGTAACGATTACGGTAAGCAAGGGACCGGAAGAGATAAATTACAGCTATAAATTCTCAAAGTCATATGCAGCACCGGAAGGAGCAGTCAGTGCAACGTATACACTGACGGGAAGTGATGGCACGACCTATGCAAGCGGAACCAGTGATGTCGATGGTTCTCTTACGATCGGGGCATCCGATATGGCATGTGAGTCCGGTAAAGTGACGATTACCTGGAGCATTGAAAAAATAGATGATGAAGGTCTTTCCGATACGTCTACAAAGACAGAAACACATTCTGTCAGCTTTTCAAAACAGTAGGTAATATATGAAGGGAAAGATTGTAAAAGGAATTTCCGGTTTCTACTACGTTCACGTGGCAGAAACCGGAATTTATGAATGTAAGGCAAAAGGAATTTTCCGTAATCAGAAGATCAAACCTCTCGTGGGTGATGATGTGGAAATCGTTGTACTGGATGAAGAAAAAAGGATTGGAAATGTAGAAAAAATTCTTCCACGTACCAGGGAACTGATCCGCCCCGCAGTGGCAAATATCGATATGGCACTCGTAATTTTCGCGGCTGCAAAACCGGACCCGAATTTTAATCTGCTGGATCGCTTTTTGTGTATGATGGAATATCAGAAAGTTCCGGTTACGATCTGTTTTAACAAATGCGATCTGGTGACGGAAGAACAAAGAGAAGTATTACGAAAAATTTATGAACTGGCGGGGTATGAGCTGCTCTTTACAAGTGCAAAGACACAGGAAAATGTGGAAAAACTCAAATCTGTGTTGCAGGGAAAGATGACGGCAGTGGCAGGACCGTCCGGAGTAGGAAAATCTTCGCTGATCAATGATCTGCAGGATGCGGTGCAGATGCAGACCGGAGGAATCAGTGACAAGATTGAGCGGGGAAAACATACGACACGCCATTCGCAGATTATACCAATTGCGGAAAACACCTATATTATGGATACTCCGGGGTTTAGTTCTATGGATCTGCCCGGATTTTCCAAAGAGGATCTGTGGACATGTTATCCGGAGTTCGTGCGTTTTGAGCCTGGATGCAGATTTATCGGATGCAGTCACATCGGAGAGCCGGATTGTGGCGTTAAGACTGCACTTGCAGAAGGAAAAATATCGCAGGTGAGGTATGACAATTATGTGCAGCTTTATCAGGAAATGAAGAATATGCGCAAGTATTAGGAGGAATCAATGAACTGTTTATCACCGTCAATTTTATCGGCAGATTTTGCTAATCTGGGAGAACAGATCCGGTTGCTGGATCAGGCAGGTGCGGAATATGTACACATCGATGTTATGGATGGAATGTTTGTTCCGAGTATTTCGTTTGCATTTCCGATCATTCGTTCCATTCGTAAATGTACCGATCGGATTTTTGATGTCCATCTGATGATTGAGGAACCGATTCGCTATATAGATGATTTTGTTGACGCGGGAGCGGATATTATTACGGTCCATGCAGAAGCATGCAGGCATCTTGACCGCACAGTGGAGGCAATCAGGGAAAAGGGAGTTCTGGCCGGTGTGGCATTAAATCCGGCCACTCCGCTGGAAACTGTCCGATATATTCTTCCGAAGGTGGACATGCTT
The DNA here is from genome assembly GCF_003462365.1 of Roseburia sp. TF10-5. Lineage (NCBI taxonomy): Bacteria > Bacillati > Bacillota > Clostridia > Lachnospirales > Lachnospiraceae > Roseburia > Roseburia sp. TF10-5. The sequence continues at coordinate 123,513 of NZ_QTYW01000007.1, read as the reverse complement.
CTTATCATGACCGTTAATCCGGGATTCGGAGGACAGAAACTGATTCCGTATACGTTAGATAAAGTGCGTGAAGCGAGAAATCTTGTGAAGCAGTCCGGATGTAAGACCGATATTGAAGTAGATGGGGGAATTAATCTGGAAAATGTGGAAGAAGCCATGGATGCAGGAGCCAACATAATTGTGGCAGGTTCTGCGGTTTTCAAGGGAGAGATCGAAAAGAATGTGGAAGCATTTCTGGAAAAGTTGCAAAGGCAGGGGTAGAAGATGAAGTATTTAATTGTTTCCGGGGGAGAAGTGAAGGAAGGTTTTTTAACCTGGATTGTAAAAAATGGAGGATTTGATGTCATATTAGCGGCAGATGCGGGAATGGAAGCATTGTATCGGGATCATATTCTGCCGGATATCATAGTGGGGGATTTTGATTCGGTAAATCCGGATACCCTTGAATATTTTCATGACAAAGAGCAGATCGAGGTGTGCATGCTGAATCCGGAAAAGGATGATACCGACACGGAATATGCGATCCGGGAGGCCATTCGCAGAGGTGCAATGGAGATTGTGGTCATTGGTGCAACCGGTACCAGAATTGATCATGTACTGGGCAATATCAGTCTGCTTGGTATTGGTCTGGAGGAACAGATAAAGATCAGCCTGGTCGATGAACATAATCGTATCCGCATGATTAATCAGCCGTTGACGATCCGGAAAGAGGAGCAGTACGGAAAGTATGTTTCTTTGATTCCATTTTCTGAGAAAGTATGTGGAGTTACATTACGTGGATTAAAGTATCCTCTTACCGATTATACCATGGGTGGATTTAATTCTCTTGGAATCAGTAATGAAATTGTTTCAGATGAAGCAACGGTTTCGTTTTCTTCCGGAGAGCTTATTGTCATCGAATCAAAAGACTGATTATTGAAAAAATAATGGGAAAATGGTACGAAAGAAGTAGTTCGTACCATAAAAAATAGCAAATATTATGGAAAAATGCTTGCATTGGAGTAATAAGTCTGCTATGATTATCTACGACGAAGGCGTCAAAAGAGAATTCTTTTGACGCCTTTTTTGCGTTTAAAAATATAAGAGATCGGAGGAAGATAGGATGAACGCAGGGGATACAGGATTTATGCTGATATGTTCAGCTCTGGTGTTTTTTATGACACCTGGATTAGCCTTTTTCTATGGAGGATTGGTTCGAAGAAAGAATGTCGTCAGCACCATGATGGCATGCGCAGCGATTATGGGATTGTCGGTTGTCATGTGGGTATTGTTTGGATATTCACTGTCTTTTGGTGGAAATCATGCAGGAATTATTGGAGATTTCCGGTGGTTTGGCTTGCATGGAATTAAAATGAATGAAGCAGGTCCATATGCGTCGACGATACCGCATCTGGTTTATATCGCATTTCAGATGATGTTTGCAATGATTACGCCGGCTTTGATCACGGGTTCCCTTGTGGGTCGTGTAAAATTTAAGGCATTGTTTTTATTTATTATGTTCTGGTCCGTCATTGTATACTATCCAATGGCACATATGGTATGGGGACAGGGAGGATTACTTGCAGAAATCGGATCGGTTGATTTTGCCGGAGGAAATGTGGTGCATATCAGTTCCGGTGTCAGTGCATTGGTATTTTCCATTATCCTTGGCAGGCGAAGAGGATATGAACAGACGGCATACCGGGTACATAACATTCCGTTTGTAGCACTCGGAGCATTTATCTTATGGTTTGGGTGGTTTGGATTTAATGCAGGAAGTGCACTGGCAGCGAACGGACTGGCAGCACATGCGTTTATGACAACTGCACTTGCCAGTGCAAGTGCCATGATGTCCTGGATGTTTATTGATGTGATCAAGGATGGAAAGCCTACCTTAGTAGGTGCTTCTACCGGTCTGGTTGTTGGACTGGTTGCAATTACACCGGGAGCTGGATTTGTTCCGATCTGGTCGGCAATTATCATCGGAGCACTGGTCAGCCCGATCTGCTGTGGTACCATTTCCCTGTTGAAAGGAAAATTAAAGATTGATGATGCACTCGATGCATTTGGCTGCCATGGCATCGGAGGAGTCTGGGGAGGAATTGCAACCGGATTGTTTGCAAAACATTCTATCAATCCGGTTGCCCGCTGGGATGGACTGTTTTTTGGAAATTACCGTTTATTTGTTGCACAGATTATTGGAATTGTTGTGACAGTTGCCGTGGCGATTGTCGGTACATTGGTCTGCCTTGGCATTGTAAGATTGTTTACGGAGCTTCGTGTAGATGAAAAAGCAGAAAAAGTTGGTCTGGATATTTCGCAGCATGGAGAGAGTGCGTATCCGACATTTAATGGTCTGGATTCATAAGTCCCAGAAACAGACCTCGTATGTTATAATGGATCCGTCAGTTATTTCGAGACAGAGATAAATCTGGAAGTATAAAATAATCATGTATAAGGAGAAAAAAGAAGCTTATGATGATAAAAGTGGAAGCAATCGTCCGGGAAGAAGTTTTTGAGGATGTAAAGGAAGCATTAAACGCGATTGATGTGAATGGTATCACCGTATCACAAGTGATGGGATGCGGTGCACAGAGGGGATATAAAAAGAGAGTGCGTGGTACAGAAGTAGATGTTATGATGCAGCCGAAGATTAAGTTTGAGATTGTGGTATCGTCCGAGGAATGGGAGAAAGCGACCATTGATGCCATTCAGAAGGCTGCATTTACCGGAGAAGTCGGGGATGGAAAGATTTTCAGCTATGAGATCCGTACTGCTACAAAGATCCGTACCAGAGAGAGCGGGGCTGACGCCTTAAATTAGATTTTTAACAGAATCTACAGCATTGAGTTTTGGTTTTGGTGAACAATAAAAAGAGCATCCACATGGGATGCTCTTTTTGCATATCGAATTTACCTGATACAGGGAAATTATAACTGAGGACCAGCAGAAACCAGTGCCTTACCAGCTGCATTTCCTTCATACTTGGAGAAGTTCTTGATGAATCTTGCTGCAAGATCCTTAGCCTTTGTCTCCCACTCAGAAGCATCAGCATAAGTATCACGAGGATCAAGAATTCCTGTATCTACACCGTTTAATTCGGTTGGTACTTCGAAATCGAAGTAAGGAATCTTCTTAGTAGGAACGTTGTTGATATCTCCGTTTAAGATTGCATCGATGATTCCACGGGTATCTTTGATAGAGATACGCTTTCCGGATCCGTTCCATCCGGTATTTACGAGGTAAGCCTTAGCGCCGCTCTTCTGCATCTTCTTAACGAGTTCCTCAGCATACTTTGTAGGATGTAACTCAAGGAATGCCTGTCCGAAGCAAGCAGAGAATGTAGGTGTAGGCTCAGTAATTCCACGCTCTGTACCAGCAAGCTTTGCAGTAAATCCGGAAAGGAAGTAGTACTGTGTCTGCTCTGGAGTCAGAATAGATACTGGAGGAAGTACTCCGAAAGCATCTGCTGACAGGAAGATTACGTTCTTTGCTGCTGGAGCAGAAGAGATTGGACGTACGATATTCTTGATATGATCGATTGGGTAAGAAACACGAGTGTTCTCGGTAACGCTCTTGTCTGCGAAATCGATCTTGCCGTTTGCATCTACAGTTACGTTCTCAAGAAGAGCATCTCTTCTGATTGCGTTGTAGATATCTGGCTCAGAATCCTTATCCAGGTTGATAACCTTAGCATAGCATCCACCTTCGAAGTTGAAAACGCCGTTGTCATCCCAGCCGTGCTCATCATCACCGATCAGGAGACGCTTAGGATCTGTAGAAAGTGTAGTCTTTCCTGTTCCAGACAGACCGAAGAAGATTGCTGTATTCTTGCCATCTAAATCTGTGTTTGCGGAGCAGTGCATAGAAGCCATACCCTTGAGTGGAAGGAAGTAGTTCATCATAGAGAACATACCTTTCTTCATTTCTCCGCCGTACCATGTATTGATGATAACCTGCTCTTTGCTTGTGATGTTGAAAGCTACACATGTCTCAGAGTTTAATCCTAACTCTTTGTAGTTTGCAACTTTAGCCTTAGAAGCATTGTATACTACGAAATCAGGCTCGAAATTCTCAAGTTCTTCAGCGGAAGGCTTGATGAACATGTTTGTTACGAAATGTGCCTGCCAAGCTACCTCTACGATGAAACGGATAGCCATACGGGTGTCTTTGTTTGCACCACAGAATGCATCTACAACGAAAAGTCTCTTGTTGCAGAGCTCTTTCTTTGCAATATCCTTAACAACTGCCCATGTGTCTTCTGTCATTGGGTGGTTGTCGTTCTTGTACTCATCAGATGTCCACCATACAGTGTCCTTTGAGTTATTGTCCATAACGATATATTTGTCTTTTGGAGAACGTCCGGTGTAGATACCAGTCATTACGTTAACTGCACCAAGCTCTGTCTCCTGACCAACTTCATATCCTTCAAGGCCAGCTTTTGTCTCTTCTTCGAATAATTTCTCATAAGAAGGGTTGTGAACGATTTCTGTGGTACCGGTGATACCATACTTGCTTAAATTGATTTCTGCCATCTTGATTTAAACCTCTTTCTTTATAGTATAGTAAGAAAAAATTCCTTTTTCCCTAATTTAGTATTATACATAATTACCCAATAAAATCAATAAAATTTGTATGAATTTTTCCCGATTTTGTAATTTTGTGGGGGCAATGGAAAGGCGGTTCCGTGGCGTTGGATGATTGCATGCAAATTACTGGTAAAATAGAGAAAACACGTAAAAACACAAACAATTTAAATATAAACAGAAAATAAAGAGAAAAATTTAAAAATATAGAACAAAATAGTTGACAATATAAAGCAACTATGATAATATACAGTCAACAAAACAAACAAGACCTAATTACACAAGACTTCCAATCGGACCAAGCGGTTGGAAAGCCAATTGGAAATAGAAAGAAGCTTGGAGTAAGCAGGAATTGAATGAGAAAAGGAGGTACAGTCCAATGGGACGATGATCAAAACAAAAACTTCATGGTAAGCGTGGTAGTGTCTGAAAATTTCAGCGGGAAAAGCCTTTTGGAATAGAAAATAATAATTGAGGGTATTTAGGATAAGATACCAAGAGTGAGAAAGGCAATGGATATGTACAGACATTTTACTGATGAAGATGCTGCGGAAAGATACCACAGAAGGTAATTTGAGGGTAAGATGTGCGGAAGAAGTTCATTTTATAAAAAGCGAGAGAGCAGACTTCAGATTATTATTCAATATAGAGATTACATATCACTAATTTTCTAAACAGATGGAAGTATCTGTGAGCTGAAGAAAATAAATTACAAAAGAAAGGAACAAAAAATTGAATAACGAAACCGAGTAGAACGGTCACTGTATTTTTAGATTTGAAAGTATGGTGGCCGTTTCTTATTGTTGTGATATATAATGAAAGTAAAATGTATGGGAGAAATGATATGGAATATATAGCACATAAAGATGGGGATAGAATTCAGACGGTTTTGGAACATTTAACCGGAACGGCTCAATTGGCTGGAGCATTTGCAGATGCATTTGGAAAACAGGAATGGGGGTATTGCTGTGGAATGCTCCATGACATAGGAAAATATTCCGAAGAATTCCAAAAGAAAATAAAATATGATACGAATGAACAGGTAGATCATTCTACAGCAGGAACGAAATTGTGTATGGAAAAAGGTGGGTATTATTCTTTACTGGCATATTGTATTGCCGGACATCATGCCGGACTTCCGGATTATGGAAATACAGAAATTCCATCCAGTTTATGCGGCAGATTAAAGAAAAAAATATGTGATTATCAGGCATATCAATATGAAGTAAAGATTCCGAAGATAGAGACGGACCCATTTGTAAGAAAACCAAATAAAAATTTTGATTTTTCACTCAGTGTTTTTATGCGGATGATTTATTCCTGCCTTGTGGATGCGGATTTTTTAGATACAGAAAAATTCATGAAAAATGGTCAGACAGGGAGAAATTCCGGACAGAATATGGAAATATTGTTGGAAAAACTGGAAAATCATGTGCAGCCCTGGCTTGAAAATCAGGACCTAAATTCGATCAATGGAAGAAGAACAGAAATTTTAAAAGCATGTATGGAAGCTGGAAAAGAAGAAAGAGGTCTGTTTCATCTGACGGTTCCTACCGGTGGTGGAAAGACGATTGCATCGTTAGCATTTGCGTTAAGACATGCAGTTTTTCATCATATGGATCACATTATTTATGTCATTCCATACACCAGTATTATTGAACAGAATGCTGAGGTGTTTCGGAACATCCTGGGGGAAGAAAATGTGTTGGAACATCACTGTAATGTTGATTATGACAGCTCGGAAGATCTAAAACCCATGCAGCTTGCCAGTGAGAATTGGGATAAACCGGTGATCGTGACAACCAGCGTTCAGTTTTTTGAATCGCTTTTTGCTAATACATCGTCCAAGTGCAGAAAGCTTCATAATATTGCAAATTCGGTTGTGATTTTTGATGAGGCACAAATGCTCCCTGTAGATTATTTAAAACCGTGTATTGCAATGATGGAAACACTTATGGAGGATTATCGGTCAAGTATGGTATTGTGTACGGCTACACAACCGGCGCTGGATAAAATATTTATCGGAGAGCGTACATTTGTAGAATTGTGTCCGAATGTGAAGGAACAGTTTGAATTTTTCAGAAGGGTAACGTATCAAAATCTCGGATATGTTCCTATTGATCAGTTAGCGGGCCAACTGCAGAAAGAAAAACAGGCATTGTGTATTGTAAATACAAAAAAATGTGCACAGGAACTTTATCGCAAATTAAAGGGAGAGGGAGTTTATCATCTGTCAACAAGTATGTATCAAAAACACCGAAAGCGGATTCTGGCACAGATCAGGGAAAGATTAAAGCAGAAGAAAAAGTGTATCTTAATTTCTACTAGCTTGGTGGAAGCCGGGGTAGATCTGGATTTTTGCCATGTGTATCGACAGATTGCAGGTGTGGATTCTATCATACAGGCGGCAGGACGCTGCAACCGGGAGGGGCAGGAAAAAGCAGAGGACAGTATCGTTTTTGTGTTTGATGTAACAGACAGCAAAATAGCTCCAAGTCAAAGGCTGCCGGTGGATATTGCAAAAGCAATTTTGCAGGAAACAGATGATATTTCTGATCTGGACAGCATAACAGAGTATTTTAAACGGTTATACCGTTTTCGGGAGCAAAGTCTGGATAAAAAGAATATTATGGGAAAATTTCAAGAACATAAATATAATTTTGAAACTGCAGCAAAAAAAATTCGTCTGATTGAAGAAGATACAAGAACCATTTTGGTGCCGGTGGAGCAGGAGGCAGAAGAACTGCTGGCGGAATTGAAACATCAGGGATTTTCAAAGGAACGGATGCGAAAGGCATCACAATATTGTATTCAGGTATATGATAACCTTTTTAAAATTTTGTGGGATGCCGGGATGATACAGGAGATTTCTTCGGATGCTACAGAGTTTTATGAGCTTGTGAAGCTGGATCAGTATACGGAGGATATGGGATTAGATTTGTCTGTGGATTCGGGAATGGATTTGTATTTGTAAAGAGGAGTGGCGATGTAAAGAAGATTACATCGCCACTCGTTTGCGTTACTAAAAAGACTATTATTTCAATCCACAGGTGGAACCTGACAATAGTAAGTATAAACAATTTTATTTTTATATTCAAGAATAAATTTAAAGTTCAATAGTAATTTAAGTAAAAAGTCAAAAAGAATTGATTAATGATAGATAAAGTAGTATGATAAATAAAAGATAGAATGTTGTAAAATGATGACAATAGAAAGAGGAAAGAATGATCTTATATCACGGCAGTAAAGAAGTTGTAAAATATCCGGAAATTCGAAAGGCACGTTTTCATAAAGATTTTTATTTCGGATTTTATTGCACACAGTTTCCGGAACAGGCGAGGCGATGGGCAGGCAGGTATGGAACGAAAGGGTATCTGAATCAATACGAGTATACACCAAATGAAAAGTTAAAATATTTGCGTTTTGATGAGATGACGGAAGAATGGCTGGATTTTATCGTGCAGTGCAGAAAGGGCATTGCACATACTTATGATATTGTGGAAGGTCCGATGGCAGATGATACGATTTATAATTATATCCAGAATTTCATTGACGGAAAAATATCCAGAGCCGCATTCTGGGAATTGGCGAAATTTAACCATCCTACCCATCAGATCAGCTTTCATACGATTTCGGCGCTGGATACGTTAGAATATATCGGAAGTGAGGCTGTGTATGGGAACAAAAAATAATAATGATTTATTTTATACATGTAGTCTGATTGAATATATTGGAAGACAGATGAAACGAACAAGAAAAGAAGTCGTGGATTGTCTTACAAAAGAACGCATTCAGCGGATTTACGAATTCGCGGATGTTTTTCACTGTGAGCCGATCGAAAAAGTGGCGGATGAGTTTATACAGGAATGTCACATGAACTCTGGAACTTTTGATAATGTGCAGGCATGCCGGTATAAAATACCGGATTATTGGGATATCGGGGAAGTTTATGAACGGTTGATAGAAGACTGTTATGATGATCATAAAATTGTAGATGGAATCTGGGAAGTATATCATTCGTGGATAGATGCACAGATCTCCAATTATAATTCTGATTTTTACTATCAGCCGAGAGACTATATTGCAGCGTGCTATGAGGAAGGAGTGGTACTTTAAATGGGAGTAGGAGTAAAGGTACAGGTATGGGGGGAATATGCATTATTTTCCAGACCGGAGATGAAAGTGGAACGGTGTTCCTATGATGTCATGACACCATCAGCGGCAAGGGGGATTTTGGAAGCAATCTATTGGCATCCGGGGCTGCGTTGGGTGATTGACAAAATATATGTAAAAAATCCAATCCGCTTTACAAGCGTCCGGAGAAATGAAGTAAAAAGCAAAGTTTCCGCCAGCAATGTGTTACAGGCATATAATGGAGCAGACAAGCCTCTTTATATCAGCACAAAAGAGGACATTGTCCAGCGGGCTTCATTGATTTTAAGGGATGTATCATATGTGATAGAAGCACATTTTGAAATGACGGATCAGGCAAATGAGACAGATAATCCGGGAAAGTTTAAAGATATCATGATGCGGAGACTAAAACGTGGGGAATGTTATCATATGCCATATTTTGGCTGCCGGGAATTTCCAGCACATTTTTGTCTCTGTGAGGAGGAAGTGATCCATACCATTTATGATGAGATTCCGGAAAAAGACCTGGGGTTTATGTTGTATGATATGGATTATAGTAACAAGGAAGATATTCAGCCGATGTTTTTTCGGGCGGTTATGAAACGTGGTGTCATCGATTTGCGGGATTGTGAGGTGATACGATGATTTTGCAGGCATTGGTAAAGGAATATGAAAATCTTGCACAAAAGGGTCTGGTTTCCAAGCCGGGATGGAGTCAGGCAAAAGTTTCTTATGCCATTGATCTGAATGCAGATGGAAGTATAAAAGTCATTTATTCTTTGCAGACAGAAGACCAGCGAGGGAAAAAAATAGTTATGGTTCCAGCGCTGTTATATGTGCCGGAAATGGTTACACGATCTTCCGGGGTTGCAGCAAATTTTCTGTGTGATAATGCCAAATATATGCTTGGAATTGATACAGATGGAACAAATGATCGTGTGAAAGACTGTTTTCAGGCGGCAAAGGAAAAACATATCGCACTATTAAAAGATGTAGATAATCCTATGGCAAAAGCAATCTGTTCTTTTTTTGAAACGTGGAATCCGGAAAATGCAAAAGACAATGGCTGCGTTCAGGACAAATGGGAGGAACTAAATGAGGGTGGAAATCTTATCTTTTGCATGGGAATGGATTATGCACAGGATGATTCAGATATAAAAGCAGCTTGGGAAAATTCGATTGAAGCAAACGGGGAAGAACAAACGGGAATATGCCTTGTAACAGGGGAAAGAACGGAGATTGCAAGAATCCACCGGGGAATCAAAGGGGTTCCTGGGGCGCAGTCCAGCGGGGCGGCGCTTGTTTCGTTTAATGCCCCGGCGTTTGAATCCTATGGAAAGGAGCAAAGCTACAATGCACCGGTGGGAAAATATGCAGAGTTTGCGTATACGACAGCATTGAATTATCTTTTAAGCAAAAGGGAAAACACATTTTCATTGGGAGATTCCATGATTGTATTCTGGGCAGAAACCGGAGAAAAAAAGTGTGAGGATCTTTTTTGTATTTCGATCAACCCGCAAGAAGATAATCAGGAACAGTTACAGAAAGTTTTTGATAATTTAAAAGCAATGCGTCCGATCGATCTGGACGATATAACGATTGATCTGACACAGCAGTTTTATATATTATGTCTGGCGCCAAATGCAGCGAGACTATCGGTTCGGTTTTTCTATCAGAATTCATTTGGAACCATTTTAAAAAATATAGAAGCACATTATAAACGCATGGATGTTGTAAGGCCTTCCTGGGCAAACGATAGAAAATTTCTTGGAATCTATCGTATGCTGCAGGAAACCGTGAATATGAAATCCAAAGAGAAAAAACCGGTTGCGAATATGGCGGCTTCTGTATTACAGGCGGTTTTGTCGGGGAATCGGTATCCAGCAAGTTTATATACAGATACCCTGATTCGCATTCGTTCGGAACAGGGAAATGTTACTTATGGAAGGGCAGCAATTATCAAAGCTTTTTTGATAAAAAATTATCAATGGAAAGAAGGAGAAGAATGTATGGGATTAAATGAATCAAGTAATGAGACTCCATATATATTGGGAAGATTATTTTCAGTATTGGAGTCTATTCAAAAGGATGCAAATCCGGGAGTTAATACAACGATAAGAGATCGCTATTTTAATTCCGCATGTGCAACACCTGCGTCAGTATTTCCAGTTTTAATCAAATTAAAAAACAGCCACATTAAAAAATTGGAACGTGAAATTGGGGGTGGATCAAAAATTTATTACGAAAAACTGTTGACAGAACTCATGGAAAAAATTAACGCTTTTCCACAACGATTGAGTTTGGAAGAACAGGGAAAATTTATGTTGGGATATTATCATCAGACACAGAAAAAGTATGAAAAAAGGGAGGAGAAGTAAATGGGAGAAGCAATTAAAAACAGATATGAATTTGTTGTATTATTTGATGTGGAAAACGGAAATCCAAATGGAGATCCGGATGCGGGAAATATGCCACGCATTGATCCGGAGAGCGGATTAGGTCTGGTAACAGATGTATGTTTAAAACGTAAGATTCGTAATTATATCGAGATGGTGAAAGAAGACGAAGCTGGATACAAGATTTATATTAAGGAAAATGTGCCATTAAACAGAAGTGACCGGGAGGCCTGTGAGAGCTTAGGAGTGACGGAAACGGAAGATAAAAAGGTAACGGATGCCCTGAAAAAGTTAAAGAAATCAGATCCGGATGCAGATCTGAAACTGCGGGATTATATGTGCAAAAATTTTTATGATATTCGGACATTTGGTGCAGTTATGACAACTTTTGTGAAAGCTTCCCTAAATTGTGGACAGGTGCGGGGACCGGTGCAGCTTGGGTTTGCCAGAAGTATTGATCCAATTATTAGTCAGGAAGTAACCATTACAAGAGTTGCAATTACAACCGAAAAAGATGCAGAAAATAAAAGCACAGAAATGGGAAGAAAGAGTATTGTTCCATATGGACTGTACCGCGTGGAAGGATACGTTTCGGCAAATTTGGCAAGAAAGGTAACCGGATTTTCAGAGGAGGATCTGGATTTATTATGGGATGCAATTATCAATATGTTTGAAAATGATCATTCTGCGGCAAGGGGAAAAATGGCAGTCCGGGAATTGATTGTGTTTAAGCACAGTAAGGAATTGGGAGATTGTCCGGCATATAAATTATTTGACGCAGTGGAAGTTAAGAAAAATGAAACTGTGGAATATCCGAGAAAGTATCAGGATTATAAAGTTACCATTCATGAAGAAGAAATACCAGATTCGGTAGAAGTGAAAAGGATGATTTAATGGAATACGCGCAGGATGATTATTTGATGATCTCCGGAATCCAGCATTTTAAATTTTGCAGAAGACAGTGGGCATTGATCCATATTGAGCAGCAGTGGGCAGAAAATGTCCATACGGTTGTTGGAGAACTGATGCATAAAAAAGCACATGATCCATATCTTACAGAAAAAAGAAAGGACATCCTTATTGTTCGGGCACTTCCGGTATCTTCAAAAAGTATGGGAGTAAGCGGAGAATGCGATATCGTTGAATTTCATAAATGCGAAGATGGAATAACATTATTTGGTCATAGGGGATTGTATTCAGTATATCCAATTGAATATAAAAAAGGAAAACCAAAGGAATCAGATGAAGACAAGCTGCAGCTTGCTGCACAGGCAATGTGCCTGGAAGAAATGTTTTCGACAGAGATTACGGAGGGAGCAATCTTTTATGGGGAAACGAGAAGGCGAGAGCCGGTGGAATTTACGGAAGAACTTCGCTGTGAAGTAAGAAAAATATTCGAGGAAATGCATGAATATTATAAGAAAAATTATACGCCGAAAGTAAAGCCGACAAAAGCATGTTCGTCTTGTTCGCTAAAAGAAATCTGTATGCCAAAGCTGGAAAAGGCAGGTTCTGTTAAAGCGTATGTTCAAAAGGTTCTGGAGGATGCAGAATGAGAAAATTATTAAACACATTATATGTAACTTCCGAGAATAGCTATCTGGGATTGGATGGAGAAAACGTTGTTGTTTACGATGACAAAAAAGAAATCGGACGTGTCCCGCTTCACAATCTGGAAGGAATTGTTTCGTTTGGATATCGTGGAACAAGTCCGGCACTTATGGGAGCTTGTGCAGACAAAAATATTTCCCTTTGTTATTTGACACCTCAGGGAAAGTTTCTGGCAAGGATTACCGGAAAAATAAAAGGAAATGTCATATTAAGGGAACAACAGTTTTTAAGTTGTAAGGATGAAACCATCCGTTTGAGAATCGCAAAAAATTGTATTTTAGGAAAAGTATATAATGCAAGATGGGTGTTGGAACGTGCAGTTCGGGATCATTCCATGCAGATTGATGCAGAAGCTGTAAAAACGGCATCCTTGCAATTAAAATCTTTTCTGGATTATATCCAGAATGCAAAATCGATCGATCAGCTCCGGGGATATGAAGGAGAAGCTGCAAGCATTTATTTTGGAGTATTTGATGAGTTAATTTTGCAACAGAAAAAAGATTTTATATTTCAGGGAAGAAATAAAAGACCACCGTTAGATAATGTCAACGCAATGTTATCCTTTGTCTATACATTACTGACCAATCAGATTACATCAGCATTGGAGACGGTTGGCCTTGATCCGTATGTTGGATATATGCACACGGATCGACCGGGAAGGGCTTCTCTTTCTTTGGATTTGATAGAAGAATTGCGTGCAGTTATGGCAGACCGGTTTGTCTTATCTTTGATCAATAAGAAAATTGTGAATGGAAAAGACTTTACAAGAAAAGAAAATGGTGCGGTTTTGATGGATACAGAGTCACGGAAAAAGTTGTTGTCGGAATGGCAGAACAAGAAAAAAGAAATGATTACCCATCCTTACCTCAAAGAAAAAATGGAATGGGGAATGGTTCCCTATGTTCAGGCTATGTTACTTGCGCGGTTCCTAAGAGGTGATCTAGATGGATATCCGGTATTTTTATGGAAATGAGGAATCCAAATGCTTGTTTTAATTACTTATGATGTAAATACGGAGACGGCTGCAGGAAAAGGCCGCTTGCGAAAAGTGGCAAAACAGTGTGTAAATTATGGAAGACGCGTTCAGAATTCGGTGTTTGAATGTATTCTGGATAATGCACAATGTGTGCTGTTAAAGTCGATATTAACGGATATTATTGATGAAAGTGTGGATAGTTTGCGATTTTACTATCTGGGAAATAATTATCACACAAAAATTGAACACATAGGTGTTGATCGGGGAATTGCTGCGGATCAGACGCTTATATTGTAAGGACTATGGTGCGAACGGAAAGTACACATAAAATACTGGAGGGATTCGCACTTGAAATATTAAATAAAAGGCATTGAAATGACATTTCTATGAATAGATAGAGATGGTTATTTTATGTTATTGCTGACAAAATATACAGTATTATACAAAGAAAATGAAATTTGTTGTATAATATTGCTGTCGCTCCCTTCGCGGGAGCGTGGATTGAAATTTTGTGACGGCCGGTTTCCGCGGGTGCCCTTATGGTCGCTCCCTTCGCGGGAGCGTGGATTGAAATATTTACCGGTCGGAATAAATATACGACATCTGTCGTCGCTCCCTTCGCGGGAGCGTGGATTGAAATGCCAAGATAGTATCGAAGATAACGATTACCAGCGTCGCTCCCTTCGCGGGAGCGTGGATTGAAATAGAAATTGTAAAGGAGATTGAAAAATGAAAAATTCGTCGCTCCCTTCGCGGGAGCGTGGATTGAAATCTAATACGGACGATAGTGGCACAGAAGATGGTACAGTCGCTCCCTTCGCGGGAGCGTGGATTGAAATCGTGGTCTTGAGTTCTAAAAATTGTTCCGCTTTCGTCGCTCCCTTCGCGGGAGCGTGGATTGAAATGTTTGTAGGTGGTGTATATGATAAATAGCAATTTGTCGCTCCCTTCGCGGGAGCGTGGATTGAAATATCGGAGTTGAAAGAAGAAGCGGTGTTGCAGATAGTCGCTCCCTTCGCGGGAGCGTGGATTGAAATCTATGTTCTCTCATGGATAGGCATGGACCCGGTGGTGTCGCTCCCTTCGCGGGAGCGTGGATTGAAATATTACTGATGTCGTGGCTGCTCTTGAAGACCTGGGTCGCTCCCTTCGCGGGAGCGTGGATTGAAATGTCAGCCCTGTGATCATCTCCTGGCTTGGGATTCCGTCGCTCCCTTCGCGGGAGCGTGGATTGAAATGTCAGCCCTGTGATCATCTCCTGGCTTGGGATTCCGTCGCTCCCTTCGCGGGAGCGTGGATTGAAATGTCAGCCCTGTGATCATCTCCTGGCTTGGGATTCCGTCGCTCCCTTCGCGGGAGCGTGGATTGAAATCATCTAGGTTGATGTCGTCATCGATGAAGCTGACGTCGCTCCCTTCGCGGGAGCGTGGATTGAAATCAAAGACGTAATCGCGTCGGACGTGCACGACACGTCGCTCCCTTCGCGGGAGCGTGGATTGAAATCGGATGGATGCGTATGCAGCTCTGGCGATCGTCGTCGCTCCCTTCGCGGGAGCGTGGATTGAAATCGTATGGCATTGCTGTCATGATGGTTCCGTTCGGTCGCTCCCTTCGCGGGAGCGTGGATTGAAATTCCATCGTAAACACCACAGAGCCGCCGCTCCTGAGTCGCTCCCTTCGCGGGAGCGTGGATTGAAATATGCCTGCCGAGAAATGGCTCGCGGTGCAGTCCGTCGCTCCCTTCGCGGGAGCGTGGATTGAAATAATGCAAAGCAGGCAGGAGACATGCTGACGCCCGTCGCTCCCTTCGCGGGAGCGTGGATTGAAATGAACTACCAGCATGACCAGCGCCTTGCCTTCGGGTCGCTCCCTTCGCGGGAGCGTGGATTGAAATGTCCAGAAACACAAGGACAACTGTCCTTGTGTCGTCGCTCCCTTCGCGGGAGCGTGGATTGAAATTTGATCTATAATGAACTAGAACTCATTTCCACTGGTCGCTCCCTTCGCGGGAGCGTGGATTGAAATATCAACCACCCATACGATAAACAAACGTAGTAAATTGTCGCTCCCTTCGCGGGAGCGTGGATTGAAATAAAACCGCAATAAACAAACTCTGCCAGACATTGGTCGCTCCCTTCGCGGGAGCGTGGATTGAAATAATCGCCTGATTCTTATATACGATCGCTCCTCCCGTCGCTCCCTTCGCGGGAGCGTGGATTGAAATCGGTGTATCCACTCATATTCCACAAGCCCCCTGGTCGCTCCCTTCGCGGGAGCGTGGATTGAAATTACAATGTAACCGAAAAAACAATTGATGAAATTCGTCGCTCCCTTCGCGGGAGCGTGGATTGAAATATAGGGTACCAGACCTTTACCGCGACAAACAACTGTCGCTCCCTTCGCGGGAGCGTGGATTGAAATTTTCGTCATGTATTTGACTATGTAAGTGGCAACCTTGTCGCTCCCTTCGCGGGAGCGTGGATTGAAATACCTATACCACGAATAAAAATAATCAGAACAATTGGTCGCTCCCTTCGCGGGAGCGTGGATTGAAATAATAAACATTGATACCAGTTTAACGAATAGTTCTGTCGCTCCCTTCGCGGGAGCGTGGATTGAAATTACATAACTAAGAACTACCCACCTATGATGGCATAGTCGCTCCCTTCGCGGGAGCGTGGATTGAAATCCGTACGGACTGTTTTAAAAGTCGCATAAACACGTCGCTCCCTTCGCGGGAGCGTGGATTGAAATTATTTCATGCATAATTATATCACCACCTTTATTGTCGCTCCCTTCGCGGGAGCGTGGATTGAAATTCTGATATAATCAATCAAAAGGGGGATTGATCAAATGTCGCTCCCTTCGCGGGAGCGTGGATTGAAATTATTTCATGCATAATTATATCACCACCTTTATTGTCGCTCCCTTCGCGGGAGCGTGGATTGAAATCTGCAAAAGCATAGATAACTTCTGCACCATTGTTGTCGCTCCCTTCGCGGGAGCGTGGATTGAAATTGAACAAGGTTTATTATCAGCTTCTTGACTAGTGTCGCTCCCTTCGCGGGAGCGTGGATTGAAATCCGAACCATAATACTTGATCAGAAATGCTCTAACGTCGCTCCCTTCGCGGGAGCGTGGATTGAAATTGATATGACTTTGACGGATCAATCTCGATATTGCGTCGCTCCCTTCGCGGGAGCGTGGATTGAAATCCGGATACGATCGAAGAAGCAATCATGCAGGACGGAGGTCGCTCCCTTCGCGGGAGCGTGGATTGAAATCACTTCAACTATGGTTAAAAGTTATGCCGATGCGGTGTCGCTCCCTTCGCGGGAGCGTGGATTGAAATTTACAAGACTTGAACATTTGCAAGAGGGAAAAGAAGTCGCTCCCTTCGCGGGAGCGTGGATTGAAATTTCTTGGCGGCGAGACGTACAACCACAACGCAGCGTCGCTCCCTTCGCGGGAGCGTGGATTGAAATTATCGAAAAGCAGAATACGGACGACCCCGATGCAGTCGCTCCCTTCGCGGGAGCGTGGATTGAAATACAAAATAAGGGCAAACATTACAGTCTGCCCTTTGTCGCTCCCTTCGCGGGAGCGTGGATTGAAATCGGTATTTTCATCAATTTCCCAATCCTTAATTAAGTCGCTCCCTTCGCGGGAGCGTGGATTGAAATAATCATTGTATCTGGGGAATTGCTCCAGATACCGTCGCTCCCTTCGCGGGAGCGTGGATTGAAATTACTAATTACGATAAAATTCACTCTTGGCATCTTGTCGCTCCCTTCGCGGGAGCGTGGATTGAAATATCATCCTCAATAGGATTGTCAATCTGACCTTTTGTCGCTCCCTTCGCGGGAGCGTGGATTGAAATGCGGAAAGGGATTAAGGGGCTTTTTGCCCCTTATTTGTCGCTCCCTTCGCGGGAGCGTGGATTGAAATACCGAGGATGGCGAACAGCTAATCGTGGCGCTTTGGTCGCTCCCTTCGCGGGAGCGTGGATTGAAATAATACCTCCGTATGTCACGCTCCGGCTTGCCAGGTGTCGCTCCCTTCGCGGGAGCGTGGATTGAAATTTGTATCCATCTGATCATCAATAGCTTTATCATGGTGTCGCTCCCTTCGCGGGAGCGTGGATTGAAATTGGAAGTCGGATTGACGGAAATGCCGACAATGGTGTCGCTCCCTTCGCGGGAGCGTGGATTGAAATAGGAATTTTTGAGATACAGGAAAGGATAAAACATGGTCGCTCCCTTCGCGGGAGCGTGGATTGAAATCTTTGTCTAAAGTCCCAGTTGCCGTCTTATAAAGTCGCTCCCTTCGCGGGAGCGTGGATTGAAATCAGAATAAAGAGTAATCATAAAACCTCCTACATAGTCGCTCCCTTCGCGGGAGCGTGGATTGAAATATAGCAGATACACGAATGAGGAAATTGCAACCCTGTCGCTCCCTTCGCGGGAGCGTGGATTGAAATATCGGAAGTGCTCTAATTTTGGTGTAGCCGGAAGTCGCTCCCTTCGCGGGAGCGTGGATTGAAATCTTGACTTTGGACGTTTATTATCCACTAACCGTTAGTCGCTCCCTTCGCGGGAGCGCGGATTAAAAAGAGAATGACATAACGATGTATGGTATTCAAACTTTGGTTAGGAGATTTTATCAAAATTGTTTTTTGATTTCATAGGAAAGCTCTTTCCCATTTTTTATATTTTTGGTATTATATTTGTTGTGAAAAAATGAAAGAAAAATAATGCCAAAAAATTTGAATATTTTATGTGAAAAAAGGTGGATAAATAGTATAACAGAGGTTCTCATTTTCAATAGGAGGTGAACAACTTGGAAAAAAGACGCAACCTTCCAGGCCTGACACGTGAAGCAGAAGAACAAAATCTGCAGGAAATCATACAGATTGCACAGAATAACCTGGATCATGCAAAAGCGGACATACGAAAACTCAATGCGGATCTGGAAGACCTGCTGGATGTGTACGATGCGCAGGATAAGGAAGGACTTGCACTCTGGAACAATGCAACAGTGCGGCTGCACGAAAACGAGCATAATCTGGTGCGTTATGAGAAAGCACGAAAGAAACCCTATTTTGGTCGTATTGATTTTAAAGATCCAAATGCAAAAGAAGCAGAGTCTTATTATATAGGGAGAGTTGGCATTGCCAGGGACGTTTCCGAGCCGGTAGTGCTGGACTGGAGAGCGCCGATAGCCTCCGTTTACTACGAGAGCAGTCTGGGCCCCTGCCAGTATGTCGTCAGTTCAGAAGGAACATTTACGATCGATTTGAAACGGAAGCGCACATACGAAATTGAAAACGATCATCTGAAAGATTTTTTTGATTCGGATGTTGTGGCAAACGATGAACTTTTGACAAAGTATCTGGCGAAAAACAAAAAAGCAGTGCTTGGGGAGATCGTTGCGACGATCCAGAAAGAGCAAAACCAGATCATCCGGCGTTCTCCCAAGACCAATATCATTGTGCAGGGAGTAGCCGGTTCCGGAAAGACAACAGTTGCCATGCACCGGATTTCCTATATTCTATACAATTACAGAGACGATTTCCGACCGGAAGACTTCTATATTATAGGAAGCAACCGGATTTTGCTGAATTATATCACAGGCGTGCTTCCGGAACTGGATGTGTATGGTATTCGGCAGATGACCATGGAACAGTTGTTTATCCGTCTGTTGTACGAGGATTGGGATGAACAAAATTACAGCGTGCATCCTCTGGAAAAAGACGATGCCCAAAATGCCCAGAAAGGAAACAGAGAATGGTTTCATGATCTGGAATTATACTGTGCAGCCTATGAGCAGAGGGAGATTTCACATGAGAAAATCTATCTGGAAGACACAGAAACACTTCTGGCCGGGCCGGTACTGATCAATACCTACTTGCGGGAGCATCCGGAGCTGTCGATGCAGAGTAAAATCCTTATGCTCAATGAAATCCTGTACGCCAGATATGAAAATGAAGTATTGGGAAAACAGATCTCTTATCCGGCAAAGGTGAAAAAGGCATTGGATAAGAAATACACTTCTTATTTTGGCGATGGAAAATGGAAGACATCCATTTATGATTTTTACCGGGAATTTTTACAGGTGCAGGCTGTTGCGGGAAAAGAGGTGGATATACCGGAAAACTCTTTTGATGTGTATGATCTGGCAGCACTTGCATATATTTATAAGAGGATGAAAGAGACGGACCCGGTGCGGGAGGCCAGCCATGTCGTCATCGACGAGGCACAGGATTTTGGAATGATGGCGTATTGCTGTCTGCATTATTGTCTGCGGGGGTGCACTTATACGATCATGGGAGATACGTCCCAGAACATTCACTTTCAATACGGATTAAATGATTGGGAAGAATTGAAAAAACTGGTGTTGACCGGCACCTATGACGCATTTGGTCTGTTGCAGAAAAGTTATCGGAACACCGTCGAGATTTCGGAATATGCAAATGATATCTTACGGCACGGAGATTTTGCCGTGTATCCGGTGGAGCCGATTATCCGCCATGGGGCGAAGGTGCGTGTAGAAAAAAAGCAGGATCTGCAGGAGTTACTGGCACAAGTAGTACATACGATCCGTCAGTGGCAGCAGGATGGATATGAAACCATTGCCGTAATCTGCCGTGACGCGATAGAAGCGGCCAAGATTGCTGCACAGCTGAAACAGTATATTGCGGTGACAGACTGCGATCTGGAGACAACCGAATTTGGAGAAGGCGTTATGGTGCTTCCGGTTGCTTATACCAAAGGCCTTGAGTTTGATGCCGTCCTTTTATATGATCCATCGGAGAAAAATTATCCGCTGGACAATGGGCATGTAAAGCTTTTGTATGTCGCAGCAACGCGCGCATTGCATGAACTGGCGGTAGTTTATCAGGAATCCCTGAGTAAAATTCTGGCAGATCCGGTTCCGGAAAACAAAAAAATGCAGGAATTTTCTTCGGAGACACTGACGAAAGCAAAAGAGTACGACAGGAAACTATTTACACAGAAAGAGATCGAGCAGGAGCGCCGTGCAAAAGGAGATAAAGAGCACAACATCCGGGGATATATCGGGCCGAAAAAAATAGAAGCATGTGTGCCAGAGGAGAAGACTGTGCACACGCATGCCATTCCTCCCGCTTCTAAAATATCAAAAATATCAAAAAAGCCGGCAATCGAACAAATGAATATGTCTCCCTATGCCTTTGGAGAACTGCCGGATAACCGGAGTCTTCCGGTGCGCAGCCACGCAAAAATCAGTGGCGCCGTGAAATCGGCCAAAAAGACAAAGGAACATATTGATATTGCAAGCGCGGCAGGACTTCTTCGACTGACACCGATCACACCGGAAATCATCCGTGTCAGCTATGTCAAAGGAGTAACAACAAAGATAAAAAATACTTACTGGAAGCCAAAAGCAGAGGAAACGGTTCTCTGGAGTGCCAAAGAGTCAAAGTCCGCGTTAAGAGTTGCCACAGAAAAAGTAGTGGTTATCATCGACAAAAAGACGGGAGCCATGCGCTTTGAAACAGCAGACGGAACCTTGCTTTTAAAGGAGCGCACAACAGAACCGCGCCTGATTATGGAAAATCAGACCTGGGAATTTTTCGACTGGGAATTTTCCGAAAAAATCAATGCAAAAGGAGTGCTTTCCACAGATCTTCTGGTGTTGCGCTCCAAGGCGAAGTATATTTCCTTTGGCGGAAAACCGATGCGGATGCCACTTGTTTTATCGGGGAAAGGATACGGAATCGGTGTCGCTGCGACACAATCCGTTCTTCTTTGTAATATCAAAACCTATGGTCCCTATATCAGCACGCAGGGGGACGGACAGATTGATTACTATTTTATTTATGGTGGAAATAACGAAAAAACCATAGCTTTGTATAAAAAATTAAATTCATAATTTACAAAATGGCAGGTTTTTGCCGATTTCTTTCTTGAAAAACTTTCTCTTTTATATCGGACAGTGTATAATTGAAAATAAATATCAATAAGTACAGAAAAAACGAAGGACAAAAGAGAATGACGTTAAAAGATTTGGAAATCGGAAAAAGTGCCGTTATCAAAGCGGTTGGCGGCGAGGGTGCGCTTCGGCAGCATTTCCTGGATATGGGAGTGATTCCGGGAGCGGAAGTGACGGTGATTAAGTTTGCTCCAATGGGCGACCCGATGGAACTGCAGATCCATGGGTATGAGCTGACTCTTCGGCTGGCAGATGCAGATCAGATTACAATTGAGCAGATTTCTTCCCGTACCAGAAAGCATGAAGGAGCCAGAAACATTAATCAGTCGGTTCATCCGGGACTGGGCGAAGAAGGAAAGTATCATGTAAAAGGGGATGGAAACCCTTTGCCGGAAAAGACGAGGCTTACATATGCGCTGGTGGGAAATCAGAATTGTGGAAAGACGACGCTGTTTAACCAGCTGACCGGTTCAAACCAGCATATCGGAAACTTTCCGGGGGTTACGGTTGACCGCAAGGATGGACCGATCAAAGGACACCCAGACACTTTGGTGACAGATCTGCCGGGAATCTATTCGATGTCCCCTTACAGCAGTGAGGAGATTGTTTCAAGAAATTTTGTGCTGGAGGATAAACCAAAGGCGATCATCAATATTATTGATGCAACCAATATCGAGCGGAATCTGTATCTGACGATGCAGCTGCTGGAAATGGATATCCCGATGGTTGTGGCACTCAATATGATGGATGAGATGACTGGAAATTCAGGATCGGTGGATGTAAACGGGATGGAAGCGAT
This sequence comes from Roseburia sp. TF10-5, assembly GCF_003462365.1. NCBI lineage: Bacteria > Bacillati > Bacillota > Clostridia > Lachnospirales > Lachnospiraceae > Roseburia > Roseburia sp. TF10-5. The sequence goes on along the minus strand of NZ_QTYW01000007.1, from coordinate 101,061 downwards.
GCTGGGTGTGCCGGTGGTCCCGATTTCTGCTGCAAAAAATGAGGGAGTGGATGAACTGGTAAGGCATGCACTGCATATCGCAAAATATCAGGAGCGGCCAGGACGACAGGATTTCTGTAGTGAAAATGAGTTTGGTGGAGCCGTGCACCGCTGTATTCATGCAGTCAGCCATCTGATCGAGGATCACGCAGAGCATGCAGGGATTCCTCTGCGTTTTGCAGCTTCTAAGATCATTGAAGGGGATCATCTGATTCTGCAGAAACTGGAACTGGACGAGAATGAGCACGAAGCAATTGAACATCTGATTGTACAGATGGAAAAAGAGCGTGGGCTCGATCGCAGTGCGGCGATTGCGGATATGCGTTTTAATTTCATCGAAAAGGTGTGCGAGAAAACGGTAGTAAAGCCGAAGGCAAGCCGGGAGCGCATCCGCAGTGAGAAAATTGATCGGATTCTGACCGGAAAATATACAGCAATTCCATGTTTTATCGGTATTATGCTGTTGGTGTTCTTCCTTACGTTCCATGTGATCGGCGCTTTTTTACAGAACCTGCTTGCCATGGGGATTGACGCACTGTCTAATGTGACAGACCGTGCGCTGACGGCAGCGGGCGTCAATGAAGTGCTTCACGGACTGATCATTGACGGTATTTTTGCCGGAGTCGGAAGTGTACTGAGTTTCCTGCCAATTATCGTAACATTATTTTTCTTTCTGTCATTGATGGAAGACAGTGGTTACATTGCGCGAGTTGCATTTTTTATGGATAAACTTCTGCGAAAAATCGGACTTTCCGGACGAAGCATTGTACCGATGCTCATCGGATTTGGATGTACAGTTCCGGCGGTGATGTCGACCCGCACGCTGCCGAGTGAGAGAGACCGGAAGATGACGATTTTGCTGACTCCGTTTATGAGCTGTTCGGCAAAACTGCCGATTTATGCATTTTTTACCAGCGCATTTTTCCCGGAGTATGGAGCACTCGTGATGTGTGCTTTGTATCTGACCGGAATTGTGATTGGAATCCTGGTTGCGTTGTTGTATCGGAAAACACTGTTCCGTGGAGATGCGGTTCCGTTTGTCATGGAGCTGCCAAATTATCGTCTGCCGGGGCTGAAAAATGTTATGCAGCTTTTGTGGGAGAAAGCAAAAGATTTCCTGCAGAAAGCATTTACCGTTATTTTTGTAGCAACGATCTGTATCTGGTTCTTACAGAAATTTGATTTGCATTTTAATCTGGTGGCAGATTCTAAAGACAGTATTCTTGCGATGATTTCAAACTGCCTGGTTCCAATTTTTGCACCGCTTGGACTGGGAGACTGGAGGATCTGTACTTCATTGATCAGCGGCGTTATGGCAAAGGAGAGCGTGATCTCAACTCTGGAAATTTTATTTGGAGGAGCAGTAAAGGATGCATTGGCGCCGGTAGCGGCAGCTTCACTTCTGGTGTTCAGCCTGTTGTATACGCCGTGTATCGCGGCAATTGCTTCCATTCGCCGGGAACTTGGACGAAAATGGGCAGTAGGCATGGTGATCTGGCAGTGTATGATCGCCTGGGTGGCAGCATTTGCGGTAAGGTGGCTGATGGTTTTATTTATGAGATAATGAAAATAGAGCAGAAAGTACTTGAAGGAATCGGAAAGATAGAATAAAATAATAACAAAAAAGGATTATTTATTTATGCTCAGACAAATGTGGAAAAAGAGAGTTTGTTTTGTTCTGGCTGTGATTCTGGCAGCGCTTGCTGTGACACCGGTTGAAATGGATTATGCGGATGCGGCAATGGTGCATTCCATTACAGCACTGATGACAGGAAATCTGGTAAATAAGTCCAATGCCGATAAACTGACTTACAGACAGATGGAGACAAGCGCCTATGAGAGAAAACTGATTTCAAAAAGTGTGTATAATTACACGATGCAGCAGGTCCCGGCATTGTATGAGGGCAGGAACGTCATTAATGTGTCTGGTATGACTGGAAAGGCAAATACTAGTTATGTGGATGATGATGGCATTGGGGAAAATGTTTCATTTGTAAAATTTCAATGTAGAAAGAGCGGTAAATACCAGTTTACGGAAAGTGATTTTAAGGGAAAATCCAAGAATGAAGTGATCTATAATGATAACAATTATCTCATGTTTCTGCCAAAAGAGTTAAAAAGCGGGTATGAGATTTATGACCCATGGAACAGTACCTACTATCAGTTTCTTTCCAGAACTTTTGCAAGTGGTTATGGCAAAGTATGGTATGATGTCAACGCATCGAAAAAACTTACGAGAAGTGCGAATCGTGCAATAAAAAATTCGGCAGGGTATACAAGCGCTATCCAGAGGGAACTGCAGAAGAAAAAAGACAGTATTTCCAGATACAGTATGGAATCTGAAAAAAATACGTATCGCTTAAAGAAAGGAAATACATATCTGCTTGTGATTTTTACTCCGGATTCCTTCCGTTTCCGGAAAAAAATTACAAAAGAAAATAATTATTATAAGGAACAGTATCTTTCCGATATTCCGTGGTCGTTCGATCTGAAAATTACTTATATGGATGAAAAAGCAGATTAGCAAAATTACCCTATTGTATTAGAAATCAGAACGTGGTACAATGCATAAGAATAGAAAAAAGCATTGACGGAACAAGTAGTGAAATTGAAACATACAGAGAGAACGGCAGATGGTGTGAGCCGTTTATGGAAAGATTTCATGAAGACCACTCCTGAGCTGTGCGCGAAAGAAGCGTCACCGTGTAGCTGCGTTATAAGCCAAAGAGTAAAAGAATTAAGGTGGAACCGTGTATAAAGCACCCTTAGATATGTCATGCATATCCGGGGTGCTTTTTTATTTCCATACCAAAAGAAGGAGAGTTAACGTAAAATGGTAAACTTTAAGGAAAATGAAGAATTAAAAACACTGAATCATTCCTGTGCACATCTGATGGCACAGGCAATCAAGCATCTGTACCCACAGGCAAAATTCTGGGTTGGACCGGTTGTTGCAGAGGGATTTTACTATGATGTAGATCTTGGGGAAGATGTAATCCGTGATGAGGATATCGAAAAGATCGAAAAAGAGATGAAAAAGATTGCAAAATCCGGAAAGAAAATCATGCGACGTGAAGTTTCTAAGGCAGAGGCTATGGAGATGTTCCAGAATGATGAGTATAAACTGGATCTGATCTCCGATCTTGAAGATGGAAATATTACCGTATATGATCAGGGCGATTTTACGGATCTGTGCCGTGGACCGCACGTAGACAATGTAAAACTTTGCAGAAACTTCAAGCTGATCCGTCACTCTGGTGCATACTGGAAAGGTGACAGCAAAAACAAAGTGCTGCAGAGAATTTATGGTGTATGTTTCCCGACCGCAGAGGAGCTGGAGGCACACCTTAAGCTTTTAGAGGAAGCAAAGGAAAGAGATCACAGAAAAATCGGAAAGGACATGAACCTGTTTATGGTTGATGATCTGGTTGGCCGTGGACTTCCGATGTTCCTTCCGAAGGGATATGTGATCTGGCAGGAGCTGGAGAACTATATCAAGAACAAGGAAAGAAAGCTGGGCTATCTGCATGTTATGACTCCTTGTGTCGGTACCGTAAATCTGTACAAGACATCTGGTCACTGGGATCACTACAAAGAAAACATGTTCCCACCAATGGAGATGGAGGGAGAGTCTTTCGTTCTTCGTCCGATGAACTGCCCGCATCATATGATGATCTATGCAAACAGAAGACATTCCTATAAGGATCTGCCGATCCGTATCGGTGAGATCGCACATGATTTCCGTTACGAATCCAGCGGAACGTTAAAGGGTATCGAGCGAGGCAGACATTTCTGTCAGAACGATGCGCATCTGTTTGTAACACCAGAGCAGATTGAGGATGAGTTTACCAAGGTTGTAGACTTGATTTTCAGTACCTACAAGGATTTCGGAATTACCAATTACCGTTGTGTACTGTCTCTGCGTGATCCGGCAAACAAAGAAAAGTATCATGATGATGATGCTATGTGGAACAAGGCAGAGGATGCACTCCGCACGGTATTGAATGATCTGAAAATTGATTATACAGAGGAAATTGGAGAGGCTGCTTTCTATGGACCAAAGCTGGATGTAAACGTACAGCCTGCAGTCGGCAATGAGATCACACTTTCTACCTGCCAGCTTGATTTCTGCCTCCCGGCAAAATTCAATCTGTCTTATGTAGACCGCGATGGCGAGAAGAAGACACCGGTTGTTCTGCATCGTGCAATTCTTGGTTCCCTCGATCGTTTCATGGCATATATCCTTGAGGAGACCAAGGGAAATCTGCCGACATGGCTGGCTCCGGTTCAGGTTCGCGTGATGCCGGTTAAGACAGACAACGAGGAACTGACTGCTTATGCAAAGGAAATCTGCGATGCCTTAGAGGCAAAGGATGTCCGTGTAGAACTCGATGACAGATCCGAGAAGCTTGGCTATCGTATGCGTGAAGGACAGGTGCAGAAGGTGCCGTATCTTCTGGTTGTCGGCTTCAATGAGAAAGAAGACAGAACCGTATCCTTCCGTCTGCATGGAGAAAAAGATACCACAGTTCTTCCACTGGATGAGTTTGTGGAGAAGCTTGAGAATGAGATCAAAAATAAGCTGAGAACTCATATCGGGGCTGAAAAATAAATAAAAGCCGATTTGAAACAGTAAAAAATGCGCGCAGCAAAAAGTGGTGCCCCCCTTTTGCTGCGCGCTTTTTTGCAGGAAAATATATTTTTACTTTCATGTTAGAAAGACGTTGTATTCTGTTCAGAAACTTCCAACTTCCGGATCAACTGGAATTCATGTATAACCATTGCCAGTCCAACTGCAAAAGATAACACATCCGCAACCGGCCCTGCATATAGAATTCCCTGAATTTTCCAGAAACGCGGGAAAAGCAAAAGCAGAGGAAGCAGGAACAAGATCTGTCTTGTCAGAGAAAGAAACGTTCCCTTATATGCTTTTCCGATCGAACTGAAAAACGTCGAGGAAATCGGCTGCATAAAATTAAGCCATGTAAACAGCAGGAAAACCCGGAAATAGTTTACACCGAAATCAAAATATTCTCTGCTTCCGCTGCCAAACAGACTGAGGATCTGTCGTGGAAAAATCTGAAACAGCAGGAAGGATACAATGGATACAATGGCACCGGCTGTAATCGCCAGACGATACGATTCCTTTACCCGGTTGTACTGTTTTGCACCGTAGTTAAAACTCTGGATCGGCTGGCTGCCCTGTGACAGGCCGATAATCACGGAAAAGTAAAGCTGGTTGACTTTCATGACAATTCCGGAACAGGCAATCGGAATTGACTCTCCGTAAACGGACTGTGCACCGTAATGCTTTAGCAGGTTGTTCATCGTAATCTGCACGATCATCATGGCAACCTGGTTGATGGCAGAAGCCATGCCAAGTGAGCAGATCTGTGCCAGATGGGAAGCATTCGGCCGGAAATGCCCGGAGTGCAGGGTTACTGTGCGGTAGTGTGACAGATAGCAGACCGCAATAATCGCAGAGATGACCTGACCGATCACGGTTGCCGCTGCAGCACCGTACATGCCCCAGTGGAATCCCAGAACAAACACGGCATCCAATACAATGTTGATGACGGCACCGGAAATGTTTACAAACATCGCCATCTTCGGGCTGCCGTCTGCACGGATTAAGTGTCCACTTCCGATCGTAAGAATTAAAAAAGGAAAACCGATCGCCGTTACACGGACGTATTGCCGCGCAAGCGGGAGTACATCTGCAGGGGAACCAAATCCGACCAGCAGAGGATTCAAAAATAATTCGGTTATGGCAAAAAGAAGGATGCCAACGGTAAGAAGCATTGTGATGGCGTTTCCGACAAAATAGGGAGCTCTTTCTTTTTTGCCGGCACCCATGTGAAGGTTGAAGCTTGCCGCACCGCCGATTCCAAACAGAAGTCCAAGTCCTGTGCACATCATGGCAAGTGGGAATGCAATGTTGGTAGCGGCATTGCCGAGTGTGCCGACCGCATTTCCGATAAAAAGCTGGTCTGCAATGTTGTATACCGCACTGACAAGCATGGCGATAATGCTCGGTACGGAAAAGCGCAGAATCAGCGAAGAAATTTTGTCCACGGCAAGTGGATTTTGTTGTTCTGAAGTCATATGTTTCGCCCTTTCTTATGTTAATATCTGTATTTGCTTTTATATGGCAAACTTATATTATTATAGCTTTTTTCCTGTTTTTTTTCAATGAAGCCGGGAAGCAGAAAAATAAATGAAAAATAAAATGGAAATTTTTGTATTTCTGAAACTTTTATGTGTGATGAATGGTCTAATAGATAGAAACAAAAAAGGAGGAAAATAAAATGAGTAAACTTAGTAGTGTATTAAAAAAGACAGGTATTGCAGTAGCTGCTGCGGCAATGCTGGTGACAATGGGAGCAGGAACGGTGGTTACACAGGCAAAAACAAGTCTGCCGGTTTATAAAGTATCGCTGGCAAAGAAGTATACCGATCACCAGAAAGACAAACGGATGGAAGCCAGCGTAAAGATTCCGAAAGTGAAAATTACAGGTACAGACGGAAAAGTCATGAAAAGCGAAAGTGAAAAACTGAATGCTGCAATATCCAGTTATCAGAATAAATTTATCAAAGATTATAAAAAAGATGTGGCAGACGTAAAGAAGGGGGAGAAGGGAAACGAGAGCCTTACTTCCGGATATAAGGTTGTAACCGACAACGACAAGATGTTTTGCCTGCGGATTGATACGGTAATTGCTATGGGCGGCTCCCAGAGTTATGCAAAGATTTTCAGTGTGGATAAAAAATCCGGAAAACAAATCACTCTGAAAAATCTGTTCAAAAAAGGAAGCGGCTATATTGACCGGATTTCCGACAATATCAAAGAACAGATGCGGGCACAGATGAAAGAGAATGCAGATGTTACCTATTTTGTGGACGATGAAAACAATAAGTTCAATTTCAAGTCCATCAGCAATAAGACAAATTTCTATGTCAATGAGAAGGGAAAACTTACCCTTGTATTTGACAAGTATGAAGTAGCACCGGGATATATGGGAATGGTCGAATTTTCCATTCCGACAGGTGAGATTGTAGATATGGTTACAAACGGATATCTGAAATAAAAGGCAAATAGAAAAAATGGCTCCGTGGGCAAATCCCACAGAGTCATTTTTTCTATTTGGTGCAAATGAAGAGGATGCAATTTCTGATTTTTATGGTATACTGTCTGTAGAAAATAAAATGACGTGAGAGTATACCTATGAAAAACAGGACAGGCCATAGGCTTAAATATGTTGGAATATGCAGGTGTAGGGGATTGAAGCATGCAGTTCGTGTTGACTAATTTGTATAACAGCTGATAAAATGATTGGGAAAATTACGGTATCTGATTCATTCATCTGCAGAGCATTTGGTGAAAAAGATACGACGGTAATTGTGTTGAACAATTTTAATATAAATGAATAAAAACTCTGACGGCAAGGATGATCCGAGCAGGAATAGTTAAGAAATAAGGATTTACAGAACCATCTTTCTGACAGATTGCCCGAAAGATGGTTTTTTGCGTTGAAAATAACAGGAGGATAGCATGTTAAAGGTAGCAGTATACGGAAAGGGCGGTATTGGAAAATCCACAGTGACTTCCAATCTTGCAGCAGCTTTTGCAAATATGGGAAAACGTGTCATTCAGATCGGATGCGATCCGAAAGCGGATTCCACCATTAATTTACTTGGTGGTGAGCCACTTCGTCCGGTAATGAATTATATGAGGGAAGAGGACGAGGAGCCGGATGAGCTGGCGCAGATTTCAAAGGAAGGCTATGGAGGAATCCTCTGCATTGAGACGGGCGGACCGACACCGGGACTTGGCTGTGCGGGGCGTGGAATTATTGCGACTTTTCAGCTTCTTGAAGATATGGAACTATTCGAACATTATAAACCCGATGTGGTTTTGTATGATGTATTAGGTGATGTTGTGTGCGGTGGATTTGCAGCACCGATTCGTGAGGGATATGCGGATAAGGTTCTGATCGTTACATCCGGTGAAAAAATGGCACTGTATGCTGCCAACAATATTTCCAGTGCAGTCAGAAATTTTGAGGATCGCAGTTATGCCCGGGTATTTGGCATCGTGTTAAATCACAGAAATGTGGAAAATGAGAAAGAAAAAGTACAGGCATTTTCAGAAAAGATCGGGGTGCCGATTGTGGGAGAAGTGCCGCGAAGTAATGAAATTATTCACTGGGAAGAGCAGGGAAAGACTGTGATCGAAGGAGATCCGGCCTCTGAAATCAGCAGATGTTTCTTTGATCTTGCCACATTGTTATGGAAAGAAGAGGAAAACGCATGAGACAGGAAGCATATTTTTGTACGGTAAAAGAGCTGGATGAGCTTGGAAAAAATAACATTCCCAGACAGCTTATTTCCCATACACATCTGATCTACAGTTCCCCTGCAACGCTGGCATTCAATTCTCCGGGAGCAGAAGGATTTGGTGTCAAACGTGCAGGTCTGGCGGTTCCGGATTCTGTTATGTTGATTGTGTCTCCGGGATGCTGTGGCCGCAATACCTCGGTGCTTAGTTCGATGCGGGCCTATCAGGACCGTTTTTATTATCTGTTGATGGATGAGACGGATATTGTGACCGGAAGGCACCTGAAAAAGATCCCTAAGGCAGTAGCGGAAATATGCGAAGGACTTAAGAAAAAGCCGTCTGTTGTGATGATATGTATTACCTGTGTGGATGCGCTGCTTGGCACGGATATGGAGCGTGTCTGTCACAAGGCAGAGGAATATGCAGGGGTTCCGGTAAGGCCATGTTATATGTATGCACTGACCAGAGAGGGCAGAAAACCACCGATGGTGCATGTGCGGCAGTCCGTTTATTCGTTGCTGGAACCGAAAAAGAAAAAAGGAAATGTGGTGAATTTACTGGGATATTTTTCACCGCTTACGGATGACTGTGAGCTGTATGATCTGCTTCATGGGGCAGGAGTAAAAACAATCCATGAGATTTCCAGGTGCAAGGATTATGCACAGTATCAGACCATGTCGGAAGCAAATTTTAATCTGGTACTGCATCCGGAAGCGCGCTTTGCGGCAGAGGATTTTCATGACCGGCTGAAAATTCCATATATCGAGCTGCGCAGATTATATCAGATCGATAAAATTGCCAGTCAGTATCGTGCTCTTGCCGCTGCACTGGGTGTGGAATTTGAGGATGAAATACCGCGTAAGGCAGCAGAGGAGGCGGTAGAAAAATTCAGGAAAATACATCCGGATGCAGTATTTGCCGTCGGAGAATGGATGAACGGAGATCCGTTCGAACTGGCACTTGCATTGGTACACTATGGATTTCGTGTGTCGGAGATTTATGGAACATTATCCGGTGAAAACTTTGTCTATGTAAAACAACTGGCAAAAATCAGTCCGGATACGAAAGTTTTTTCCAATCTGGAACCGACCATGCTGTATTATGACAAAAGTCAGTCCGGCGTCAATATGACCATAGGAAAAGATGCCGGCTATTATCATAAAGAATGTTCCAATGTGCTCTGGAATGAAGAACGGCAGCCATACGGTTATGCCGGTGTGCGCAGACTGTTTGAGGCATTGGCGGAGGTATAACACAATGAGAGGACTGAGAAAATATCTGACACCATTTGCACCGGATCAGTCAGGTGCGGTGTCTGTATTATATGAATTTGGCGGTATTATCGTCATTTGCGATGCCGGTGGTTGTACCGGAAATATCTGTGGATTTGATGAGCCGCGGTGGTTTGAGAGCAAAAGCGCACTGTTTAGTGCAGGGCTTCGCGATATGGATGCAATTCTCGGCCGTGATGACAGGCTGGTGGCAAAGCTTGCAGATGCCGTGACAAAACTGGATGCAAAGTTTGCAGCGATTATCGGGACGCCGGTTCCGGCCGTTATCGGAACGGATTACCATGCCTTAAAGCGTATGGCGGAGAAAAAAGTGGATCTGTCGATTCTGACTGTGGATACGGATGGAATGGAATTGTATGACAAGGGGGAAGAAAAAGCCTGGAAGGAACTGTTTTTGGTATTTGCAGGTGAAAAAGAAGACGTGATTTTGGGCAGAATCGGGATACTTGGCATGACACCACAGGATATCAGTGATCTGCGTGCAGCAGACCGTATCCGGGAGCGTTTTGCGGCAGAAGGAAAAACTGCTGTCTGCTTTGGAATGGGAAATGGACTTGATGATGTAAAATCGGTTTCCAATGTGGAAAAAAATATCGTGGTATCGCCGGCCGCTTTAGAGGCAGCGAAATATCTGGAACGAACATATGGAACACCGTACGAGACAGGCTATCCGCTGGTGGATGAACTGGTTTACGATATGGATTATCATGGGAAAAAGGTACTTATTGTACAGCAGCAGGTGATCGGATCTGCAATCCGGGAAGAGATACAAAAAAAAGCAAAGGATGCACAGGTGACAGTTGCAAGCTGGTTTATGATAAAGCCAGAGCTTTGCAGTGACACAGATCTGCATCTGCGGGATGAAGAAGATTATATAAGGCTGGTGGAAAACATGGAATATGATGTGATTTACGCGGATCCATGTATGAAGCGTATGACACCGGAATTTGCCGGAATTTTTGTGGATACGATACATTTTGCGGTGTCGGGGCATCTTGCAGAGATGAGATAATAGTTGCCGGTTGTCTTGTAAGATGTGACCCGCAATAAGGGAGTGTACGATTGGAGAAAAGTGTGTATAAGAATGAGATGACCTGGCGCATCCGGGTATACGGTATCGTTCAGGGTGTTGGTTTCCGGCCAACGGTAAGCCGCCATGCGACAAACCATGGAATTTACGGAACTGTTTGCAATAAAGGACCCTATGTGGAAATTTATGCACAGGGGACAAAAGAACAGATCGATGGATTTTTAAACAGTCTGAAAGAACATCCACCGAAGCGTGCGGCTGTTTTGAAGATAAATACAGAGAATATCACTGCAGATACAACAGAACACTTTGAACATTTTGACATTATCGAAAGTGAAAAAACAAAAGGGGAAATCTTTATTTCCCCGGATATTGCAATCTGCGATGAGTGCAAGGCAGAAATGTTTGACCCGAAAGACAGACGGTATCTGCATCCGTTTATCAACTGCACCTGCTGTGGACCAAGGCTTACGATTCTGGATGCTCTGCCGTATGACAGGGAACGCACAAGTATGAAAGAGTTTCCGATGTGCCCGGACTGTGCAAAAGAATACACGGATGAGAAAACCAGGCGGTATGACGCGCAGCCGGTGTGCTGCAACCAATGTGGACCACAGGTGTATCTGATCGGCAGACCCGAGCGGGGACGTGCCGCAATTACATATACACGCCGGCTTATTCGTGAAGGCAAAATTGTAGCAATCAAGGGAATCGGAGGGTTTCATCTGTGCTGTGATGCTACAAATGAAGAAGTGGTCTGCCGTCTTAGAACATTAAAAAACCGCCCGGCCAAGCCCTTTGCAGTTATGGCAAAAGATGAATCGGTTGTAAAACGGGAATGTGTGGTGACGCCGGAGCAGGAGGCGATTCTTACCGGACATCAGAAACCGATTCTGTTACTGGACAGACGAAGCGATGGCGGGCTGGCATCTTCGGTGGCACCGAACAATCCAAAAGTTGGTGTGATGCTTCCATATGCACCGGTGCAGTTATTGATTTTTCAGTATGATGATGGTATCGAGATGCCGGATCTTCTGGTGATGACCAGTGGAAATACTTCCGGTGCACCGATCTGTCGTGAGGATGAGGAAGCTGTTGCCGAATTATCCCACTTGTGTGATGCGATGCTGTCACATAACCGCAAAATCAGGATACGGGCAGATGATACGGTGATGGATTTTTACAGAAATGAACCGTACATGATCCGGCGTTCCAGAGGCTATGCACCGCTGCCGTTTATGACAAAAGCAGACTGGAAAGGACAGGTGCTCGCGGTTGGCGGGGAATTGAAAAATACCTTTTGCATAGGTGTGGACAACAGGTTTTATCCGTCACCATATGTGGGAGATCTGGAGGACTTAAGAACGGTAAAGGCATTGCAGGAGACAATACACCGGTTTCAGACATTGCTGGAAGTAAAGCCACAGGCTGTGGTCTGTGATCTGCACCCAAAATACAATTCTACGGTTGTAGCGGAAGAACTTGGATATCCGGTGATAAGAGTGCAGCATCATTATGCACACATATTATCGTGTATGACAGAAAATGACTGTCATGATCCGGTCATCGGAGTCGCTTTTGACGGAACCGGATATGGAACGGATGGCACGATCTGGGGCGGAGAGATCCTGCTGGCGGATTATGGAAATTTTACAAGATTCGGAAGTATTACCCCGTTTTTACAGATGGGGGGCGATGCTTCTGCAAAAGAGGGCTGGCGTATTGCGGTCTCTATGATTTACGGATATACGAAAGATCGCAAAAGGGCATGGGAGATCATGGAAACACTGGGTCTTTGCAGCGAACAGGAAAGCAGGGTACAGTTCACCATGGCAGACCGGAAGATCAATGCGGTGGCTTCAACCAGTGCAGGACGGCTTTTTGATGCCGTCAGTGCGATACTCGGGATCAGGCGCAGGTCAGGATTTGAAGGGGAAGCATCGACGGCATTGCAGTTTGCAGCAGAGGCATACGAGCAGCAGAACCTCTCAAATATCTCACAGGAGCAAAAGGAAAATAAGGATATACTGCTGCATGAAACAAAAGAGCGTTTCGTTTTAAATACACAGATGTTGGTGCAGCAGATTACAGAAGCAAAAATGCGGGGCGAAGACACCGGGATGCTGGCATATCGGTTTCATCAGGTACTGGCAGAAATGATTACAGCTGCCTGTATCAAAGCAAAAGAAAGCAGTGGCAGGGATAAAGTTGCCTTAAGCGGTGGCGTATTCCAAAACCGGTTACTGTTGCGTCTGACAGAAGAACGACTGTTACAGGAAGGATTCGAAGTGCTGCGGCACCGTATGATTCCGCCGAATGACGGAGGAATTGCAATCGGACAGGCAGCATATGGGATGTATCAATTACAGAAATAGGAGGATAAAAAGATGTGTGTAGGTTTATCAGCTAAGGTAGTAAAAATCAGTAATGGCACGGCGGTCATTGATGCAGGCGGTGCCAAAAGGGAGGTTTCTTCCCAGCTTCTGGAAGATCTGGAGCCGGGAGATTATGTTATGGTGCATGCAGGTGTAGCAATTGCAAAAATCACCGATGAGGACGACAGTGAAACTGAGCAGCTCATGGAGGAATTTTTATAATGAAAACAGCCAGAGAGATCATTGAAAATTATGATGGCCCGGATGTGCGGATCATGGAAGTGTGCGGTACGCACACACATGAGATTTTCCGGCTGGGAATCCGTAAACTGCTGCCAAAACAGGTAGAATTGATTTCCGGCCCGGGATGTCCGGTATGTGTAACACCGGTTAGTTTTATAGATGAAGCTATTTATCTGGCATTGGAAAAAGGAGTTACAATCTGTACATTTGGTGATCTGGTGCGAGTGCCGGGAACCAATATGAGCCTTGCGGGAGCCAGAGAACAGGGAGCGAAAATCCATGTTGTGTATTCTCCGGCAGATGCCGAAAAATATGCCGGAGAACATCCGGATGAGCAGGTGACATTTCTGTCGGTCGGATTTGAGACAACGACACCGGCAGGATGTCTTTCCGTAAAGGCGGCAAGAGAAGATGGACTGGATAATTACTCTATATTGGTGGCAAACAAAACCATGCCTCAGGCGTATGAGGCATTAAAGGACAGTGCAGATGTATTTTTATATCCGGGACATGTCAATGCCATTACGGGAACACGTCTTTGCGAAGCTCTGACCGAAGAAGGGGTCAGCGGTGTTGTGGCAGGATTTACGGCAAAAGAACTGATGACAGCACTGGCGGTTGCGCTGGTAAAATTCCAGGAAGGAAAGCCATTTTTTGTAAACTGCTATCCGCGAGTGGTGACACAGGATGGAAGCAGGGAGGCACAGCTGCTTGTAGATGAGATGATGGAAGCCTGTGACTGCGAATGGAGAGGGCTGGGTGTTATTCCGAAATCCGGCATGAAATTAAGACAGGAGTGGCAGGAGTTCGATGCACGTCTCAAATATCAGATGCCGAAAATTGAAGGAAAACCAAATCCGGCCTGCCGCTGTGGCGATGTACTTCAGGGGAAATGCAAACCATCCGATTGTAAAGTATTCGGAAAAGGCTGTACACCGCAGCATCCGATCGGCGCCTGCATGGTGTCCGGTGAGGGAGCCTGCTCTGCATATTATCAGTATTCATAAGAAAGAAGGAAAAAACATCATGGAAAATAAAACAGTAACGATGGCACATGGTGCCGGTGGAAAGCAGACATCCGAATTGATTGATCAGGTGTTTAAGGCACATTTTGTAAACAATGATCTGACGGCAGATGATGCAGCGGTATTAGTTCCGCCGGCAGGAAGAATGGCAGTATCGACAGATGGGTTTATTGTATCTCCGGCATTTTTTCCGGGGGGAAATATCGGCAAACTGTCTATCTGCGGAACGGTAAATGATCTTGCCTGTATGGGTGCAAAACCGCTTTATCTTACCTGCGCTTTTGTAATTGAAGAGGGATTTCCAATGGAAAAACTCGAAGAAATCGCAGCTGCCATGGAAAAAACAGCAAAAGAGGCCGGAGTACATATTGTATCGGGAGATACAAAGGTTGCCGGAAAAGGACAGGTGGATGGAATTTTTATCACCACGACCGGAATGGGGGAGATTGAAGAAGGAGTGACCGTCGGCGGAGAACTGGCAAAGCCCGGAGATGCAATCATCGTAACCGGTGATATCGGACGGCACGGATGTACGATCCTGTTAGAGCGGGAAGATTTTGGCATCGATGCGGATGTGACCAGTGACTGTGCACCTTTGTGGAAGACCGTAAAGGCAGTCATGGATACCACACACAACCTGCATGTGATACGTGATGCGACCAGAGGAGGCGTCGGAACAGTCCTGTATGAGATCGCAGGTCAGAGCAGCGTAGGCATCCGTTTAAATGCAGAGGCTGTTCCGGTACGGCCGGAAGTAAAAGGAGTCTGCGGGATGCTTGGACTTGAGCCTTTATATCTGGCATGCGAAGGAAGACTTGTCATCATGGCACCAAAGGAAGAGGCAGAGGGCATTGTAGAAACATTGAAAAAATGTCCATATTCCGCAGATGCAGCTATTATTGGTGAAGTGATCGCAGAGGAACCGGGAAGAGTTATAATGGAGACGGAAATCGGCACACAGGCACTGCTTCCACAGCCGGGGGGAGAGCTTTTACCAAGAATCTGTTAACAGGAGGAGTCAGGGCATGGAAACCAGAGTGGCAGTTATTTCAATTATTGTAGAACAGGAGGATGCCATTGAAGAATTAAATATCCTTCTTCATGAAGCACGTCAGTACATTGTAGGCAGAATGGGCATACCATACCGCGCAAAAGGAATCAGCATCATAAGCATTGTCATTGATGCACCACAGGACACGATCAGTGCACTTTCCGGAAAAATCGGACATTTAAAAGGCGTATTCGCAAAGACTGCATATTCGAATGTCATTACTCCGGCAGAAGGGGGAACACAGGATTGATCAGGATAGCAGTATATGGAAAAGGCGGAATCGGAAAATCCACTACCGTTTCAAATGTAGCGGCTGCATTGGCAGAAATGGGGCTTAAGGTGATGCAGATCGGATGCGATCCGAAAGCAGATTCTACCATATTGCTCCGTCATGGAGAGACTGTGCCGGCCGTGCTCGACTTATATAATGAGAAAAAGCAGGCGTTGCAGCTGGAGGATATGATACGCATTGGGTATAACGGTGTTATCTGTGTGGAGGCCGGTGGACCGACACCGGGACTTGGCTGTGCCGGCCGTGGTATCATCACGGCACTGGAAAAGTTAAAAGAGCTTGGCGCATATGATGTATACAAACCGGATGTGGTTTTATATGATGTACTCGGAGATGTGGTATGCGGTGGATTTTCCATGCCGATGCGGGGCGGTTATGCGGACAAAATATTTATTATTACCTCCGGGGAAAACATGGCAATTCATGCAGCTGCAAATATTGCCATGGCAGTGGAAAATTTTAAAAACCGTGGATATGCCGGGCTTGGCGGACTCATTTTAAATCGCAGGGATGTCCCGCGGGAAGAGGAAAAAGTGGCAGAACTGGCAGACGATTTTCACACAGCTGTTATTGGTACACTATCACACAGCGGGCAGGTGGCACTGGCAGAGGAGCAGAAAAAAACATTGATGGAGTGTTATCCAACAGGTGAAATGGCAGACGAATACCGTGCGCTTGCCATGCAGATGTATCGCATATGCGGTGGCATTCTGGAAGCGAAAAGCGATAAGGTAAGGTCTGGATATATACAGGAGGAAGCGTAATGTTACGTCGTGTGGGGGAAACTGTTGATTCGAAAGATGCTGTGGTAAAAATAAAAGATGCCTCATTTCCAACACCATTTGTTTCGGCACTGGAGTATAATTCGCCGGTGCATGGCAACTGGAATATTGTGCATACGGGAATGCAGGTTCCGGAATCTATCCAGATCTATGTCTGTGCGGATAACTGTATGCGTGGTGTTGTACTGACTGCGGCAGAAATGAATGCAGCAGACCGTTTTTCTTTTGTTCTTGTGGAGGAGCAGAATCTGCTGAACGGCAATCTGGAGGATATTACCATCGAGGGTGTGACGGATGTGTTGAATAAACGGAAGGACCATCCTGAGGCGGTTCTGCTTTTTACCGTTTGTCTGCATCATTTTGTGGGAAGTAATCTGAACTATATTTACAGGGAACTGGAGCATCGTTTTCCTGACATCTGCTTTATCCGCTGTTATATGGACCCGATTATGCAAAAACATGGACTGACACCGGACCAGAAGCTGCGGAAAGCAATGTATGATCCTCTTTTGGGCTGTGAGCCGGACGCTAAAACAGTATCTGTCTTTGGCAGTGATTTTGTTCTGGATGAGAACAGTGATATTAAGCGTCTGTTAAAACGATATGATTATAAGGTGCTGGAACTGCCCGGATGTAAAACCTGGCAGGAACTGTTGGATATGAGCAGGGGATGCCTGTTTATCGACTGCTATCCGGCTGGAAAATACGGGATGGAGGCACAGGCAGGCCGCCTGGGACGAAAATCTCTGTATCTGCCCGGCAGTTTTGACTATGATGAGATCAGAAAGCAGTTAAAGCAGCTGACCGATGCACTCGGACTGCCGGAACTGACAGAAGATGAGCTGGCCCGCGAGCAGGAGTCCTGTGAGGAGGCTCTGGCAAAAGCAAAAAATCTGATCGGGGATATGCCGGTCACTCTGGATTATCTGTATCATCCAAGACCACTTGGACTGGCAAAACTGCTTCTGACACATGGCTTTTATGTGAAAGCTGTTTATCTGGACAGTATCAGTCCGGAAGAAAAAGCAGATTTTTTCTGGCTGCAGGAGCATGCACCGGAACTTGAGCTGATCGCAACGATTCAGGTGAAGATGCGTGTACTGCCAAGAGGTGCAAGCGGGGAAGTGCTGGCAATCGGACAGAAAGCGGCCTATTTTGGCCGAAGTCGTCACTTTGTCAATCTGGTACAGGGAGAAGGTCTGTATGGATTTGACGGTATTCGAAGAACCGCAGAGCTGATGATGGATGCATATCTCAATGAAAAGGATACAGAAAAACTTGTTGTACAAAAAGGATGGGGGTGTGAGTGCTGTCTATGAGACAATCTTATCGAATGATACCGGTTTATACGGCCGATGTGTCAGGAGTCTGTTCTGCACTGTATGAACTTGGCGGAATGACAGTTATGCATGATCCTTCCGGATGCAACTCTACTTACAATACGCATGATGAAATCCGCTGGTACGATCAGGACAGTCTTATTTTTATCTCGGGACTTACAGAAATTGACGCGATCATGGGAAATGACAGAAAATTTATTGATGATATCGAGTATGCAGCCCGTGAACTGCATCCCAAATTTATCGCGCTGGCAGGTTCGCCTATTCCATTTATGAATGGTACGGATTTTCCTGCAATTGCGCGTGTGATTGAGACAGAAACCGGAATTCCGGCATTTTCCGTGCCGACGAACGGGATGAATGATTATGTGTATGGAGCGGGCATTGCACTCGAAGAAATCGCAAAGCGGTTTGTCAGAGAACCGGACAGGCAGGAGAATAGAGATCCCTCTTCGCGCACGGTAAATCTGTTAGGTGTGACACCACTTGATTTCGGACCACAGAAAAATGTAGAAACCTTAAAAGAGAATCTGCAGAAATACGGATGGCAGGTTATGTCTGTGTGGGCGATGGGCGATGATTTGAAAACGTTGCAAAGATCAGCGGAGGCAGACGTTAATCTGGTTGTCTCGGCAGTAGGACTCCGTGTGGCAAAGATACTCTGGGAGAAGTACAAAATACCATATGTGATCGGAACACCAAACGAGTGGCTGGCAGAAGATATTTCAAATGCACTGGAGCGTGCAGCCACACGGCAGGCAGAGCCGGCGGTTGTATATTTGCAGAACCGCATGCAGCAGGAGGCAGATATCACGCTGGTCGGAGAACCTGTCACTATGGGATCATTAGCAGCAGGGATTGAAAAAAGATATGGTCGTGCCGCCCGCGTACTGTGTCCGTTAAAGGAATGTGCGGATTTGCTCGGTGAAAAAGATAAAATGGTGCTTGGAGAGGAAGCAATGGAAGAGGCACTTAAAAGTGCAGGGATCATTGTGGCAGATCCTCTGTATCGTCCGATCTGTCCGGGGGACAGTATTTTTTATGAATTACCGCATGTGGCATTTTCGGGGAGAATATATTTTTGAGAATACTATTGTCAGGATGCAAATTGCAATCTGCGATGATGAAAAATCTATAGGCTTGATATTAGAAGAAAAATAAAGAAATTATTACCGGATGCAGTGATAGAAACATATTTATCGGGTGATGAACTGATTGCAAGTGGTTGTAAGCCGGATATGCTCTTTTTGGATATCCAGATGCCGGGAAAGAATGGGATGGAAACGGCAAGGATTCTGCGTCAGAAGGATGACGAAGTGGATGTTGCTGCATAAACCAGTTGACAGATTCCTTTCGGAAGTATAATATAAAGACAAATTTCATAGGATATAAAAAACAAAGGGCGATGTTGTTCAGACACTGCCCTTTTTTATTTGAAAACAGGAGGGATGAGGTTATGGAAAAGTTAAATGATGTGATTACAGCAATTGACGATTTTGTCTGGGGACCGGTCATGCTGATTCTGCTTGTGGGGACCGGAATTTTCCTTACGATCCGCACGCGGTTTCTGACATGGAGAAATCTCGGTTATGCACTCAAAAGTACGTTAAGCAAAGAGGCGCGGACGAAAAGCCATGGCGAGGGCGATGTGTCTCCGTTTTCGGCACTGACCACAGCACTTGCCGCCACAATCGGAACGGGCAACATTGTGGGGGTTGCGACGGCGATGGTTTCCGGTGGCCCGGGAGCTTTGGTCTGGATGTGGATCTCTGCTGCATTTGGTCTGACGTCGAAGTTCAGTGAATGTATGCTGGCGATCAAATACCGTGAGATCAATGCCAAAGGGGAGATGAGCGGCGGCCCGATGTACACGATGAAAAAGGCACTGAAGAATAAAAGATTTGGAGCGGTTCTTGCGTGGTTATTTGCACTCTTTGCTGTGATTGCTTCGTTTGGAATCGGCAATATGACACAGGGAAATTCGATTTCCGGTGCATTACATACGACATTTCATGTGCCGACCCATCTGACCGGAATTGTGATTACGGTGCTTGCCCTGCTGATCATTGTCGGCGGTATCAAATCCATTTCAAAGGTTTCTTCGGTGGTCGTTCCGTTGATGGCGATTTTTTATGTGATCTGTGGAGTTATTGTCATTATCGGAAATATTTCGAATCTGCCGGCAGGCATTTTGATGATTTTTCAGATGGCATTTTCGGTAAAAGCGGTAGGCGGCGGTCTGTGCGGAACGATTGTCGCTTCCATGATGAATGCAATGCGTTATGGTGTGGCCAGAGGTGTATTTTCCAACGAAGCCGGTATGGGATCTGCGGCAATTACGGCAGCGGCTGCAACGACGGATAACCCGGTGCGTCAGGGATATATCAATATGACGGGAACCTTCTGGGATACGATTGTTGTCTGTACGATTACGGGACTTGCGATTGCCTCTTCCGGTGTCCTTGGCATGACCGATGCTGCCGGGAATATGCTGACCGGTTCGGATGTTACAATTGCGGCATTTGAGACGGTTCTGGGATCAGCCGGGGGCTGGCTTGTGACAATCGGGATTACATTGTTTGCGTTTTCTACAATACTCGGCTGGGAGTATCACGGGGAAAAAGCATTTGAATATCTGCTGGGAACGCACCGGTTTAATATGGTATACCGCCTTGTTTTTTCCTTTGTTGTGTATTTCGGATGTACACAGACACTGAATCTGGTATGGAGTTTTTCGGATATTGCCAATGCGCTGATGGCAATCCCGAATCTGATCTGTATGCTCCTGCTCAGTGGTGAAATTGCAAAGGATATTCGGGAGTTTCAGAAAGAAATTCATAAATATAATTAAAAAATGTAAGGTTATTCTTTGCTATCAGCCCGAAGCGTAGTATAATGTAGTTATCTGAATTTTATAGACATGGAGGTTAGGAAATTATGCAGATGGAACAGCTACGCAAAGATATGATGGCAGCGATGAAAGCGCGCGACAAGGAACGGAAGGATGCAATTTCGTCTCTGGTCTCGGCAGTGAAGAAAAATGCCATTGATGCCGGATGCAGAGATGACATTCCGGAGGATATGGTCAATGCCACAATCATGAAGGAATTAAAGACCGTTCAGGAACAGATCGATTCCTGCCCGGCAGACCGTACCGATTTGCTGGAGGAGTACAGAAAACGTTATGACATTATGAAAGAATATGCACCGAAGATGCTTTCGAAAGAGGAAGTGACTGCGATTGTTAAGGAAAAGTTTGCAGATGTGATTGCAACGAAGAACAAGGGACAGATCATGAAGACGATTATGCCGGAGCTGAAAGGAAAGGCAGACGGAAAGGTGATCAATGAAGTTGTTACAGAGATGTGCAATGCATAAAGGAGAAGAAACATGAGATTGTATATGCCAACGAAGGTATTTTTTGGCAGCGGTTGTGTTTCGGAAAACGGTGCAGAGTTAAAAGCATTAGGAAGCAGAGCCATGATTGTGACGGGAAAACATTCCAGCCGCATCAATGGTTCGCTTGCAGCAGTTGAACAGGCATTGCAGGCAAACGGGCAGACCTATGTGATTTTTGATGAGATCGAAGAGAATCCTTCTGTGGAGACCGTGGCTGTGGCAGCGGGCATTGCAGTAAAAGAACAGGTGGATTTCTTTGTGGCTGTGGGAGGCGGTTCTCCGATGGATGCGTCCAAGGCGATTTCGCTTCTGGCAGCGAATCCATCGGCAATCGATCATGCAGAGGAACGTCTTTATCATCCGGAGCCGATGCAGGGCTATCCGGTTGCAGCAGTCCCGACCACATCCGGTACGGGATCGGAAGTGACGCCTTATGCGATTCTGACACGGCACGACTTACATACCAAGCAGTCAATCGCACACAAATGGTTTGCAGATCTGGCATTTGTGGATGCCGGATATTTAAAGACTTCTTCTTATGAGAATATGGTCAGCACCTGTGTGGATGCGCTGGCACATCTGATTGAGTCATATCTGAATACAAATGCAAATGCATATAACCGGATATATTCAGCGGAAGGTCTTCGGATCTGGGGCAGTGCAAAGGAATACCTGCTTTCTTCCGAGATTAAGATTCCGGATGAAGGATACGAAACATTCATGCATGCATCGGTTGTGGCAGGTATGGCGATTGCACATACCGGTACCAGTATTCCGCACGGATTAAGTTATCCGGTCACATATGAGCTTGGCATTCCGCATGGAAAGGCAGTCGGATTTTTCCTGCCGGGATTTTTACGTTTTTACAATAATCAGAAGCGGGTGGCAGAGGTGCTTGAGCTGCTTGGGTTTGAGAACCGGGCTGAATTTATCGCCTATCTGGACAAGCTGCTGGGCAAACCACAGATCCCGGAGGAACTGTGGGAGGAGGATGTGCAGAAACTGTTGCAGAATCCTGCCAAGTTAAAGAACTATCCGTTTGAGATGACGGAAGAAATTCTGAAAAAATATCTAAACAAATGAGAACCAGTTTGAGGAGAAAACTTATATGATACAAAAGTTGATTGAAAAGTTAAATAAGAAGAGATTAAAAGAACGAATTTCTTCTGCAATTGTGATGGTGGCCTTGATTGTTAGCATTTCCGGTGTTGTGGGAGCCGTTTCCGGAATTATTGTCAGCAACCGCTATAATTATGCATTGAAAAATTACGGTTTTTCACAGGGGGATATCGGCAAGATGATGATTACGTTTTCCGATACGAGAAGTTATCTGCGTGCTACGATCGGATATCAGGATGAAAACCTTGTGAACAGCTGCGCAGAAAATTATGAGAAGAAGAAGGAATCCTGTCAGCAGTATACCAAAGAGGTAAAAAATACGGTTTCATCTGCGGATGAGGAGAAAATTTATAATAGTATCACAGAAAAACTGAACGATTATTTTGACACCTGTGATGCAGTACTGGAAAAAGGAAAGAACACACAGGACATTGATGCGCGTCATGAGGCTCAGCAGATGGCATATGACCAGGTGGCACCGATCTATGAGGAGATTTATCAGAATATGGTGAAGCTGATGGATGCAAATACCGAGCATGGAGATAAGTTAGAGAAAATTCTTACAATGGTAGAATTGATCACACTTATTGCAATTATTGCGGTTATTGCACTTGCAATTTTTGCAGCCCGCCGGATCGGCAGAGTGCTTGCACAGAATATTGTTGATCCTTTGGATCAGTTGGGTGCTCGTTTTGATACATTTGCAAAGGGGGATCTCTCCAGTGAATTCCCGGAGATGACATCAGAGGATGAAATTTCTGAGATGGTAATTGTTGCGCGCGAGATGGCAAAGAATCTGGCCGCCGTTATTCAGGATGTCAACCACCGTATGGATCTGATGGCTCACAACGATTATACCGGTGTATCCAAAATCCCGGAGAAATATATGGGTGAGTTTGCGGCAATGAATGATGCAATCCATGTCATGAACACCGATATGAATGAGACGATGCACCGGATTGAGGAGGCTGCTTCCCAGGTATCTGCAGGTTCTACCAATCTGGCAGAGGGATCACAGACACTGGCAGAGGGATCTACAGATCAGGCAGGTGCAGTGGAAGAACTTCTGGCATCCTTTGCCAATATCACAGAAGGGGTTGAGCACACACATGAGAGTGCACAGGCTTCTTACGAATTATCTGTAAAATATGCACAGGAAGCAGATAAGACACAGAAGGAAATGAATGCAGTTACCGAAGCAATGAAGAGAATCAGCGATATGTCCAAGCAGATTGAGACAATCATCGGACAGATCGAGGAGATCGCGGAGCAGACGAACCTGCTTGCACTGAACGCATCCATTGAGGCTGCACGTGCAGGAGAAGCCGGCAAGGGCTTTGCCGTAGTTGCATCCCAGATCGGAAAACTTGCGGATGAGAGTGCACAGTCTGCAGTCAATACCCGTGAGCTGATTATGAACTCTATTCAGGAAATCGAAAACGGCAATCAGGCAGTTGATGTGACTTCCCAGACGATTATTTCTCTTGTAGAGGGAATCAATGAAGTGGCAAAGAAATCCCAGGAACTGGCACAGCTTTCCGAGACACAGGCAGAGCAGATCAAGCAGGCAGAGTCCGGTGTAAACCAGATTTCCGAGGTTGTACAGAGCAACGCGGCAATCGCAGAGGAATCTTCCGCAACCAGTCAGGAGCTTTCTGCAGAGTCTGATTCTCTGAATGATCTGGTGCAGCAGTTCAAGTTAAAATAGTTATATAAAATAAAGGCATAAGAGAGGAATAATCTGGAAAATGGATACATCGATTTTTATCGGAACATGGTGGTCACTGGTGCCGCCTCTTCTGGCAATCATACTGGCACTTGTTACCAAGGAAGTATACAGTTCCCTGTTTATCGGAGTGGCGGTCGGAGCACTGTTATATACCGGATTTCATCCGTGGAATGCATTCAATGCCCTGTTTTCGATTATGAAAGACAGCATGAATCTGAATATTCTGATTTTTGATGTGCTGCTTGGAATGATTATTGTACTGATGTCTAAATCAGGAGGTTCAGCTGCTTATGGAAGATGGGCCGGCAGCAAGATCAAGTCCAAGAAGAGCGCAATGCTGGCAACCACAGGACTTGGAATACTGATTTTTGTGGATGATTATTTCAATTGCCTGACCGTCGGATCTGTGATGCGTCCGGTAACTGACCGCTACAAAGTATCCCGCGCAAAACTGGCATATATCATTGATGCGACCGCTGCGCCGGTCTGCATCATTGCGCCGATTTCCAGCTGGGCGGCAGCCGTCAATTCGTATGTTCCGAAAGATGCCGGGATTACGGGATTTCAGCTGTTTCTGCGAACAATTCCGTACAATCTCTATGCGATTCTGACGCTTGTCATGGTATTTTTTGTGATTATTGCAGGTTTTGATTTCGGACTCATGAAAAAACATGAGGAGAATGCTGCAAAAGGAGATCTGTTTACCAGCGGCGGGGAAGAGTTTGAAAAGGTTAAGAAAGAAGATATTTCTTCCAACGGAAAAGTGATTGATCTGCTTCTTCCGGTGATTGTTCTGATTGGTTCTGCAATTGGTGCCATGATCTATACCGGATTTCTGGGCGGTGCGACCGATGTGGTCAGTGCATTTGCAGGATGTGATGCGGAGACCAGCCTGATTTTTGCAACCATGGTCACGGTCTTTGTCATGCTGTTTTTGTATCTTCCGCGAAAGGTGGTTACGTTTAAAGGATTCATGGAGAGTTTTGTGGAAGGCTTTAAGCTGATGATCCCAGCGATCGGAATACTGATATTTGCCTGGACCTTAAAGGGAATGGGAGATGCTCTGCAGATTGGTACATTTGTGGAATCCATCGTTGGAACGAGTGCTTCTGCAAGTCTGTTCCTTCCGGCTGTTTTGTTTGTTGTTGCAGTGTTCCTTGCGTTTTCTACCGGAACAAGCTGGGGAACATTTGCGATTCTTGTTCCGATTGCAATCGCCATGTTTCCGGGGGCAGATCATCTGGAAATGATGATCATTGCGGTTTCCGCAGTGCTGGCAGGTGCCGTCTGCGGGGATCATATTTCACCGATTTCGGATACAACGGTTATGTCTTCGGCCGGCGCGCAGAGTAACCATATCAACCATGTGACAACGCAGATGCAGTATGCAGCGGTTGTTGCTGTGGTATGTATCATTGGCTATATCATTGCAGGACTGGTACAGATCTGGTGGGTAGCATTGGGCATCAGCCTTGTGCTTCTGCTTGCTGTTCTTACCTTTATAAAAAAGAGGTCGGGGAGCAACCGCGAAAAGACAGCAGGTATATAAGAATTAGGACAGAAGCCCAAAAACAAAGAAAGGAGCAGGCGAGGAAACCTGCTCCTTCTTAGTTACTTAAAGGAAATTGAGTAACTGAGTAGTTAATTAGATAATTGTTTAATAAAATTGAACTACATACTCATTTGCGTACGTGCATGCTATATTTAAATAACACCATTCAATACTTACATTATACCGTGTTATTCGGATTTTGCAATACCTATTTTGAAATTTTTGGAATTAATCCTTTATTTTCGCTATTCCGGAAGCGGAAGGAAGTCCGGCTTCCTGCCGGTAAAGACCGTAAAGTACCGGAAGCCTGCATGCCGCAGAATCTGAGGAAGACGGTCAAACGCATATGCAACGTGCTCCGGCGCATGGGCATCGGCTCCGAGTGTCAGAATCTCTCCCCCGAGTTCGTGATAGCGTAAAAGAACAGCTTCGGTCGGGTTTGGATGTCCCAGCCCGTATTTGAATCCTGCCGTGTTGACTTCGATCCCTTTTCCCATGGAAATGAGTTTACGCAGAATCTCATCAATGATATCGGCATAGGCCTCATATGTATAGAAACGGTTGCGGTCCGGACCGTAGCGGACAACATAATCGAGATGACCGTATACATCGAAGTCGGAATAGGTGTTCAGGTTTTCCAGAATGGATTCGAAGTACTCGCGGTAAGCAGTTTTTTCGGAGCGTCCTTCATAGTATTTCGGGTAATAGGGATCGATTCCGTGAACAACGTGGGAGGAACCGATGACAAAATCAAACGGATGTCCGGTCACTGCTTTGCGGTTGATTTTCGTGATGTGGGGCTGCAGACCGACTTCGATTCCAAGACGAATGGAAAGACGGTCACGGCAGGTGTCCTGAAAACTGCGGACTTCTTTTATATAGGAATCAAAATCCAGAAGAAACAGATTGGGATCATCCGGGTAATCATAATCAAAATGATCGGTAAAACAGATGCCATCCAGGTTCTGCCGTACAGCGGCCTGGATCATGTCAGGCATCAATGCGTCACTGTCTCCGCTGTGATGCGTGTGCATATGTGTATCCCAAAGCATAAGAGCCTCCTTTTTTCTGTGTGGTTGATTTTGGAAAAAGTCTTTTCGTAAGATTATACTATATTTCAGGGGAAATAGATACCTTTAGTGAAAAAATTAACAAAGACGGAGAAAAGACTTGAACTTTCGGAAATAATTGGGTAAAATAAAGGAAGCTTGGGACGCAAGTCCCATGAGACTATTTATTTACAATTCTAGGAGGAATTAAGAATGGCAGTAAGAGTAGCAATCAACGGATTCGGCCGTATCGGTCGTCTTGCTTTCAGACAGATGTTCGGAGCAGAAGGATACGAAGTAGTAGCAATCAACGACTTAACAAGCCCAAAGATGTTAGCACACTTATTAAAGTATGATAGCTCACAGGGTAAGTACGAGCATGCAGATGAAGTTTCTGCAAGCGATGATTCTATCACAGTATGTGGTAAGGAAATCAAGATCTACGCTTTCCCAGATGCAAACAATTGCCCATGGGGTGAGTTAAAGGTTGACGTTGTATTAGAGTGCTCTGGATTCTATACAAGCAAGGAGAAGGCTCAGGCTCATATCAATGCCGGAGCTCGTAAGGTAGTTATCTCTGCACCAGCAGGAAACGACCTTCCTACAATCGTTTACAATACAAACCACGAGACATTAAAGGCAACTGACACAATCATTTCTGCAGCTTCTTGTACAACAAACTGCTTAGCTCCAATGGCAGATGCTCTTAACAAGTTTGCTCCAATCCAGTCTGGTATCATGGTAACAATCCATGCTTACACTGGTGATCAGATGACTCTTGATGGACCACAGCGTAAGGGTGATTTAAGAAGATCCCGTGCAGCTGCAGTTAATATCGTTCCAAACAGCACAGGTGCTGCAAAGGCTATCGGTCTTGTAATCCCAGAGCTGAACGGAAAGTTAATCGGATCTGCACAGCGTGTACCAACCCCTACAGGATCTACTACAATTCTTACAGCAGTTGTTAAGAAGGCTGGCGTTACTAAGGAAGACATCAACGCAGCTATGAAGGCAGCAGCTAATGAGTCCTTCGGATACAATGAGGACGAGATCGTATCTTCTGATATCGTTGGTATGAGATTCGGTTCTTTATTCGATGCTACTCAGACAATGGTTAACCCAATCGGTGATGATCTGTATGAGGTTCAGGTTGTTTCTTGGTATGATAACGAGAACAGCTACACATCTCAGATGGTTCGTACAATCAAGTACTTCTCTGAGTTAGCATAATCTATCTTAGTTTATGTGAAAGGGTCCGGCCTGTAGGGCCGGACCTTTTTTCATTATGACAAATAAGAAGAAAAGGAAAGGGTTCCGCTGTTTTATGCAGCTGCGGAGTATGAAACAACCGGCTGGAAAGTCATTTCCTTTTCTTCGGGTTTAAAATTGCCAAAAAGGCAGAACGGAGAATAAAAACATGGCATTAAATAAGAAAACAGTTGATGATATCAACGCAAAGGGCAAGAGAGTCCTTGTAAGATGTGACTTCAATGTACCACTGAAAGCTGGCGAGATCACAGATGATACCCGTATCAAAGCTGCTCTTCCTACAATTAAGAAGTTATTAAACGATGGTGGAAAGGTAATCCTTTGCTCCCATCTTGGAAAAGTAAAGAACGGACCAAACGAAGGAGAGTCCCTTGCACCGGTTGCCAAGAGACTTGAGGAGCTTCTCGGACAGAAAGTAAACTTCGTATCTGATTACAACGTAACAGGCGAGGCAGCTACAAAGGCTGTTGAGGAAATGAAAGAGGGAGAAGTTGTATTACTTCAGAATACCCGTTTTCGTGGCGCTGAGGAGACAAAGAACGGTGAGCAGTTCTCTAAGGAACTTGCCGATCTTGCAGACATCTATGTATGTGATGCATTCGGTTCCTCCCACAGAGCACACGCTTCTGTAGCCGGTGTTACAAAGTTCATCACTGCAAAGGGTGGACAGAATGTTGTTGGTTACCTGATGGAGAAGGAGATCGCCTTCTTAGGAAATGCTGTTGAGAATCCGGTACGTCCATTCGTAGCAATCCTCGGTGGTGCTAAGGTAGCAGACAAACTCAACGTTATCAACAACCTGCTTGAGAAGTGTGATACCCTTATCATCGGTGGTGGTATGGCTTACACATTCATCAAGGCTCAGGGATATGAGATCGGACTTTCTCTCTGCGATGATGAGAAGCTTGATTACTGTAAGGAAATGATGGCTAAGGCTGAGAAGATGGGCAAGAAGATCCTTCTTCCTGTAGATGCTGTTACCATCAAGGATTTCCCAGATCCAATCGACGGACCTGTAGAGACAGAAGTATGTGATATCACAGCTATGCCGGCAGACCGTGAGGGATGCGATATCGGACCTAAGTCCGCAGAGATGTTTGCAGATGCTGTTAAGACAGCTAAGACTGTTGTATGGAACGGACCGATGGGGGTATTCGAGAACCCGACACTTGCAGCTGGTACACTTGCAGTAGCTAAGGCTCTTGCAGAGACCGATGCAACAACAATCATCGGTGGTGGAGATTCCGCTGCAGCTGTTAACCAGATGGGTTATGCTGATAAGATGAGCCATATTTCTACCGGTGGTGGAGCTTCCCTTGAATTCTTAGAGGGTAAGGAACTGCCAGGCGTAGTAGCAGCAGACGATAAATAAAAGACAGTTGAATTATTTACAGATTAGGAGAAATAAAAATCATGGCAAGAAAGAAAATCGTAGCCGGCAACTGGAAAATGAACATGACTCCAAGCCAGGCTGTAAAGTTAGTAGAAGAGTTAAAGCCATTAGTAGTATCTGACAGCGTAGATGTTGTTTACTGTGTACCTGCAATCGATATCGTACCGGTTGTAGAGGCTGTGAAAGGAACCAACGTACAGGTTGGAGCCGAGAACATGTACTTCGAAGAGAAGGGTGCATACACAGGTGAGATCTCCGCAGAGATGCTGGTAGACGCTGGTGTTAAGTACGTGGTAATCGGACATTCCGAGAGACGTGACTACTTCAAAGAGGATGATGTTCTCTTAAATAAGAAGGTTAAGAAGGCAATCGAGGCAGGACTTACTCCAATCCTTTGCTGTGGAGAGACTTTAGAGCAGAGAGAGATGGGTGTAACACTTGATTGGATCAGACTTCAGATCAAATCTGATCTTGCAGGCGTTGCAGCAGCAGACGTTGCAAACATGGTAATCGCTTATGAGCCAATCTGGGCAATCGGAACAGGCAAGACTGCTACATCCGATCAGGCACAGGAAGTCTGTGGCGCAATCCGTGCATGTGTAGCTGAAATCTATGATCAGGCTACTGCTGATTCTGTTCGTATCCAGTACGGCGGATCTGTAAATGCAGGAAATGCAGCAGAGCTGTTCGCAAAGCCGGACATCGATGGTGGTCTGGTTGGCGGAGCATCCCTGAAAGCTGATTTCGGTAAGATTGTAAACTACTAGAATCTGATATTGTATGGTTATAGGGCTATTCATCTGAATTTCAGGTGAATAGCCTTTGAAATTTTACACATGAAGAAAAAATGTCTGGAATGTGTCGTTCTCTTGTTGTTTATTTTTGCTTTGACACATGGCATCATCCAAAATACACAGCCGCTGAAAGAGACTAAGGAAGTACAAACTGAATATGAGGAAAAAACCTCCCAGGTCACGGAGAAATCACAGGAAACCGAGCCGGAAGTACAGGATCTGGAAAACCAGATTTTAAGGACTGCCTCCGGAAAGTTTTTTCAGAAATATCCGGTGGATGAAGCCTTTATGGGATGGATTGAAACGAAGTATGGGAGCGGTGTGCTGCAGAGTCTGTATACACAGCTGGAAAACGGAAATCAGGACCCGGATCTGTGGTATCGGTTTACCGGAAACAGTATGCATGTTCTGTGGCTTATGTATTGCAGGCAGCAACAGTATATGTCGTATTCGTATGAGGATGTGATCTGGAAAGAAGCATCCGATCCGGCATGCATCCGTCTGGATTTTGTCGGGGATATCTGTCTGGATGAGAATTGGTGTACGGGGAAGACGGCAAAGAATCACATGGCGGATTATTTTTCCGATGAAGTAAAAAAGGAACTGATTTCGGCAGATTTTACGATGGCAAACAATGAGTTTGCTTATACAACACGGGGACAGCGGCAGGTTGGCAAAGCATACTGTTTTCGGGCAGATCCCAAAGATGCCGGATTCCTGCGCACACTGGGAATAGATATGGTCTCTGTGGCAAATAATCATGTGTTTGATTATGGTGAGCAGGGATTTTTAGATACGCTGGATGCATTGCATGCTGCGGGAATTCCGTACAGTGGTGGTGGCAGAAATCTGACAGAGGCAAGCGCTGTGCGTTATGTGGTCACAGGTGGACGAAAGATTGCGATTGTATCTGCAACGGAAATCGAAAGGTTTTATCATTTTACACAGAAAGCCCAGAAGGAGAAACCGGGAGTATTAAAGACCCAGCAGGAAGAGGTATGGAAGAAAGAACTGAAGCGTGCGAAGAAGAACAGTGATTATGTGATCGCGTATGTTCACTGGGGAACAGAAGGAAAGATCCATTATGGGCAGGATCAGACAGAGATTGCAGACCTTTGTGTAAAAGCTGGTGCAGACGCCGTGATTGGTGGACATCCGCACCGTCTGCAGGGCGTTGAGTTTATAAAAAATGTGCCGGTGGCATACAGCGTGGGAAATTTCTGGTTTTCTACCGGAAAACTTTACACAACGATTGCACAGATTCAGATTGATGATTCCGGCAGTCTGAAATTGCGGATGATTCCGTGCATACAGGATTCGCTTACGACTTCGATTCTGACAGAAAAAAAACAGATCAAAGCATTTTATCATTATCTGGCAGATATCTCCAATCATGTGGGAATTGATGAGGACGGATTCTTTTATCCGTATAAAAATGTCGAAAAACCGGGAGTTTCTCCTTATGCCTATACGTCCGGAAGGCGTTATGGACAGTATTTTGATGATGTGGATCTGGATTTAAAATCGATAGATATCGTGGGAAATTTGCAGTGAACACTTGCAATCCCGTTCAAATTATGTAATATAATAAGTGTTTGTGTAACAATAATGAAGTACAATAGTATAGGATTGTTACAATGGAAAGAGAGGATGAATTATGAGCAAAAAACCTGTTGTTTTAATGGTTCTTGACGGTTATGGTCTGAATGACCGTACAGAGGGAAATGCCATTGCGCTGGCAAATACCCCGGTAATGGATAAATTAATGAAGGAATGTCCTTTTGTAAAAGGACAGGCTTCCGGTCTGGCAGTAGGACTTCCGGACGGACAGATGGGTAACTCTGAGGTTGGACATATGAATATCGGTGCCGGCCGCATTATTTACCAGGATCTGACCAGAATTACCAAGGCAATCGAAGACGGTGACTTTTTCGAGAATAAGGCACTGCTTGCAGCCATGGATAATTGTAAGAAAAATGATTCGGACCTGCATCTGTGGGGACTTCTTTCCGATGGTGGTGTGCACAGTCATATTACACATCTTTACGGACTGCTTGAGATGGCAAAGAAGAAGGGACTGAGCAAGGTATATGTTCATGCATTCTTAGACGGACGTGATACACCTCCTGCATCCGGAAAAGAATTTATCGAAGAACTGGAAAAGAAGATGAAAGAGATCGGTGTTGGAAAGATCGCTTCTTTATCCGGACGTTATTATGCAATGGATCGTGATAATAACTGGGATCGTGTACAGAAAGCCTATGATTCCCTGACAAAGGGTGAGGGCGTACAGGCAGAAGATGCGGTTAAGGCAATGGAAGATTCCTATGCAAAGGATGTAACAGACGAGTTCGTACTTCCTACCGTAATTACAGAGAATGGAAAACCGGTCTCTGTTGTAAAAGAGAATGATTCCGTGATCTTCTTTAACTTCCGTCCGGACCGTGCCCGTGAAATGACACGTGCATTCTGTGATGACAAGTTTACCGGATTTGACCGTCCGTTCATTAAGACAACATTTGTCTGCTTTAAGGACTATGATGAGACGATCCCGAACAAGCTGATCGCATTTGAAAAAGAGCATATTGTAAATACATTCGGTGAGTACCTGGCAAAGTGCGGAAAGACACAGCTTCGTCTGGCCGAGACAGAGAAGTATGCACATGTTACATTCTTCTTTAATGGCGGCGTGGAAGAGCCAAACGTTGATGAGGCACGTCTGCTGGTAAATTCCCCGAAGGATGTTGCAACATATGATCTG
The DNA here is from genome assembly GCF_003462365.1 of Roseburia sp. TF10-5. Classification (NCBI taxonomy): domain Bacteria; kingdom Bacillati; phylum Bacillota; class Clostridia; order Lachnospirales; family Lachnospiraceae; genus Roseburia; species Roseburia sp. TF10-5. Next base: position 68,189 of record NZ_QTYW01000007.1, on the reverse strand, counting down.
AAGCCGGAAATGAGTGCTCCGGAGGTTGGTATGGATCTTGTTGAGGCTATTAAGTCAGACAAGTATGATGTGATCGTTATCAACTTTGCGAACCCGGATATGGTCGGACACACCGGTGTGATTCCGGCAGCCATCAAGGCAGTCGAGCGTGTGGACGGACTGGTAGGAGATGCAGTCCAGGCGGTGAAGGATATGGATGGTGTTCTGTTTATCTGTGCAGATCATGGAAATGCAGAGAAAATGATTGACTACGAAACAGGTGAGCCACATACTGCCCATACAACCAATCCGGTACCGTTTATTCTCGTAAATGCGGATCCGAAGTATACACTGCGTGAGGGCGGATGCCTGGCAGATATTGCCCCGACCCTGCTTCAGATTATGGGATTAGAGCAGCCGAAAGAGATGACCGGAAAGAGTTTGTTAATCGAAAAATAAAAGAATAAGGAGAGCGAAAATGAAGGAATTTAAACCATTCAAAGAAGGAAAAGTAAGAGAAGTCTATGATAACGGAGACAGCCTGATCATTGTAGCTACTGACCGTATTTCCGCATTTGACAACATTTTAAAGAACAGGATTACGGACAAGGGCGCAATTCTGACCCAGATGTCAAAGTTCTGGTTTGATTTTACAAAGGATGTTGTTCCGAATCATATGATTTCTGTTGATGTCAGGGATATGCCGGAATTTTTCCAACAGGAGCGTTTTGACGGAAACAGCATGATGTGCAAGAAGCTTGAGATGCTTCCAATCGAGTGTATCGTTCGTGGCTATATCACAGGAAGCGGCTGGGCAAGCTACAAAGAAAACGGCACGGTGTGCGGCATTAAGCTTCCAGAAGGACTGGTAGAGTCTGATAAGCTTCCGGAGCCGATTTATACACCGAGTACCAAGGCAGATCTGGGCGATCATGATGAGAATATTTCCTTCGAGCAGTCTGTAGATGTGTTGGAGAAAATTTATCCTGGAAAAGGACTTGATTACGCAACACAGATCAAGGATTGCACCATCGCTCTCTACAAGAAATGTGCAGAGTATGCACTTTCCAAAGGAATTATCATTGCAGATACCAAATTTGAGTTCGGTCTGGACGAGAACGGTAAAGTCGTTCTCGGTGATGAGATGCTTACACCGGACAGCTCCAGATTCTGGCCACTGGAAGGGTACAAGCCGGGACAGGGACAGCCTTCTTTCGACAAGCAGTATGTCAGAGACTGGCTCAAGGCAAATCCGGACAATGATTTCCTTCTTCCGGAAGAAGTTGTTACAAAGACCGTTGATAAGTACAAAGAAGCATATGAGCTTCTGACTGGTAAGCCTTTTACAAGATAGATATAGGAGATCACAATGATTCAGAATAACAGTTATGATGCGGATACACTTCATGAGGAGTGTGGCGTCTTCGGAATGTATGATTTTGACGGTGCAGATGTAGCATCGACAATATATTATGGACTGTTTGCCCTGCAGCACCGTGGCCAGGAGAGCTGCGGTATTGCAGTCAGCGATACCAGCGGTCCTAAGGGCAAGGTTCTTTCCTACAAGGGAATGGGACTTGTAAATGAAGTGTTCGCACCGGAAAATCTTGAGCAGATGAAGGGGGACATCGGAGTCGGACATGTACGTTACTCAACGGCCGGTTCTTCTACCCGCGAAAATGCCCAGCCACTCGTGTTAAATTATGTCAAAGGTACATTGGCACTTGCCCACAACGGCAATCTGATCAATGCACCACAGCTTCGCAAGGAGCTGGAATATACGGGAGCAATTTTCCAGACCACCATTGATTCTGAGGTGATTGCCTACTATATCGCAAGGGAGCGGTTGAATTCCCAGTCAGCAGAAGAAGCTGTGCGCCGTGCGTGCCAGCGTCTTAAGGGAGCTTACGCACTGGTTGTGGCAAGTCCGCGTAAATTGATCGGGGCACGTGACCCATACGGCTTTAAGCCGCTTTGTATCGGAAAGCGTGACAATTCTTATATTATCACATCGGAAACCTGTGCACTTGACACCATTGGTGCAACATTTGTGCGTGATGTGCTGCCGGGAGAAGTTGTGACCATTTCTCCGGAAAAAGGTATTGAGTCCGATATGACCATGGCACTTCCGAAAGAAAAGGAAGCACGCTGTATTTTTGAGTACATCTATTTTGCAAGACCGGACAGTCATATTGACGGGGTGAGTGTATATGCAAGCCGGATCAAGGCCGGAAAGTTTCTGGCACAGGATTCGCCGGTAGAGGCAGATCTGGTGACAGGTGTGCCGGAGTCCGGAAATGCTGCAGCACTTGGCTATTCTCTGGCATCCGGGATTCCGTATGGTACAGCCTTTGTCAAGAACGGCTATGTGGGACGTACGTTTATCAAGCCAAAGCAGAGCAGCAGGGAATCCAGCGTACAGGTGAAGCTGAATGTGCTGCGTGAGGCAGTGGCAGGGAAACGTGTCATTATGATCGATGATTCGATTGTAAGAGGTACGACATCGGATCGTATTGTGCGCATGTTAAGGGATGCAGGAGCAACCGAGGTGCATGTACGCATCAGTTCTCCACCATTTTTATGGCCTTGTTATTTCGGAACCGATATTCCGGCGCGTGAGCAGTTGATTGCCTACAACCGTACGATTGAAGAGATCCGCCAGATTATCGGAGCAGATTCCCTTGGTTATCTCGGAATCGACCGTCTGAAAGAAATGGCGGAAGGACTTCCGATCTGTACCGGCTGTTTTACGGGCAAATACCCGATGGAACCGCCGAAACAGGACATTCGCGGAGAGTATTATGACAAAGAGATTGATCTTGAGCGCAAGATGAGCCGATAAGTTGTTACCAATGTAATCAAATAAAAGGAGAAGAACATGAGCACAGACAGATATACAAGCCCTCTTTCCGAGCGTTATGCCAGCAAGGAAATGCAGTACATTTTTTCCCAGGATATGAAGTTTTCCACATGGAGAAAACTCTGGATCGCACTGGCTGAGACAGAGATGGAACTCGGACTTTCCGAGAATGGAAAGCCGGTCATCACACAGGATATGATTGATGAGATGAAAGAACATGTCAATGATATTAATTATGATGTAGCAGTCGCACGTGAAAAACTGGTGCGTCATGATGTCATGAGTCATGTGTATGCTTATGGACAGCAGTGCCCGAAGGCAGCCGGTATCATTCATCTGGGGGCTACTTCCTGCTATGTCGGAGATAATACAGACATCATCATTATGAATGAGGCATTAAAGCTCGTACATAAAAAACTGGTCAGCGTGATTGCGGAGCTGTCCAATTTTGCAGAAAAATATAAGGATCAGCCGACCCTTGCATTTACGCATTTTCAGCCGGCACAGCCGACAACAGTCGGAAAGCGTGCAACACTCTGGACACAGGAGTTTCTGATGGATCTGGAGGATCTGGAGTATGTACAGAGTACGTTAAAACTGCTCGGATCGAAAGGAACGACCGGTACACAGGCAAGTTTCTTAGAGCTTTTTGACGGGGATCAGGAGACGATCGATAAGATTGATCCGATGATCGCAGAGAAAATGGGATTTAAGTCCTGCTATCCGGTTTCTGGACAGACCTATTCCCGTAAAGTGGATACCCGTGTTTTAAATGTTTTAGCAGGGATTGCTGCCAGTGCGCATAAGATGTCTAACGATATCCGTCTTCTGCAGCATTTAAAAGAAGTAGAGGAGCCATTTGAAAAGAACCAGATCGGATCTTCTGCGATGGCATACAAGCGTAATCCGATGCGGAGTGAGCGTATTGCATCTCTTTCCCGCTATGTGATGGTAGATGCATTAAATCCGGCCATTACTTCTGCAACACAGTGGTTTGAACGTACACTTGATGATTCTGCCAACAAGCGTCTGTCGGTTCCGGAAGGATTCCTTGCAATCGATGGTATCCTGGATCTGTGCTTAAATGTTGTAGATGGCCTGGTGGTATATCCGAAGGTAATTTACAAGCACTTTATGGCAGAGATTCCATTCATGGCAACCGAAAATATTATGATGGATGCCGTAAAAGAGGGTGGAAACCGTCAGGAACTGCACGAGAAAATCCGTCAGCTGTCCATGCAGGCAGGAAAGACCGTCAAGGAAGAGGGTAAGGATAACAATCTGGTAGATCTGATTGCAGCAGATCCGGCTTTTGGTCTGACAAAAGAACAGATCGAGGCAAACTTAAAACCGGAGCTGTATGTGGGTCGTGCACCGCGTCAGGTGGAAGTATTCCTGCGTGATGTGGTTCGTCCAGTGCTGGATGCACACAAAGAGGAACTCGGCGTTACTGCAGAAATTAACGTATAAATGAACCTATAAACAGACCGGTCGGTTATGCTAAGAAAGACCTCCTATAACATGGGAGGTCTTTCTTTTTCTTTGGATTTGAATAAATTTCTTTCTTTTTCACACAATAATGAAAAAAGGAGGACAACAGGAATGGGTCTGATGATCAAAATTATTGAAATTCATGGAAGGGAAATTCTGGATTCAAGAGGAAATCCTACGGTTGAGGTGGAAGTGACCGCGCAGACAGAGACAACGGGAAAGAAGACTATGGGCAGGGAATCTGTGCCATCCGGAGCCAGTACCGGAAGATTTGAGGCGATTGAGCTGCGGGATGGACAGGAACGTTATTTTGGGCTTGGAGTACAGCGCGTTGTGGATCACATCAACACAAAGATCCGCAGGGAGCTGTTGGGAATGAATGTGCTGGAACAGGTACAGATTGACCGTAAACTTGTGGAACTGGATGGGACAGACAACAAAGGAAATCTGGGGGCCAATGCTTTACTTGGTGTTTCTTTAGCCTGTGCGCGCTGCGCAGCGGCAGCACTGGATATGCCGTTGTACCGTTATCTGGGAGGACCGAATGCAAAAAAATGGCCGATGCCGATGATGAATGTCATAAATGGCGGAGCTCACGCAAAGAATTACCTGGATTTTCAGGAATTTATGATTGTACCGGTCGGAGCCGAGTCGTTTCCGGATGCACTCCGGATGGGTGCGGAAATTTATCATTTTCTGAAAAAAATTTTGCAGAAAGAAGGCAAACTGACGGCAGTGGGGGATGAAGGCGGATTTGCACCGGATTTTTCCAGTGCGGGAGAAGTGTTTGCATGTCTGCAGCGTGCCGTGGAGGAAGCCGGATATAAGGTGGGCAGCGATGTTGCATTTGCCATGGATGCGGCAGCATCCGAGCTGTACAGTGAGGAAGACGGAATGTATCATTTTCCGGGAGAAGCGCAGACACCTGCAGAGGTGGATGTCAATCTGCGGCGTCCGGACACGCAGGGCGGTGCCTATACATCTGACGCACATGTGAAAACGCAGGAAACCACCGAAAAAAAAGAAGTCCTGCGCAGTGCACAGGAAATGATTTCGCTGTATGAAGAACTTACCACGGAATATCCGCTGATTTCTATTGAGGACGGTCTGGATGAAGACGATTGGGAAGGCTGGCAGGAATTGACAAAGCGCATGAAGGAACAGGTGATGCTGGTGGGAGATGATCTGTTTGTCACGAATGTGAAACGAATCCGGTGCGGAATGGATCTTAAGGTGGCAAATGCTGTGCTGATTAAGGTCAATCAGATCGGAACGCTTACGGAAGCCATGGATGCGATTGAACTGGCACAGAAGAACGGCTATAAGGCAATTATTTCACATCGTTCCGGAGAAACGGAAGATTCTTTTATTGCAGATCTCGCGGTGGCGGTAAATGCCGGCTGGATCAAGACAGGCGCTCCGTGCAGAGGAGAGCGCACTGCCAAGTATAACCAGCTTCTGCGGATCAGTGAAACATTATAAGAGATTCAGACGTTTGGACATGATCTCCGGATTGACCGCTTCCGAGATGGCGGTGTGTTTGTCGATCCGTCCGTCTTTATAAAGCTGTAAGATGCTGCTGTCCATGGCGATCATATTTTCTGCGGCAGAAGTGTAGATAATACCGTTGATCTGGCGCAATGCAGCACGAAGTGCCGTCAGATAGCTTGCGGTATCGGTATTGATCTCCCGCTGGGAAACAATGCTTTCCATTTCGCCGGTCCGGGAACCGATTACAATCCAGCTGGCGTACATCTGGGAAAAGATGCCGGACAGCAGCAGTGCTTTGTCGAATGATTCCCCGTGGCGGATATTCTCGTGACATTTGTCGATAAGTGCCTGCATATGCGGATTATTGACAAGTTCGCGTGCCGGGGTAAGACCGATATTACTGTCGAGTCCGCTGGAGAGAACCAGATACAGGCAGTTTGGAACGCGTCCGGAGGCAACCGTCATGGCAAGTTTCTGTCCGAGGAACAATACGCGCCCGAGATCGGTGTGATATAAAATCATACAGATGATAAGCAATACCAGAAAGGCAATGATAAATCCAAGCATATAATGATTGAGAATGGTACTGATGTGCAGAAGCGTCCGTGTGGTATGTGTAATGATATAATTATATACACTGCTGATGATGTCCAGATCGCTGGAAGCACCGTCTGCAAGTTCTTCGGCCTTGGCCACAGGGAGGGAATCGGCGGTGAAGTTCACGTACTTTGGGAACATCCACCAGTGAACAGACAGACACACAGTAATATAATCGGAATAAATCTGTACATTTGACAGGATTTCATGGTATACTCCTAATGATACAGTAAGTTCTATATTATCTGTGTTATATTATAAAGTGGAAATGAAAAGGAAAATTGTGAAATATAAAAAAATGTTGAAAAGACTTTTCTTTTATGATATAATTAGTTAGTCGTGAGTTTAGAATTAGGAGGTGGAAATCGTGACCGTTTTAAATACGATTTTAACTATTGTATTTATTATACTGAGTATTGTAATTACAGTGATTATCTTAATGCAGGAGGGTAAATCTGCAGGTCTTGGCGCGATCGCCGGAGCAGCAGATACTTACTGGGGCAAAAATAAGGGACGTTCCATGGAAGGAATGCTTGTAAAGCTTACAAGAATTTTTGTGATTCTGTTCCTTGTCATTGCAATGGTTCTGAATTTGGGAATCTGGTAGAAACCGGAAGCTGTCGATTACATCGGCAGCTTTTTTCATTATATAAGGAGAAGATCTGGGTATGGACGCAAAGTATGAACAGCGGAAAAAAATGATATATGACTTTATGTGCGATGATATGTATGTTCCGATGAAAATCAAGGAACTGGCGATCGTCCTCGGTGTGAAAAAAGATCAGCGCCCACAGTTGGAACAGATTCTGAATGATTTGATGATGGAGGGGCGCATCGTCTGCTCCAAGAGAGGAAAGTTCAGCAAATCGGAAGAGAAAAAGATCACAGGCACGTTTCAGGCACATCCGAAAGGATTTGGATTTGTCAGTGTGGAGGGGGAAAAGGAAGATATCTTTATTCCGGAATCCGAAACTAACGGTGCAATGCATATGGATACGGTAGAGATCTCCGTATCACCGGCAGTGACCGGACGCCGCAGGGAGGGAAAGGTGCTGCATGTGCTTGAGAGGGGCATGAAGCAGGTGGTGTGCACGTATCAGCTGAATAAAAATTTTGGCTTTGCAGTGCCGGATAATCCAAAGTTTGGTTCGGATATTTTTATTCCGCTGGAGCGTTCGAAAGGAGCTGTAAACGGTCATAAAGTCGTTGTTGAAATCACACAGTACGGGAAAAAGGGAAAGAATCCGGAAGGAAAAGTGGTGGAGATTCTCGGGCATATCAATGATCCGGGGGTGGATATCCTTTCTATTGTGCGCGCTTACGGGCTTCCGGTGGAATTTGATCCGAAGGTCATGACGCAGGTAGAGCATGTGGCAAAGCCGGTATCGGAAGCGGATATGGCAGGACGCATGGATCTGCGCGACTGGCAGATGGTGACCATCGATGGCGAAGATGCCAAGGATCTGGATGATGCGGTGTCACTTACCATGGATCATGAAAATTATATTCTGGGTGTGCATATTGCGGATGTGTCCAATTATGTGCAGGAGCACAGTGCTCTTGACACGGAAGCGTTGAAGAGAGGAACTTCTGTATATCTGGTGGACCGGGTGATTCCGATGCTGCCGCATGCCCTGTCAAACGGAATCTGTTCCCTCAACCAGGGGGAAGAGAGGCTGGCACTCAGCTGCATCATGACGGTCAATCCTAAGGGCGAAATTATCGATCACACAATCACAGAGTCCGTTATCTGCGTGGACCGGCGTATGACGTATACCAATGTGAAAAAAATTCTGGCAGACCATGATCCGGAGGTGATGGCGGAATATGAGCCACTGGTTCCGATGTTTGAAAAGATGGCAGAACTGGCAGCAATTCTTCGCAAAAAGCGTATGAAGCGTGGTTCCATCGACTTTGATTTTCCGGAAACAAAGGTAATACTGGATAAGAATGGAAATCCGGTAGATATCCGTCCGTATGACCGCAATGTGGCAACGAAACTGATCGAGGATTTTATGCTTGCTGCAAACGAGACGGTGGCAGCCGAATATTACTGGAGAGAACTTCCGTTTGTCTATCGTACGCATGAGCAGCCAGATTCGGAAAAAATACAGAAACTATCCACGTTTATTAATAATTTCGGGTACTCTCTCCACATAGGAAGTGATGAGGTGCATCCGAAAGAACTGCAGAAGCTGCTGGAAAAAATCGACGGAACTTCGGAGGAACCGCTGATCAGCCGTCTGACCCTTCGCTCGATGAAGCAGGCACGCTATACGGTGGAAAATACCGGGCATTTTGGTCTGGCAGCGGATTGTTACTGCCATTTTACTTCACCGATCCGCCGGTATCCGGATCTGCAGATCCACCGGATTATCAAGGACAGTCTGCGGGGGCGTCTGGGCGAAAAGCGCATTGGCCACTATACGCAGATACTGCCGGAGGTTGCAAAGCATGCCAGTGAGATGGAACGGCGTGCAGATGAGGCCGAGCGGGAGACAATTAAGCTGAAAAAAGTGCAGTATATGGAAAACCATATCGGAGAAACCTTTGCCGGTGTTATTTCCGGAGTCGCAGAGTACGGATTTTTCGTGGAGCTGGAAAATACTGTGGAGGGTCTGGTACGTGTGACTTCCCTCACCGATGATTTTTATCAGTATTATGAAGAAACTTATGAACTGGTGGGAGAAGCAACGAACCGTAGGTTTAAACTGGGGCAGCAGGTGCGTGTGACGGTGGATAACTGTGACCGGATCATGCGGACGATTGATTTTACACTTGCAGATTCTGACGAAAATTGATGGAATTCTTAAAATTTTCAAAATAAAAGCAGCAGTTTATTGCATTTTGCAGGAAAATCATATACACTGAGTTTACAGAACAAAAAGGAGGGAGCCGGGATGGCGAAACAACCGAAGAAGTTAATAGCCAACAATAAAAAAGTCTATCACGATTATTTTCTTGAAGAGACTTTTGAAGCCGGTATCGCTCTTGCTGGAACCGAAGTAAAGTCCATGCGCATGGGCAAGTGCAGCATCAAGGAATCCTTTATCCATATTGAAAATGGGGAGGTGATCCTCTATGGTATGCATATCAGCCCATATGAGAAGGGAAATATTTTCAACAAAGATCCGCTCCGGCCGCGCAAGCTTCTGATGCACAAGAAAGAGATTCAGAAGATGGTCGGTAAGATCGCGCAGAAAGGATACACGATTGTTCCAGTGGAAGTATACTTCAAAGGAAGTCTTGTAAAAGTGCAGGTTGCTCTGGCAAAAGGAAAGAAGCTTTACGATAAGCGTCAGGACATTGCCAAAAAAGACCAGCGGCGGGAAGCCGAACGGGATTTCAAAGTGCGGAATCTTGGATAGGTGTTTCGCAAAAAACAGGCGGGAGGCAAGAGTTATATTTTTGCTCCGCAAAAACATAACAGGGGCTAGTAATGGTTTCGACAGGGATCATGCAGCTGGAGAAGCGAGTCGTACGGGATACGTTAAATTCCACAATTAAAATTAAACGCTGAAGATAATTTAGCATACGCTGCCTAATGGCAGCAGTCTGACCTAGGGCACTCACACTTTAGGATCCAGGCTTCGACTCTGTGAGAAACGACGCAGGCTAAGCTTTGCACCTGTGGGCGTATCATGAAGCTACTAAAACCACAAGGATGTTTGTTTTCGTGTGGTGGAGGGAATGTCAAAGAATAAACTACACTCGTAGAAGGACAGGGAATTGGTTTTTGGACACGGGTTCGACTCCCGTCTAGTCCACTAAAAAGGTGCTTAAATAAGCACCTTTTTATTTTAATAATTCCGTGATATTGATTACAAGATTATCATAAATACATACTTGTATATCATCATCAAAACGGTATTGATCTGACTTTTCTGGTGAATCCGGTTTGGCGGTGCCAAATGAAATTATAGCATAATATTGTGAGTGTTATTTTAGTGGAAAAATTACGAAAAAAGTGATAGCATGATAGCATAGAAAATAACCAAAGATGAAGGAGAAGAAATGTTTCGACTGGTAGCAGATATTACAGAATTAAATATTGATCAGGTAAAGCTTCCGAAGATTCCGGGACTGGGTATGCTTATGAAGCTTCCAAATAAACAAAAAATTTCCATGATTGTCAGTGTTTTGAATGCGCAGAAAGGTCAGTTCCTTCCAAAATGGCAGGAGGCAGTGAATCAGAAGTGGGGGCAGTTGCAGCTTTTGGATTATCAGGTGGAACAGCCGGGGGACGGAAGCTGTCTGGCGCGCATCCGGATTGATGTGGGAAATGCGGATTACGATAAAGCGATTGATTCGGTCATTCCGCATGTGTTTCAGGAAAAGGATGCCCATACGGTGCTCGGCGAGGATTATGCCGGATCTGGAAACCTGCAGGAAGTGATGCAATTTATGCACAATGCACCGACGGCGGCAAAGAAGGAATTTTACATTGTAAAGACATTAAGCGTGGAAAAGGAAACAATTGCAAGAAACTTTGAAAACAGTGCGGCTTCCCAGGGAGCGGTACTTCGAATTGGAAGTCTGCGTTTTTTCCTGAAACAATCCTAAAAAGGCAAAGGAACAAAAGATGTTAGGAAATACAAAAGGTAAAATGATTAATCAGTATGTGCCGGATTATGTACTCTATGATCTTGAGACAACCGGTACTTCGAGTAAATATGACGAGGTTATTGAAATTTCGGCTGTCAAAGTAAAAAACGGCGTTGTTACAGAAGAGTTCAGTCAGCTTGTGAATCCGGGCAGACCGATTCCCAGCGCGGCAAGTGCAGTAAATCATATCACGGATGATATGGTGGCGTTTGCACCAATGTTTGATTCCGTATTGCAGCAATTTCTTGCTTTTATCGGAGATGATGTGCTGGCAGGACATAATATCAATCGTTTTGATATGAAATTTTTGTATCGTGATTGTGAACGGTATTTCGGTCAGACACTAACCAACGATTACATTGACACACTGAAACTGGCACGGCTCTGTCTGCCGGAACTTTCGCATCATCGTCTGGGGGATCTGGCACAATATTACGGGATTTCCACAGCCGGGGCACACCGTGCATTAAACGATTGCCGCATGAACCAGCAGGTTTTTGAAAAGCTGGCAAAGGAGCTGGATGGTACTACCGGGCGGAATATTGAAATAAAAAATTGTCCGGTGTGTGGGCAGCCACTGAAAAAAAGGAACGGAAGGTTCGGAGAGTTTTGGGGATGTATGGGATTTCCGACATGCAGATATACAGAAAATATATGATATATGACGGAAAAACCGTAAGGAGGAGTGTATGAAAACAAGGGAAGAGGCGCTGGCATATGCATTGTCTTTTCCGAAAACCTATCAGGAGGCACCGTTTCATGATAATAACTGGCAGCTTGTGAGGGTAGAAGGAAGCAAAAAGGCGTTTTTATGGACCTATGAGAGGGAAGGATACATTAATTTAAATGTGAAAGCGGATCCGCAGTGGCGTGATTTCTGGAGAAGTACCTATGCATCTGTCATTCCGGGATGGCATCAGAATAAAGATCATTGGAATACCATTATTCTGGATGGTACCGTTCCGGAGCAGGAAATCCAGCGTATGATTGCGGAAAGCTATGATCTGGTTACGGACAGTCCGACCAGACGGATTTATGAAGCGGTTAAAAAGATTCCGCGTGGAAAAGTGGCAACATATGGACAGGTTGCGGAGATGGCCGGAAATAAAAAGATGGCACGCGCCGTGGGAAATGCATTGCATAAAAATCCGGATCCGGAGAAGATTCCCTGTTATCGTGTGGTGAACGCAAAGGGAGAATTAGCTGGAGAATTTGCGTTTGGTGGAGAAGGTGCGCAGGCAAGGCTATTGCAGGCGGATGGAATTGCAGTTGTCGATGGACGTGTTGATTTAAAAATCTATGGTATATAAGTCGTTGTTTTGCTGCGTGTTCCGTTCCTCTTGCAAAAATCAAAAGCCTCAGACCATGCCGTGAATCACCAATTTAGAAAAAATTAAGAAAATTGTTAGCAGACGTGCTTGACGAGTGCTAAAAACAATGCTATAACAAAACTGAAGCAAAGATATAAGTACGTCTTAGTGGAAAATGCTCTGACTGAGATGGAATGACAGGAAGTGCATTTTAGAAAGCAGTTCCTGTTTTTGTGATTGGTGAGGTGATAATTATGGCAGCAAAAAGAGATTTTTACGAAGTTTTGGGAATAGATAAAAATGCAGACGAAGCAACGATTAAAAAGGCATATCGAAAACTTGCCAAAAAATATCATCCGGATATGAATAAAGGAAATCCAAATGCGGAAAAGATTTTTCAGGAAGTAACGGAAGCTTACGAAGTGTTGGGAGATCCGAAGAAGCGGAAATTGTATGATGAGTACGGTCCGATTTCGCTGGAGGCAGGTTTTGATCCGGAGAAGATGAAACAGGCACAGTACGGGAATCCATTTGGAAATGGAGGATTTTATCAGTCGTATTCTTCCGGAGAACCGGGCAGCGGATATCAGGAGTTCCATTTTGATGGTTCTTCCGATATGGATGATATTCTTGACAAATTGTTTGGAAAAAAAGGTGGATTCCACGGAACCGGAGGTTTTGGCGCAAGAAGCGGATTTGGAAGTACCGGAGAATTTGGCAGTGGTTTTGGCGGAGTACATGAGAAAAGAGGGCAAAATATCGAGACGGAAGTACCGATCAGCTTTGAAGAAGCGGTATTTGGCTGTGATAAAAGGTTTACGCTTTCTTCCAGTGACGGAAAGAGCCAGAACTTTGAAGTGCATATTCCGGCAGGCATTGCAAACGGGCAGTCTGTGCGTCTGAAAGGGAAAGGACAGAAAGGGTACAATGGAAAGGACGGAGATCTGCTGATCAAAGTCAAAGTCGGAGAAAAATCTGGTTACGAGCGAAAAGGCCAGGATGTTTATACGACGGTGAAAATTCCGTATACAACAGCTGTGCTCGGAGGAGAGATAAAGATCCATACGTTGTATGGAGATGTTGTCTGTAAGATTAAACCCGGTACACAGTCTGGGGCAAAAATCCGATTGAAAGGAAAGGGCGTAGCAGCCATGAATAATCCGGCAGTTCACGGAGATGAATATGCCCAGGTGCAGATAGAGGTTCCGACACATTTGTCGCAGACTGCAAAAGAAAAATTACAGGAATATGCACGGGCATGCAGCTGAATGCGAAGTTACTGTTCGCAGGGTAACCTGTGAACAGTAACATGTGAGTGAATAGTAACGATGAAATAACAGAAGATCCCTTGACAAGAGGAACTTTCCATGCTTAAATAAATTTAGTTATATGACTGACGGATAAGTGGAAGAACCACGTGGAGTATAACAAGAGATATAAAGGTGACAGATCCAAAGATTGCACCGCAGATAGGGCGATACATCACAGATGTACCGCAGATAAGGCGATGCTTCAGAGAAGCACCGCAGGGGCCGACCGTCTGGGCACCGCACATTGCAGGGAAATACATGAAATATGTATTTGATTGAAATGTGGGTTCCCGGATGTGTCGGTTTTTATTTATTTTAGGCGTATTTGCGAAAGGAGAAACAAATGCAGAAGGTAGCACTCAGTAAAGAATTAGGCGCAACAACATATCCGGGACGTGGTATTGTGATCGGACGTTCTAAGGATGGAAAGAAGGCGGTAACTGCTTATTTTATTATGGGAAGAAGCGCAAACAGCCGTAATCGTGTATTTGTAGAGGATGGCGAAGGTATCCGTACACAGGCATTTGATCCGTCAAAGCTGGAAGATCCGAGCCTGATCATTTACGCACCGGTTCGAGTACTTGGCAACAAGACGATTGTGACAAACGGAGATCAGACCGATACGATTTATGAGCTGATGGATAAGCAGCAGACATTTGAGCAGGCGTTGCGCACCAGAGAATTTGAGCCGGACGCACCAAATTATACTCCACGTATTTCCGGTATCATGCACATTGATAAGGGTGAGTTCAATTATGCGATGTCTATCTTAAAGAGCAACAACGGAAATCCGGATGCATGCAACCGTTACACGTTTGCATACAGCAACCCGGTTGCCGGAGAGGGACATTTTATCCATACTTATATGGGAGACGGAAATCCACTGCCAAGTTTCGAGGGTGAACCAACCTGGGTTGATATTGATGGAGATATCGATACGTTTACGAAAATGGTATGGGAGAATTTAAATGAGGATAATAAAGTTTCCCTGTTTGTACGTTTTATTGACATTGAGACCGGAAACTATGAGTCAAGAATTGTAAACAAGAATAAATAAAAATAAATAAGAGCGGATTGTTGAAAAAGGAGAAAATCATGCAGGAATATGAATTAAAATACGGATGTAACCCAAATCAGAAACCGGCCAGAATCTATATGGCAGATGGCAAAGATCTGCCGATTAAGGTGCTCTGCGGAAGAGCCGGATATATCAATTTTCTGGATGCTTTTAATGGATGGCAGCTGGTAAAGGAATTAAAGAAGGCAACCGGACTTCCGGCAGCAACTTCTTTCAAACATGTTTCCCCGGCTGGTGCAGCGGTAGGACTTCCGCTGTCTGACGTGGAAAAGAAAATTTACTGGGTCGATGATATGGATATTGAGTTTACACCGCTTGCAAATGCTTATATCCGTGCCAGAGGTGCAGACCGTATGTCTTCATTCGGAGATTTTATTTCCCTGTCAGACATCTGTGATGCAGCAACAGCAAAGGTCATCAAGCGCGAGGTTTCCGATGGTGTGATTGCTCCGGGATATACGGAGGAAGCTTTGGAAATTTTAAAGCAGAAAAAGAAGGGCAATTACTGTGTAATCGAGATTGATCCGGCATACGAGCCGGCTCCGATCGAGCATAAGGATGTATTTGGTATCACATTCGAGCAGGGAAGAAATGAACTTCATATCGGAGATGATTTCTTTGACAACATCGTGACAGAAAACAAAGAACTGCCGGAGCAGGCAAAGATTGATCTGGCAATTTCCATGATCACTTTAAAGTATACACAGTCTAACTCTGTATGTTATGTCAAGGGCGGACAGGCAATCGGTATCGGAGCAGGACAGCAGTCCCGTATCCATTGTACCCGTCTGGCTGGTTCGAAGGCAGATAACTGGTGGCTGCGCCAGTCTCCACAGGTTTTAGGACTGCAGTTTGTTGACGGTATCAAGCGTGCGGACCGTGACAATGCCATTGATCTGTACATGGGTGAGGATTATATGGATGTTCTTGCAGATGGTGCATGGGAGAAGATTTTTAAGGTAAAACCGGCGGTATTTACCGCAGAAGAGAAGCGTGCATGGCTGGATAAAAATACCGATGTGGCATTGGGATCGGATGCATTCTTCCCATTTGGCGACAATATTGAGCGCGCACACAAAAGCGGCGTAAAGTATGTGGCAGAGCCGGGCGGATCGGTACGTGATGACAATGTGATCGAGACATGTAATAAATACGGTATGGTTATGAGCTTTACTGGAATCCGTTTATTCCATCACTAATTTCAAAGGGACAGGATACGGACATGCGGAATCTGTTCGTAGGATCATAAACTCTAAAATCTAAACACAAAAACAGCCATTTGGAAATATCCAAATGGCTGTTTTTGTGTTTGGATGATGAAAAATAAATGAATTTGCGCAAAATGTGGGTTCTATATGCATGAAAAATATACTAAAAAATACGAAAAATATTAAAAATTACACAAAACAACCGATTGCGCAAATAAAAAAGAATATGCTTGGAATTGTGAAAAGTGTGCAAAAAAGAAAGCGAAATATATCAAAATTATACATTGACACTGTGGGACTCTCTTGTTATACTAGAACCATAGAACAACCGATTGCGCAAAAGCGCAGTCCAGAAATAAAATACATCTAGCGGAGGGAGAACGAGATGGACAAATTTATTGTAAACATCATCCATCGCCCGGAGATGGTTCCAGAGTATTCTGCAACCGTGACCGGACAGGGAAAGGAAGAGGATATCGGAGATAAGGCTTTACTTACAGAGTCTCTCGATATTTTCAAGACACAGCAGAGACTGGCACATGAGAATGGCCTGAAAGTTACCATTCAGATGACATATGCTTCTTTGTTTAACGATGAAGCGGTTGAGATCGCAAAACATGATCATGAAGTCTATGGAGACGAAATCGCACTTTCCCTTTTGGGACTGCCTTGCGAAGAGTTCCGTGAGAAATATAAGACAAAAGATTTCTGTATCTGGATGTTTTCCATGGAAGACAAGAAGGCAATCGTTAATGATGTGTTCGAGAAATTCCATGATCGTTTCGGCTTTTACCCGGAGTCAACCGGTTCCTACTATATGGACGCAGAGCTGATCAATTATGTGAAGGAAGCTTACCCGTCTGTGAAGTGTGCGGTAGCTACCTGCTGGGAGGAAGGCCCGAAAGCATATCATACCTGTAACAACTCCTGGTATACACTTTTCGATGGCGGCCCATGGGCACCATGGATTCCATCCAAGCAGAATACACATGCGCCGGCAGCAAATCAGGCAGAGGACAGTGGAATCGTAGCTATCCCACACCTTTCCCGTGACCTGATTGCATGTTATGACGGAAACGGATCAAACTTCGGTACACATCCACAGAACGTGCTTCGCGGTATGATTTATGATACAAAGACCTGGGAGTATCCGTATCTGTATAACCTGATCGATCAGTATCGTGATCTGGAAAAATACAACAATGGATATGCTTACAACATGATGTTCGTCGGACCAGGCTGGATGAACAAGATGGGCCGCTGGGAGGCTCCATATGATCTGCTGTTAAAGTCATACAGTGACGGATGTAAGTATTACGGAGATTTGAAGAAAGAGGGCAAGCTGGTAGATATGACCATGTCCGAGTTCGCAGATCACTACAGAAAGAAGAAAGGCATTACCGACGAGAAACGTTATACAGAGCCGGAATGTGCCCTTTGGAGAGATATTTTATACGGATCTGACAAGCAGCTGTTCTGGTACTGCGATCCGTTTATGAGAGCCTGTGTTAATATGGATCAGGGTGGTGCGATTGTTGACCTTCGTCCATATGTTGCAAAATTAAACTGGCCGGTTGGTATCGGAACACCTCATGTACAGGATGCTTCTTATCCATTCCTGATTCAGGAGAAGTACCGTGCCGGATACTTTACACATTACGCAGGAGAAGGAACAGTCAGAAGTGCAAAGCTCTGCTACAAGGGTGAGGAAGTAGATCTGTGCCTCTGCCCGACACATGCACATTTCTCACAGGAAGGCAATACCAGAATCCTGACACTGGATCCGGTAACCATCGAGTTTAATGGACTGACAGTAAAATTACAGACAAAGGAATATTTTGAGGAAGGTTCTTCTAAGATCAAGATCGAAAGAAATATTCTCGAGATGAGTGATCCTGATGCAGAGGTTACCATTGATGAGTACATGGTAGCATGCTACGGAACCACAGAGTATCCGGAAGATATGACATCTGTCGTATTAAAATGCGAAGGTGCAGATGAAAAGACCATTCACTATGCATACAAGTGCCGCAGTGAAGTCCTAGCAGGAGCAACCGCAGTCAGCGCTGTAGTGCCTCCAATCGACACCAAAGTTTCCCTGACTGCTTCTTCTACAGACGCAGAAGGATACATTGAGGAAGGATATGCATTCTCACCAATGTTTAAACTTGGATATAAGAAGACTATTACAGACAAGGAGGTATTTGCAACATGGCTCAACTTGGAAAAGGCAAATTAAATTACAGATGTCCGTCCTGCTTTATGAGAGACCTCGACATCGATATGTTTTACAATAAAGATACAAAGATTTACAGTTGTATCCGCTGCCAGTACAGAGGTACGGAGGAAGACGTTTTAGCGAAAAATGAGATGGTTCGATTCCGTTATGGGGCAATGCATAAGAGATTCGACAAGTTTGATTTCGACTAAAAAGAACGTGCGGCAGCTGCCGCACGTTTTTAATATCAGGGTATAACTTTCAGGGAGTATAATATGCCTATGGGACGAAAACAAAAAGAAACCGTGGAACTGCGTTTTTATGAAATTCCACAGGGAGAACCGGTACTTGCTTTGTTGGGAGAGGAGTGGAACCGGGTATACGGACATGACAATTTTTATCTGCATTTCCATAACCTTATGGAGATTGGAATTTGCAGAAAAGGGGAAGGGGAGCTTATTATAAATGAACACACGTATACCTACCGGACGAATTCTGTTACCCTGATTCCACCGAATATTCCGCATACAACGATCAGTAATGGAATGACCAGAAATTCCTGGGAATTTTTATATGTGGATGTCAATCATGTCATAGAGGAACTGTATGGTGACCGGATTGCACAAAAAAATGAGGCTATTGAACTGGTACGCAGATCGGCACATTTGCTGCATGGGAGCGAGTGTCCGGAGATTGCAGAGATCGTCAATGCCATCATCCGGGAAGAAAAAAAGCAGAGTCCGTATTATCGTCAGGTGATCACAAGTTATCTGCATGCGCTGGTGTATGAGATGTTTCGTCTGAATGAAGTACAGACACAGACGAGACTTGAGGCGGCAGGAAGCGGAACAATGCGGCAGATCGCAGATGCACTCACGTTTGTCAATGACCATTATCAGGAAGAGGTAAAAGTGTGCACCCTTGCGCAGGTCTGTGGGATGAGTGAGACATCTTTCCGGAAAGTGTTTGAAGAATATGTGCATATGCTGCCGATGGATTATGTGAATCTGGTGCGTGTACAATACGCGTGTGAACAGATGAAGCATGGCAATGATTCGATGGATGAGGTTGCCAGAAAGGCAGGATTTTCCACAACTTCTACCTTTAACCGGAATTTTAAAAAATTTTTTAATACGTCGCCATACCAGTGGAAGATCAATCCACAGCGGTATGAGCGGAAATTACAGAACTTTCATATTAACGCATTAAAGGGATGGTAAACGTTTTCGAAGAAAAGGAGAAAAGATGAGCAGATTTATTAAAGGAATGGACCTTTCCACATTGCTTGAGTTAGAGCGCTGTGGGGCAAAATATTATGACCATGGAAAAGAGCGGGATATTTTAGACATCATGAGAGATTATGATGTGGACACAATCCGTCTGCGTCTGTGGAATGACCCGTATTCCGAAACCGGTGAACCGTACGGTGCCGGATGCAATGATCTGGCAGAGACAATTGCCATCGGAAAGAAAGTATCCGATGCGGGATTCGGCGTATTATTAAATTTTCATTACAGTGATTTCTGGGCAGATCCGGGAAAACAGATTAAGCCAAAGGCATGGAAAGATTTTGACGCGGACCAGCTGGAACAGGCAGTTTATGAGTTTACCGAGGATTCTCTGCGCAAAGTACTGGAAGCCGGTGTCAATGTGACAATGATCCAGGTGGGCAACGAAGTGACCAACGGACTGCTCTGGCCGGAGGGATTAAAGCCGAATTATGACAATATTGCAAGATTTATCGGTTCCGGTATCCGGGCATGCCGTGCCGTTAAGCCGGAGATCCCGCTGATGATTCATCTCGACAATGGTGGAAACAATGAGATGTACCGCGACTGGTTCGATCATTATATGGAGCGTGGGGAAGATTTTGATTATATCGGACTTTCCTATTACCCGTTCTGGCATGGCACCCTGCAGATGCTTGAAGACAACATGAACGATATGGCAGCCCGTTACGGGAAGGAACTGATCGTGGCAGAGGTTTCTATGGGATATACCATGGAAGATTACAAGCAGTATGAGAAACTAAAGGACAGTGAGCGAAAGGGATATGCGACAAAGCCGGAACTTGTGGCAAAGATCGAGTATCCGATGACGGTACAGGGACAGGTAGATTTTACGAAGGACTTCTTAAACCGCGTGGCACATGTGCGTGACAACAAAGGTCTGGGATTTTTTTGGTGGGAGCCTGCATGGATTCCGGTACACGGAAGCGGCTGGGCAACGCCGGCATCCTTAAAGTATATGAATGATCCGGGACCATGTGGCAATGAGTGGGCAAATCAGGCATTGTTTGACTACGATGGAAATGTCCTTCCGGCACTGGAAGTGATTCGTGATTTTAGAAAATAAGATATGTAAAATTGTTGCATGAAGGAATGGGAATGTTGCAAGTTGCGCAAAGCATATTGCAAAGAATTCCCCTTCATGTATAATGGAATTATCAAGAAAACGAACCGTTGCACCAAGCAGCGGATAAACATGTAGAAAGGGAGAGAACAATGATTCAGAATGATGTATTAGCAAAGTTTAAAGAAATCTTTGGCGATGAGGGGGACATCAGAGTATATTTTGCACCGGGACGTGTAAATCTGATCGGTGAGCATACCGATTACAACGGCGGACATGTATTTCCATGTGCACTTACCATTGGAACCTACATGGCAGCGAGAAAGAGAACTGATCGGAAACTGCGTTTTTATTCCATGAACTTCGATGAACTGGGAGTAATCGAAAGTTCGCTGGATGCATTTACTCCGGACCCGGATGGACTGTGGACCAACTATCCGATGGGGGTAATGTGGGCGTTTGAAGGACGTGGCATGAAGTTAGAAACCGGTCTGGATATTGCGTTATTTGGAAATATTCCAAACGGTTCCGGACTTTCTTCTTCCGCATCCTTAGAAGTGGTTACCGGATATATGTTAAAGGATCTGTATGGTTTTGATGTGACCAATCAGGATCTGGCTCTGATCGGACAGTATTCCGAGAACAATTACAATGGCTGCAACTGTGGAATTATGGATCAGTTTGCATCTGCCATGGGTAAAAAGGACAATGCAATTTTCCTTGATACTTCGGATCTTTCTTTTGAATATGCACCAATCGTACTTGACGGGGCAAAAATTGTCGTCACCAACAGTATGGTAAAACACAGCCTGGTTACTTCCGCATACAATGACCGCAGAAATGAGAGTGCACAGGCACTGAAGGATCTGCAGACCGTTGTGGATATCAAAACACTTGGAGATCTGACGGATGAGCAGTTTGAGCAGTACAAGGGAGCCATTAAGGACGAAGTTGCCAGAAAGAGAGGCAAACATGCAGTTTACGAGAATCAGCGTACAATCGCAGCAGTCAGGGCTCTGAAGGAAAACGATATTGAAACATTCGGAAAACTTATGAATGCTTCCCATGTTTCCCTGCGTGACGATTATGAGACCTCCTGTCCGGAAGTGGATGTACTTGTGGATGAAGCATGGAAGATTCCTGGTGTGATCGGTTCCCGTATCACCGGAGGCGGATTCGGTGGATGCACGGTCAGTATCGTAAAGGATGCATCCGTGGACGAATTCAAGGAGAAGCTGACAAAGGCATATGAGGAAAAAGTCGGAAAGACACCGGAATTTTATGTGGTTTCCATCGGAGATGGCCCAAGCCGTCTGATTTAAGAACGTATTACATAGGGTAAATGTGTGCGGAGCTGATTGGAACCGCATTTGCCGACAGGCTTTATAAAAAGGAGTACGAGATGATTCAGGAGAACATTTTAGAGTTAGTAAAATATGGTCTGAGCACCGGACTGGTAGATCCGGAGGACAAAGTATATACCATTAACCGCCTGCTGGAGCTTTTTCAGGTAGACGAAATCGAGGATGCGGTATTTGAAAAGGTGGAAAATCTTCCGGCATGGACACAGGAAGAGGCAGAAGGAAAACTTGAGGGAATCCTTGCAGAAATGATGGATTATGCATATGAGAATGGTCTCATGGCAGAAAACAGTATTGTATACAAAGATTTGTTTGATACAAAAATTATGGGATGTCTGGTACCGGAACCAAGCAGTGTCCGCAAGACGTTCCGTGATCTGTATGAGCATACCTCACCGCTTGCCGCAACGGATTATTTTTACAAATTAAGCTGTGACAGCAATTATATCAGAAGACAGCGTATCAAAAAAGACCGCAAGTGGACAACCGACACCGAGTTTGGAACACTGGATATCACCATCAATCTGTCCAAACCGGAGAAAGATCCAAAAGCCATTGCGGCAGCAAAAAATGCAAAGCAGAGCGCGTATCCGAAGTGCCAGCTCTGTAAGGAAAATGAGGGATATGCAGGACGTGTCAACCATCCGGCACGCCAGAACCACCGCATCATTCCACTGACGATTAACAACAGTGACTGGTTTTTCCAGTATTCTCCATATGTATATTACAATGAGCACTGCATCGTGTTCAATTCCAGGCATACACCAATGAAAATCGAGCGTGCAACGTTTGGAAAACTTCTGGATTTTGTGACACAGTTTCCACATTATTTTGTAGGTTCCAATGCAGACCTGCCGATCGTTGGAGGTTCCATCTTAAGTCATGATCATTTCCAGGGTGGACATTATACATTTGCCATGGCAAAAGCACCGATTGAAAAAGAACTTCAGTTTGAGGGATTTTCCGATGTGAAAGCAGGAATCGTGAAATGGCCGATGTCTGTCATTCGTATCAGCGGACCGGACAAGGAGCGTCTGATTGAACTGGCAGACAAGATTCTCTTAACCTGGAGAGGCTATACCGATGAGGATGCATTCATCTATGCCGAGACAGACGGAGAGCCACACAATACAATCACTCCGATTGCCCGCAGACGTGGGGATGATTTTGAACTGGATCTGGTGCTGCGTAACAATATTACGACCGGGGAACATCCTCTGGGAGTATATCATCCACATGCAAAACTGCATCATATCAAAAAAGAGAACATCGGTCTCATCGAGGTTATGGGACTTGCGGTACTGCCTGCCCGCCTGAAAGATGAGATGGCAGAGCTTGCCGATGCACTGGTAAATGGTACAGACTTACGTGCGACAGAAACACTTGCTTCCCATGCAGAATGGGCAGAAGGTTTCCTTCCGAAGTATGATAAGATCACAAAAGACAATGTGATGGATATTCTGCATGAGGAAATCGGTCTGGTCTTTAATGAAGTATTGCAGGATGCAGGTGTGTACAAGTGTACACCGGAAGGACGTAAGGCATTCGAACGTTTTATTGCAGCTGTTTAATTGCGTTCTCTGGCAGATATAAGTTTTCTCAATGTGACGGAAGAAAGCGTATATTCTCTTTCTACAGAAAAATTTGCAAAGCAGCTCTGGCATTGATTTCAGGTTCTTTGTGTAAGGGTTTTCATTTTATGCAATTATCTTTATTCAGTGAGTGCCAGAGCAAGTTGCAAATTTGTTCTTCCGAAAGAAATATACGCCTTCTTCCTGTTGGTTGGAGAAAAGATAATTTGGAAAATGTGCTGGTATCTATACAAAGAAAATTTGCATAAAAGATACCGTTATGGTATCTATACACTTAAAATGTAACATTTAGATACCACAAAGTCTCTATGGAACAAAAATTGCTTCTTCAGGTACCATTTTTTCAAAAAATCGGTATCTGAAGAAGCAATTTTTCTCTTGCAGGTGACATTCCTTTATTTTAGGCATTGAAAATAAGGAAATGTGTCACCTTAATCACTATTTTTTTATCAATAGATCCCGTCGTATCGAGAAAATTTATATTTATACTTGTTATTTATTGGCAAGCCCCCCGCATAAGTTTCTTCCGGCAATGAAAGAACGCCGGAAGCAGGAAACAATCCGCAAACAGCCATGCCAGCGGACTGGCAAAACATGCAGCCGTAAATCCGAAGATCGGTACAAAGATCAGACCGATCAATGCGCGGGCAATCATCTCAAATACACCGGCAAATACAGCAAAGCCGGAAAAGCCCATTCCCTGGATAAGAAACCGGACGATATTGACCAGTGACAGAAGCATATAAAAGCAGGTGTTGGTGATCAGAAATTGTCTGGCCTGTGCGACAACCTGTGTGATATTGGCACTGTCCGAAGGATCTATAAACAGATAGATCAGTGGACGTGCAAGGAAAATGATGACAACAAGGATCGCTGCGGAGTAAACTGCGGCAAGAATGATGGCGGATTTCATACCACTTGCCAGACGAGCATATTTTCCGGCACCCACGTTTTGTCCGCCGTAAGTTGCCATGGTAGAACCGAGTGCGTCAAATGGGCACACCATAAACATCGAAATACGGCTGCCGGCCGTCATGGCTGCCACGGCGCCTGAACCTAAGGTGTTGACAGCAGTCTGCAGAATGACGCTTCCGATGGCGGTAATGGAATACTGCAGACCCATAGGAAGTCCCATAATCAGAAGATTTCTTACATAGGAAGCATCCAGTACCCAGTCGGAGCGCTTCAGGTGCAGAATGTCAAATTTCCGGATGATCACGAAAAGACACAGCACACCGGAAACCGCCTGCGATAAAACGGTAGCAAATGCGGCACCAAAAACTCCCCAGTGCAGACAGATGATAAAGAACAGATCCAGTCCGATATTTAAGACAGCCGCAACGATCAGAAAAATGACCGGCGTGATGGAGTCCCCCAGAGAACGCAGGTAGGAGGAGAGTATATTATAAAGGATGGTGGCTGGTATGCCGGCAAAAATAACAACAATATAATTGTAGGACAGGTCGATAATATCGGAAGGTGTCTGCATCAGCACCAGAATCTGCCGACAGAAAATGACGGTCAGTGCCGTGAGAACACCGCCGATGAGAACCGACAGAATGGCGGAATTACCGACATATTTGCGCACGCCGTCATAGTCGCGCGCACCGAACCGCTGGGCAACCGGCAGACCGAAACCGTTGCAGATTCCCTGACAGAATCCTATGATCAGAAAATTGATACTTCCGGTTGCCCCAACTGCAGCAAGTGCCGTCACGCCGAGATAGCGGCCGACGATGATGGTGTCCATGAGACTGTAAAATTGTTGAAACAGCATACCGAACAGAAGCGGTACGGCGAAACCGAGAATCAGTTTCATAGGGGAACCGCTGGTCAATTCTTTTGTTGTACTTCTTGCCATAATGATTTACTCCTTTTATATTTTAAACAAAACTGCAAATGCTAGGATATTTTATCACGATTGTGTAAAACTGCAAGAGGAAAAAATGCTGAAATTTCATTTTTTTTGCGTTTTTTTTGCCGCGTCAATTCTTTACATTTGAGGAAGAATGCGGTAGAGTGGTAAGTGACTGTAATATTGTACATATAAAGGAGATTAAAGTTGAAAAACTGGGAAAAAAATATACGTAAGGTTGTTCCCTATACACCGGGAGAGCAGCCAAAGAAATCACAGATCATCAAGTTAAATACCAATGAAAATCCATATCCGCCGGCACCGGGGGTAAAGGAAGCACTGGAACATTTTCATACGGATGATCTGCGGCTGTATCCGGATCCGGTTGTGACAGATCTGGTGGATGGGATTGCACAATTCTATCAGGTAGATCCTTCACAGGTCTTTGTCGGTGTCGGATCGGATGATGTGCTTGCAATGCTGTTTATGACCTTCTTTAATTCAAAGAAGCCGATTCTGTTTCCGGATATTACCTATTCCTTTTATGACGTGTGGGCAGAAATGCTTCGCATTCCGTATACACAGATTCCGCTGGATGATGCATTCCGCCTGAATCCGGTAGATTATAAATGTGAAAATGGTGGAATCGTATTCCCAAACCCGAATGCACCGACCGGGGAACTTCTTCCGGTATCTGCCATTGAGGAGATCGTTCAGGCAAATCCGGATGTGATTGTGATCGTGGATGAGGCATATATTGACTTTGGAGGAGAGAGTGCCCTGCCTCTGATTGATAAATACGATAATGTAATTGTGGTACAGACATTTTCCAAGTCACGTTCTCTGGCGGGGTCGAGGATTGGCTTTGCCATCAGTAATCCGACACTGATTAAATATTTAAATGATGTGAAGTATTCCTTCAATTCATACACGATGGATCGTATCACCATTGCGTTGGGAACGGCATCTATCCGTGACCGGGCATATTTTGAGCAGACGACAGAGAAAATCATAAAGACAAGAGAGTGGACCAAAGAGCAGCTTCGGGCACTCGGGTTCGTATTTGGTGATTCCAAAAGCAACTTTATTTTTGCCATGCATCCGGATGTTTCCGGTGTGGAACTGTTTGAAGCACTGAAGAAAAACGATATTTATGTGCGGCATTTTGGCAAGCCGGCACGGATCAACGAATATCTGCGTATCACAATCGGTACGGATGAGCAGATGCATAAACTGATCGATTTTCTGAAAAAATATTTAAATAAATAAAGCGAGGATTTTTTATGTTGACAAAATACTTGTGGGTATTTTTTGTTTCCATGGTACCACTGGTGGAACTGCGCGGTTCCATTATTATTTCGCAGGGACTGCAGCTGCCGGTACTTTCTTCTTATATTGTGGCAATTATCGGAAATATGCTGCCGGTGCCGGTGATTTATCTGTTTGCACGGAAAGTTCTGGTATGGGGAGCGGATAAACCGGTGATTGGAAAGTTTTTTTCCTGGTGTCTGGAGAAGGGAGAAAAGGGTGGAAAGAAATTACAGGAAAAAGCAGGCCGGGGGCTGTTTATCGCACTGCTCCTGTTTGTAGGAATTCCGCTTCCGGGAACCGGTGCATGGACAGGAACACTGGCGGCTAGTATTCTGGACATGGATTTTAAATCGACAATTATCGCCGTCATGCTCGGGGTTCTGCTGGCAGGAATTATTATGATGGTGCTCAGTGTGGCAGGATTCGGCATGTTTTTGAAATAACCAAGGAAGTAATTAATCAATGAAAGACAAGAAAAAAACCAAGACGATTCCGCGTCAGGTGCGCTGGGATAAGCTTGATAATACAGCACATCTTTTCCCGTCCATTGCGGGGGAGAGTATGACAAACGTGTACCGGATCAGTGTGACCTTAAAAGAAGAGGTTCAGGTGGAATTTCTGCAGCAGGCGCTGGACATGATTCTGCCGAAATTCGATGGGTTTAATCTTCGGATGCGCACAGGCGTATTCTGGTATTATTTTGAAGAGAACGGAAAAAAGGCACCGAAAGTCACGGAAGAGGCGATGTTTCCATGCCGGTTTATCCGGCAGAACAAAAACCGCAATTATCTGTTCCGTGTGACCTATTATAAGTCAAGAATCAATCTGGAAGTGTTTCATGTACTGACCGATGGCATGGGAGGCATTAATTTCCTCCGGGAGCTGACGTATCAGTATCTGCGTCTGGTGCATCCGGAACTGGCAGAAAAAGAAGGAAATAAACTGAGCGGAGATACCTCTCTCAGCAGGGAGGACAGCTTTGTCCGCAATTACCGCAGCAGCAAGCCAAGCGGATTTAATAAAGAAAAAGCATATCTGATCAAAGAAGATAAACTTCCGGCCGGAGAATTTGGTGTCATGCATGGGCGGATGCCGGTCTCACAGCTGAAAAAGGTAGCACATGGCTATCATGCATCTTTGAATGAATATTTTATTGCAGTCTTTGTATGGAGTGTGTATAAAGAACTGTTACACGGGATGCCGGGAGGAAAACCGATCCGAATCGCAGTGCCGGTCAATCTGCGGCCGTATTTTGATTCGGATACGACAAAAAACTTTTTTGTTATGGTATCTGCAGAATTCCGTCCACAGAAAGAGTCCTACACGTTTGAGGAAGTACTTGCATGCATACAAAGCAGCCTGCACTCCCAGATCAATAAGGAACATTTAGAGGATCTGTTTTCTTACAGTGTATCCAATCAGAGGAACCTGCTTATGCGTCCGGTGCCGTTATTTTTGAAAAATATTGCCATGCGTATCGTATATGAAAAATCCGCAGTGGCAAATACGACAACGATCACAAACATCGGTAATATCAAGATCAAAGATATTTACCAGCCCTATATAGAAGGTTTTTCGGCTTTTATAGCCATGTCAAAAGGGCAGTATCTGAAAGGAACGATCTGTTCTTACCAGGATACGCTGGTATTTACATTCAGTTCCATCTTTTCCGAGGCTCTGGTACAGAAGGCATTTTTCCGCAAGATTGCGGCGGATGGTGTGGATGTGGAGATTGAGACGAACGGAGTATATTATGAATAAATGCAAAAAATGTAATGTTGTCATATTGGACGATACGGACCGCTGTCCGCTCTGTAAACATGTGCTGGAGTCGGACGGGATACCGGGAGAGAGCCGGTATCCGGATGCCATTGCAACGGCGCGTAAATTCCGGTTTGTGGAGAATCTGGTACTGTTTATCTCCATTGTGGCGGAGTGTCTGCTGATTGCCATCAATTTCCAGGTGGACAGGGAAGTGGCATGGAGCCTTGTAATTGGTATCATTCTTTTATATGGAAATGTGGTGCTTCGCATGGCAATTCTGGGAAAATCCGGATATCTGGCCAAAACCGTCTGTCTGGTACTTCTTGCCATTGTAATGCTTCTTGGAATTGATTATCTGACCGGATACCGGCGCTGGTCGTTAGACTATGTGCTTCCGGGGGGAATCATTGCCATTGATCTGGCGTTGTTTATCCTGATTCTGATAAACCGGAGAAACTGGCAGAGTTATATGATGTCGGAACTGCTGACGATATTGCTGAGCATTGTGCCGGTGGTATTGCTGCAGATGAGAATCATTCATTTTCCATATCTGGCATGGGGGTCCCTCGGGGTATCGGTATTTTTATTCCTTGGAACACTGATTCTTGGTGATCAGCGTGCACGAACCGAACTGAAACGGAGATTTCATATATGATAGAAAGCGAAGCGAGTGTAAAAGGACGTGTGGTGGCAGAAATGCTGTCACATTTTACCAATGATTTGAAAATCGGAAAAAAAATAAAGAGCGGAGAGCTGCGCAAGCGGATGATAGAGCCGCCATGGATTCCACCGGCAATGTTTAACCTGACAGGAATCAATATGGATCATTTTACGATGAAACTTTTGTCGTTAAAGGAAAATCCAAACACGGATTACGTGATTCTGCAGTTACACGGCGGTGGTTATACGGGAGCTGTGCGCAATGCGTATTATGTGTTTGCAGGATTATATAACGAGCTGAGCCATGGATGCAATGTGCTTACTCCGGATTATCGTGTGGCTCCGGAGAATCCATATCCGGCGGCACTTGAAGATGCATTGGCATCATACCGCTGGCTGCTTTCCAAGGGATATTATGGAGAACAGATTATCCTTGCCGGAGATTCGGCAGGCGGTGGACTGGCGATGGCACTCTGTATGTATCTGCGGGATCATAATATGCCGGTACCGGGAGGAATCATAGCCATGTCTCCGTGGACGGATCTGACGGCCAGCGGGGAGTCTTATGAGACCAATTATGAGAAAGATCCACTGTTTGGAAATACGAAGGAGAGTCTGATTTACCAGAATGATTATCCGGGGGAACATGACCGGATGGACCCGTATATTTCTCCGCTGTTTGGGGATTTCCGGGGATTTCCGCCAATGCTCATACAGGTTGGATCGATTGAGATGCTTCTGAGTGATTCGGTTTCGGTAGCGGCAAAGGCAAGGGAGCAGGGGGTAAAAGTGCGCCTGTCTGTTTATGAAGGGATGTTTCATGTGTTCCAGATGGCATATCTGAATATTCCAGAATCAAAGAAGGCATGGGCAGAAGCCGGCAAATTCATTGATGTGCTGCGCACGGACAGCAGACTGTAAAAATTATTACAAAAATGGCGCGGAATTTTTTCACATATTGCATAAACGCCTAGATACGTCTACATTTCCATGGAGTAAGCCTCCACATGATGTAGAAATGTGGGTTGACAATAACACAAGATGTAGTGTAGTCTTGTATTTGTTAATGAAAATATACAAGATATAGGGAGTAATCTCTATATCTTATATTTTGTGTAAACAATCGTTTATAAAGATAGACTTTGAGAGGAAGATGGAACATGAAAATTATTAAGAGAAGCGGAGTTGAGGTATTTTTTGATTCGAATAAGATCGTTGCGGCTGTACAGAAAGCGAATGCATCGGTAATCGATTATGAAAAACTCAGCGATGAGCAGATTCAGGAGATTGCCGATAATGTGGAAGTGGCATGTGAAAACATGAAACGATCTGCCAGCGTGGAGGAAATCCAGGATATGGTAGAGAACCAGCTGATGAACCAGCATGCATTTACGGTTGCCCGTAATTATATTACATACCGTTATAAGAGAGCGCTTGTGCGTAAATCCAATTCTACTGATGAACAGATTCTGTCTCTCTTAGAGTGTAACAATGAGGAAGTAAAACAGGAAAATTCCAATAAAAATCCTACTGTAAACAGTGTACAGAGAGATTATATGGCGGGAGAAGTCAGCAAGGATATCACGAAGAGATTCCTGTTGCCGGAAGATATTGTGGAAGCACATGAAAAAGGACTGATTCATTTCCATGATGCAGATTATTTTGCGCAGCACATGCATAACTGCTGTCTGGTGAACTTAGAGGACATGCTGCAGAATGGTACTGTAATCAGCGAGACCGGAATTGACCGTCCGAGAAGTTTTTCCACGGCCTGCAATATAGCAACACAGGCGATTGCGCAGATTGCAAGTTCGCAGTATGGAGGACAGAGTATTTCACTGTCCCATCTGGCACCGTTCGTACAGGTGAGCCGTGAAAAATTCCGGATACAGGTCCGGACAGAGTTTGAAAAGATCGGGCTGGATCTGGATGAGGAGAAAATCAATAAAGTAGCAGAGATGCGTGTAAGAGAAGAGATCAACCGTGGTGTGCAGATGATCCAGTATCAGGTGATCACGCTTATGACCACAAACGGTCAGGCTCCGTTTATCACGGTGTTTATGTATCTCGACGAAGTGCCGGAGGGACAGACCAGAGATGACCTGGCAGCGATCATTGAGGAGATGCTGCATCAGAGAATCAAGGGAGTAAAGAACGAAAAAGGAGTATTTATTACCCCGGCTTTCCCGAAACTGATTTATGTACTCGAAGAAGATAATATCCATGAGGCTTCCAAGTATTTTTATCTGACACGCCTGGCTGCACAGTGTACGGCAAAGCGCATGGTTCCGGATTATATTTCCGAAAAGAAGATGAAAGAACTGAAAGTGGACAAGAACGGGGAAGGACACTGCTATCCATGTATGGGATGCCGCAGTTTTCTTACTCCGTATATTGACCCGGAAACCGGAAAACCGAAATATTACGGACGTTTTAACCAGGGAGTTGTGACGATCAATCTGGTGGATGTGGCATGTTCTTCCGGAAAAGATGAGAAAAAATTCTGGAAGATTCTCGATGAGCGTCTAAAACTGTGCTACCGGGCACTGATGTGCAGACATAAGAGACTTCTTGGCACACCGAGTGATGTGGCTCCGATTCTGTGGCAGAACGGAGCGCTTGCCCGTCTGAAAAAGGGAGAGACGATCGACAAACTTTTATTTGGCGGTTATTCCACCATCTCTTTGGGATATGCGGGATTGTGCGAGTGTACCCGTTATATGACAGGTGTTTCCCATACGGAGCCGGAGACCGGAACACCATTTGCACTGCGTGTCATGCAGCGTCTGAATGATGCCTGTGCAGAGTGGAAAGAAAAGGAAAATATGGATTTCAGTCTGTACGGTACGCCGCTGGAATCCACCACCTATAAATTTGCAAAGTGTCTGCAGAAGCGTTTTGGTATCATAGAGGGCGTAACAGATAAAAATTATATTACGAACAGTTATCATGTGCATGTGACGGAAAATATCAATGCTTTTGATAAACTGAAGTTTGAGTCACAGTTCCAGAAGCTGTCTCCGGGTGGTGCAATCAGCTATGTGGAAGTACCAAATATGCAGGATAATATTGATGCCGTGATTGCCGTCATGAAATACATTTACGATAATATTATGTACGCGGAGCTCAACACGAAGAGTGATTACTGTATGGAATGTGGCTATGACGGTGAGATCAAAATTGTTGAGGAAAAGGACAGCGGAAAACTCGTCTGGGAGTGTCCGAACTGCGGAAACCGTGATCAGGATAAGATGAGTGTTGCACGTCGTACGTGCGGGTATATCGGAACACAGTTCTGGAATCAGGGACGTACACAGGAAATCAAAGAAAGAGTATTACATTTATAAAACATGGAAGAAAACAAACGGAAACAATATGCCCATTTGTATGAACACCATGAGGTAGAAGATCCACAACCCCGGGAAGAGAAAGAAAAACCCATCGGGCCGAGTGGCAGAAACCGCCATCGGCCGATGGTGGAAAAGGTATGCAGACGCATCGCCTTTTCTTTCCTGGCCATGGCGGTTGTTCTGTTACTTGCATTGAATTATTTTCAGATCAAAGAGGCAAAAAAGGAAGCGGTTTTGGAATATATCCGCAAAGAAAAGCAGCAAATGAAAAATCGTGAGACAGAAAAGACGGACCAGCTTGCAATCTTAGACCAATATGATATATTATATAGTATGTATCCGGATCTGGTTGGATGGATCAAAGTTGACGGGACACCAATCGATTATCCGGTGATGCAGGATCATACAGGCGGGGAATATTATCTGAAACACAATTTTGAAGGAAAAGATGATAATAAGGGAAACCCGTTTGTTTCCGCAGATGCCAGCATTGATCCGATGGATCAGAATATTGTGATCTTTGGGCACAACGTAAGTGATGGAAGCCAGTTTGGAGATCTGGATGCCTATCTGGATAAGAAATTTTACAAAAAGCATCCGGTGATTACTTTTGATACGATTTATGAAACTGGACAATATCAGATTGTTGCGGTGGTAAAGACACATGTAAAGGAAAAAGACGAATCCGGATTCCGTTATTACTGGTTTCGGAATTATAAAAACCGGAAAGAGTTTCAGAATCTGCTGGATTTTGTGGAAGAGAACCGTGTGTATGATACAGGGGAGCATCTTATCTATGGAGATACCACAATTATGCTCTCTACCTGTGAATACACGGTAAACAATGGGAGACTCGTAGTCATAGCAAAAAGGATATAGGGCAGAAGATGAAAAAATTAGGGATGATGAAAACGATACTGATGATGGGATGTGCGCTGGCGTTGCTTTTTGCAGCCGTTCCGCAGCCGGTTATGGCAGCGAACAGCCAGATGAATCTGACGGTTGGAACAACCAATGATGCAAAAGCCGGGGATACGGTAACGGTACGTCTGGTCGGAAGCAATAATCCGGGACTTTCGACATTTGCAGCAAGACTGGCATATGACGATTCTGATCTGGAATATGTAGGAACCACATGGGCAAATACGATTTCTTCGGATTCGGGAAATATTGAGCTGGTTTCCCCGGTTACGGAAAATAATCAGCAGGCACTTAATCTTTCGGCAATTTTAAATAAGACTTATTCCCAGAATGAAACCATTGCCACGGTTACCTTTAAGGCGAAAAATGCATATACAACGATGCCGGTTACCCTGACAGTGCGTGAAGTGACGGATGCAAGTTACAATCCGGTTACGGTTACAACGGTTGTGGATGCTTCTGCAGGACAGACACAGAGCCAGTCACAGTCCCAGAGCACTTCCCAGAGTCAGTCGGACAGTCAGGATGACACAGAGTATACAGATGATACAGATGATACAGACGATACGGACGATACGGACGATACCGATTCGTACGATGATACAGACGATATGCAGGATTCCAAGAGCAGCAGTGGGAATACACATAAGACTTCATCGAACAAAAAGAATAACAGTGGAAATACATCAAAAAACGGAAACCGGACAGATGCAACACCAAAGACAGGTGCGGTTGATCTGCGGATGGTATTTGGAGCAGCAGTAATTGTTTTTTTACTGGCAGCAGCAGGCTGCATCCGTTTCCTGAATAAAAAGAAAGAGTAAATTATGAATTATGCTGGAATTAAGTATTGTGACATCGCAAACGGTCTCGGCTGTCGGACGGTACTGTTTGTATCCGGATGCCGCAATGCATGTAAGGGCTGTTTTCAGCCACAGACATGGGATTTTACCTATGGAGAATGTTTCGATGAGCAGGTACAGCAAAAGGTGCTTGATTCACTGAAACCGGAGTATATAGAGGGAATGACCCTGTTGGGAGGAGAGCCGTTTGAGGAAGAAAATCAGGAGGCTCTTCTTCCTTTTATGAAAAAAGTAAAAAGTTTGTATCCGGATAAGAATGTCTGGGCATTTACCGGATATATATATGATAAAGACCTGATTTTGGGAGGCAGAAAACATACGAAAGACACGGATGACCTGCTTTCCCTGATCGATGTACTGGTGGACGGTCCATTTATTGAGGAACAGAAGGATATTACGCTCAAGTTCCGGGGATCGGTCAATCAGCGCATTCTTGACTTGAAAAAAACCATGGAAAGTGGCAAAATAGTTAAGTTGATGGAATAGTTAGGAAAACGAGGATGGATACATATGAAAAAGCATATTAATGCATTGTTGGGATTTGTCTGTTATACAATCGGTGTGATTGCAGCAGCATATTATGGGTTGTGGAAGATGCTTGTGCTTCCGCTTCATACTCTGGCAGTTTCTTTTCTGGCAGGGGACCTGAATGTCACACTGCTTGCGGTATGTGTTGTCAAAATACTTTTTTCAACAACGATGGCAGGATTGATCTGGTGCATTGGCTATATAGCCTATAATCACTTTAAAGGCACACAGGATCCGGACTGGGAAACTATGGAGAAAGAGTACATGGCAGAAAAAGAAGAGAAAGAGAGGCAGGCATCGTGATTTTACGGGTTCCGGAATATTATGAGAAATTTTCCTGCATTGCATCCCGCTGCAAGGACAGTTGCTGTGCAGGCTGGGAAATTGACATTGATGAGGATTCCTATGCATATTACAACAGTGTGGAAGGTAAATTCGGCAAAAGACTCAAAGAAAGTATGTATGAGGCCGATCCGGATGATGATGGCGGTGGATACCGTTTTAAGCTGAAAGGGAAGAAACGCTGTGCCATGCTCAATGACCATAATCTCTGTGATCTTTATACAGCACTTGGGGAAGAGGCTCTGTGTGAAGTGTGTACAGAATATCCGCGTTTTTCCCTGATTTACGGAGATGTGGAGCAGAAAGCACTGAGTCTTTCCTGCGAGGAAGTCGGACGGATTCTGTTTGAGCGGACAGAACCGGAAAAGCTGGTGGATATAGAGCTGCCCGGAAATTGCGATGACGGTGAGGACGACCCGGCATATGTTGCGTTCATGGAATGGGTGCAGCAGGAGTCGGTGAATATTCTGCAGAATCGTACCCATAATATTCCGGAGCGCATGAGAGAGTTTCTGGCGTGGTGTGACCGTGTACAGACCGTGATCAATTATGCACAGGCAAAAGAGGATATGTCGGTACTGGCAGACTGGAGATACGAAGATGCCGGTCATGAACTTCGGGAGTGGGAGCAGAAAAATATTGAGGGAAAAGAGAAGCCGGTTCGTGCACTTTCTTATGAAGATTTCGAGGAACGTTTTGCGGTTTTTGCCGATATGGAAGAGCTGGATGATGAATGGGTTCACACCAAGGAAGAATTTGAAAAGCTGTATCAAGAAGATACCTATGAGGCATTTCTGACAGAATATATGCGATCATCGGATTATTCGGAACTTGGCTATGAACATCTTCTGGTTTATTTTGTGTATCGTTATCTGATGAATTCGATATATGATTATGATATTTTATCCTATGCCAAAATGATTGTGATGGCAACCCTTGTGGTAAGAGATATGGATGCGGCACGTTTTTACAGAAACGGTGGCAAATTCACAATGTCTGACCGTATTGACGTAGCGCGTATTTTCTCAAAGGAAGTGGAACATTCCGAAGGAAATGCACAGGATCTGAAAGAAATGTGTATGATGGAAGAAATTGCGAAAGTGGATGCACTTTGCAGACAGATTTAAACGTTTATAACAGAGATAAAACAGGCATCTGGCGAACCCCGGATGCCTGTTTTGTATTATGCTTTATTTGTCTAACAGATCGGTATAGAAATCTGCGTAATCCTTGCGGTTGTCCTTGCAAAAATCAATGGCAGCAGATGGATGCTGGTTCAGACGTCCGGTCAGCAGATACGGAATATCATATCCCCATACGGCACCGGTTTCTTTGAGCGGCAGCATATAGTCTTCTAAGAACCGGAGTACCGGGAATACATTGTATTTTGGATTTTTCAGAAAACTCAGAAGCAGTTCCATGGCACAGTTTCCGGCACCCCGTCCCATGGACATCATGGTAGCATCTAAAAGACTGACACCGTGGGAGAGTGCTTCGATCGTGTTGGCAAAGGCAAGCTGCTGGTTATTGTGTGCATGCATACCGATGTATTTGCCGTATTTTTCTCCAAGTTCGGTGTATTTATCTGCAATCGCACGGATCTGTTCCGGGTAAAGAGCACCGTAACTGTCCACGATATAAATGCCATCGGCGCTGCTTTGACCGACCATTTCAAGTGCCTGGTCAATATCGGATTCTTTGGCATTGGAGATTGCCATGATATTACAGGTTACCTCGTAGCCCTTTGCCTTGGCATCTTCAATCATTTCGATTGCAGCAGGCATCTGGTGCACGTAAGTTGCCACACGAACCATGTCAATTACACTGTCTTTTTTGTCAATGATATCTTTTTTGTAATCGCAGCGTCCGACATCTGCCATGACGGAAATCTTCATATCGGAGTTGTTGTCACCAACGATCTCACGGATGGATTCCTCATCACAGAACTTCCACTTGCCGAATTTATTTACGTCAAACAGCTCCTTGGAAGCTTTATAACCAAACTCCATATAGTCAACGCCGGCCTTTACATTGGTGCGGTAGAGTGCGTTGATAAAGTCATCGGAGAACATAAAGTTGTTTACGAGTCCTCCGTCACGAATGGTTGCGTCCAATACACGAATATCGGAACGTGCTGTCATTAAGTCTCCTTTTTGAGCCATTTTTGTTTCCTCCTTGTGGTTCTTTGAATCTTTTACACTTTAACGCTTTGACGCGTGTGAGTATATAATAACACAATTCGATAAAAATGCAAGCAAAAACTTTACTTTTTTCCAGTCTCC
Source organism: Roseburia sp. TF10-5 (assembly GCF_003462365.1). Classification (NCBI taxonomy): domain Bacteria; kingdom Bacillati; phylum Bacillota; class Clostridia; order Lachnospirales; family Lachnospiraceae; genus Roseburia; species Roseburia sp. TF10-5. The sequence continues at coordinate 30,861 of NZ_QTYW01000007.1, read as the reverse complement.
TAATATAATTAAATCGGGTGAAAGCCCGAAGGAGGAGAAAATGATATACTTATTAGGAACATATGAACACGCACTGGTTGCTTTTATCGGTGTTTTATTTGCTTTTGCAGTGACCTGTATTGCAATTGCAAAATTAAACGGATATCTGCCGAAGGACATGGGAAGACAGTATGCACATGATGGAGCTCTTTCCGCAGGAAAACCAAGAGGTGCGGGTATTATTTTTGTGTTGACTTTTGTTGTTTCCGCATTGTTGTTTGGCAAAATGAATAAGGAAATTATCATTTATCTGGTGCTGATCGTCATCGAAATGTTCACCGGATTCTTTGATGATGCCGCAGAAAAACCATGGGGAGAGTATTTAAAGGGAATTCTGGATCTGGCGGTGGCAGTCGTTGTAGCCATTTCCTATCTGCATTACAATTCCAGTGAGATCACCATTGCCATTACGGGAACGACCATCGTGATTCCACCGGTTGTATTTGCCATTCTGACCGTTATTCTGGTGTGGGTTTCCATCAATGTTACCAACTGTTCGGATGGTGTGGATGGATTGTCGGGAACACTGACCATTATCACGTTGATGAGTGTGTTTGTTCTTGACAATATTTTAAAAGTCAATGATTCTTTCAATTACTGTATTTTACTGTTTGCGGTATGTCTGCTGGGATATCTGTGGTATAACGCAACACCGAGCAAGCTTCTTATGGGAGATGCCGGATCACGTGCAATGGGTATTTTTATTGCCATTGCGGTATTGAAGATGCACAGTCCGTTTATGTACCTGCTGGTTGCTGCGGTACTTATCGCAGACGGTGGTCTTGGTCTGGTAAAGGTTTCACTGCTTCGGTTTTTAAAGATACATATTCTAAAGAATACCATCACACCGATCCACGACCATGTAAGAAAAAAGGGTGGGTGGTCCAATGCCCAGGTGGTATTTCGTTTTGCTATCATTCAGATTGTAATTTCACTTGCAGCAATTTATCTGGTTATGATTTAAGTTGTAGTTATAATTGGAGGCTTTATGCGTTTTGTTTCCATTGAAGATGCCAGACCGGGAATGTGTCTTGCGTATGATTTATATGATTCCATGGGACGTACCATGGTGGGAAGCGGCTGTGAACTGACGGCTTCCTATATCAATAAACTAAATGAATACGGATTTAGCGGTGTCTATATCGAGGATGAACAGTCGAAAGATATTTACATCGAAGCAACAATACCGGAAAAACTGCGCCAGGAAGGGTTTAAATGTGTGCAGGAGAATGATATTGACCGTTGTGCCGAGATTGCACAACAGATTGTGGAGAATCTTTTGTCCAGAAAAAATGTGTGTCTGGATATGACAGATCTGCGCTCATACGATGATTACACATATGCGCATTCGGTGAATGTTGCGGTGCTCTGCTGCGTGATCGGTATGGGGATGGGAATGAGTGAACGCGATCTGAATTATCTGGTTACAGCGGCTCTTTTGCATGATCTTGGAAAACTTGCCATTCCAAAGGAAATACTAAACAAACCGGGCAGGCTGACACCGGATGAATACCAGTTGATGAAGACCCATTCGACCCGTTCGTACCAGCTGCTTTTGAAGCGATGGAATATTTCGGCGCATATCAAGCAGACGGTACTTCTTCATCATGAAAATGTAGATGGAAGCGGATACCCACAGGGGCTGATGGGAGATGAACAGTCACTCTCCGTAAGAATTGTACATGTGGCGGATGTGTATGATGCGCTGACATCAAGACGTCCGTATAAGAAACCATATTCTCCTTATGAGGCAGTAGAATATCTCATGGGAGCCTGTGGCATCATGTTTGACAAAAACGTTGTGGAAGTGTTTATGGAACGTGTCCCACTGTTTCCGAGAGGGACGGAGGTAAACCTGTCGGACGGACGTAAGGGACTGATCTATGAAAACAAAGGACCGCATAATCTGCGACCGGTTCTGAATATGCCGGATGGAACCAAACTGGATCTGATGGAAAATAAAAACTTAAATGTTACGATTCTTCCACCGGAATATCTTGATACGGTTTCTCCGGATTCGGAAGAGCCGGGAAGAAAGAAGATGGTTCAGGAAACTGCCAGAAAAAAAATCATGATCGTAGATGATATGAAGACTAATCTGGATGCCATGCGTGGAATTCTCGAGGATGAGTATACCGTCATTCTCTGTAAATGCGGAAAACAGGCATTGCATTATCTGGAACACAATGAGTTTCCGGATCTGATCATTATGGATGTTGATATGCCGGAAATGAACGGAATCGAGACTACCATGAGAGCAAACAAGCTCACAGGGGGCAGGATACCGGTTCTGTTTGTCACGGCCATGTGTGATGCGCATACGGTAATGACCTGTCGGAGACTGCATGCGGCAGGATATATTGTGCGGCCATATAAAGCCATTTATATCAAATCCGAAGTAGAGCGGATATTTAGTGGTTGGAGGTAAAACGGATATGGGACTGGTTTTCCATCTGATCTGTCTTTTTTTTACACTGTTTGTATTACAAAGTTATGTCAGCAGCGGGTTTCACGCAAGGGAACACCGGCTGCTGCCGTTGGTTTTAGGGCTGATTGCATTGAACAGTTTTTATCGCATTACCTATTATGTTACGGGAGAGGCAAAGACACTTCGTATACTGACAGATTTACTGGCCATTCACATGCTGTATCTTATGATTCATTATGTGGGTGATTTTATGAAATTCCAGCTGAAACTCAGGACGGAAGTGATTTTGTTCTGCAGTCTGGTGCTGTTTAATTCCATGTTGATTATACGTGCTGCGCAGCGCGAGACGTATCAGGATGCGTTTCGGATTGCGCTGCTTTGTTATACGGGAATTCTTCTGGGGCTGGCTACTTATGTGAGAGTGAAAAGCGAGGTTTCTGTCTGGGAGGGACATGTAAATGATATGTTGTATCTTGGCATGGCACTTCCGGGAGTTGCAATGTTGTTTCGCGCAGTTACGCCGAAAGCGGAAGAATTTCTGGTGCCGGGAGCTTTTGAAATTTCCTGTCTGATTGTCTTTTATCTGATGATGACGGGAAGATTATCCAATGTGACGAACATTATCCGGGAAAACTTTTATAATATCAGTGATATCCCTACGTTTTTGTTTGACAACAGAATGCGTTACCGGGATGCCAATGCCAGTGCCAGACGATGGTTTCCGGAAATTGTGGGGGAACTGACGGACGATCCGCAGGAGTACCCTTTTTATACCAAAATGATGCGTTGGAGTAAAGACCCGGATCAGGATTATGTGGTTCAGTGGAAAGAAAGTTATTGCAGGTGTCAGCTGCATCCGGTCTGCAGTGAAAATGTGGTGAGAGGATATATTCTTACTCTGCTCGACATCACACAGCAAAAGAAGGAAACGGTTCTGATGGAGGATCTGAAAAAGAAAGCGGAAGAACAGTCGTTTTTAAAAAGCCGTTTTCTGGCAGCGGTCAGTCATGATCTGCGCAGTCCGCTGCATGCGATTATCGGAGGTTCGGATATTTTAAAAAGGCAGAATCTTCCGGATGAGAGCAAAAACATTCTTGAATATATCCGTGTCGCGGGAAATAATCTGCTTGAACAGGTGGATACGATCCTTGCATATTCGAAGCTGGAAGCAGGAATGTTGACGCTCAAAGACAAAACATACAATTTTTATGAGATGATCGAGGAACAGGCCCGTTTTTGTCTGTTAAATATCCGGGAAAAAGATATTGTATTTACCGTGAAGTTTCTGGACCGGTTTCCAGAGCAGGTAAGTGGGGACTATTTACGTGTGGCACAGATTTTTCAGAATATTTTATCGAATGCCTGCAAGTTTACGGAACAGGGAACGATCACGCTGTCTCTCCACTGTAAGATGGAAGAAGGACAGGTATGGTTTGACGGCTGTGTGGAAGATACCGGTGTGGGAATGACAAAGGAAAAACTTGCACAGGTATTTGCGGAATATGTCTCGTTTTCCGAGGATATGGGGGTAGAGGGCTTTGGCCTGGGTCTGTCAATTGTCAGACAGCTCGTAGAAATGATGCATGGCTGGGTAAGAGCAGAGAGTGATCCGGGAAAAGGGACACGCGTATCTTTTGGGTTTTATCAGAAACAGGTTCCGACTGAGATATCAGAGCCGGGAAACATCGGACGGGAAATATTAAAAGAACAGAATGATCCGCAGGTTGAAGAAATACAGCCGAACTGGATTTATCCGCGGGCACGTGTCCTTCTGGTGGATGATATGGAAGCAAACAGGGTGATTTTTCAGGAACTTGCGGCTCCATGGAAGTTTATACTGGATCTGGCGGTGTCAGGAGAAGAAGCTGTACAGATGGTAAAAGAACGGGAATACCAGATGATCATTCTGGATCAGATGATGCCGGGAATGTCCGGATTTGAGACGGCGGATCAGATACAAAGATACAGTCATGCACCGCTTGTTCTTATGACGGCGGATATTTCTGATGAAGTCAGAAGCCGTTCCATCCGGCATGGATTTACCGATTTTATGCCGAAACCGATCCGGCTGCAGCGGATGAGGCAGGTTTTAGAAACCGGAATTCCGGTCAGATACAGGGAACTTCCGAATCCGGTCGATGAGTCAAAGAAGGCGAAAGCCACAGGACAGAGGAACGCTGCGGATATCCGTACGCTGGAATCTTATTGGAAAGAGGTGGAGAGTTTACTTCCGAAACTTCCGGAATATGTCCAGAGGGATCTGCATATGTTTCAGACAAAAGTTCATGGAATCAAAGGGATCAGCCGCCAGATTGGAAAAGAGGAGATTGCCCAGCAGGCAGAAATTATGGAGATGGCGGCAAAGACCGAAAATCGTGCCTTTATAAACCGGAATCTGCATATCTTCTTAGAGCAGCTGCAGGGGACGGTGAAAGAAATAAAACAGGAGACAAAAGATTCACAGGAAAGCGGTCACATACTTCGGCAGGAAAAGTTTCCCATGATGGATGGAGAGCAGCGCCGGCTGTGCTGGAAAAGGTTAAAGTATGGATTTGATACCTATGATATTGCACAGATTGAGGAGAATATAAAGATACTTTCTGAACATGAATTACCGCCGGAAGAAAAAGAAAGGCTTCCCGTGGTAAGGGAAGCCTATGAAAATCTGGATTATGAAATCGGAAGCAAAGCCTGTATGTTTTAGACGCGGCGGCGCAATAACGCATAGAATTTTTCAATATGGAAAGGTTTTCCCTGAACCGCCTGGACTTTCAGGCGGTTTTCTTCATTGAAACCTACCAGAATGTTGTGATTGGCTTCTGCCAGGTAATCCATAATACCGTCAATATCGGATTTGGTATTTTTCGGACAGTTTACATACATATGTTTGTTTGCGGTAATATGCATGGTATAAGAGATGCTGAAATGATACCAGAGCATTTTGTGGAGCGTCGAATGTTTATAGATCCACAGAATCTCCTGAATAGGTACAATGGCATTTCCATATGGTGATGTCATGATAAAATAATGTTCGGTGATAAACATATCCTCCGTTGCCAGCTGTGGAAGTGTTGCAAGTTCTTCCTCGGCCTCGGCGAGAATCTGACCCGGATGTCCGAAGACGATCAGGTTCTGGCACGGTGGGGAAAGCACCGGGAACCGGATATAGACCATACAGATCAGAAGATACAGGACGGTATAAATCATGGAACCGAAATACGCGAAGAATAAAATGCGCGTCGTGGTTAAATGATAGTCAGGCTCACTGAAATAATACGAAGACAGCTGATTGCGGATACCGGTTTCGGTCCAGTTCAGGTCAGAGGAAAGCTGGGACAAAAGTGCCAGATAAGATTCTTTTCCTTTGACGATCCGGCCGGTGACGGTCAGACGGTCGATCGTAGGGAGTCCTTCCTCACATGTATGCGGGGTAAGGAGAATGATGCTGCAATTATTTTTCTGTGTGGTGTAATAGTAATATCCGCGGGTCTGTCCATAGGTTTCACAGGTATATCCGCTGAATTTCAGATCCGTGAAGGTCATGCGCACATAACGGTGATGGTCCTTGTATGCATCCGCAATTTTGGTATTGTCGGAAAGCTGTGCAGGCCGCAGCATGGCACCCAGTGGAAATACGATCCAGAGAACTGCAAGCAAAACCAGATATATCATTGGAGAAAAAAGTCTTCTGCGATAGAAGGCCTGAATATTTTTGGAAATATAATGTTCGTAGTTGTCAGGCATGGAAAATCCTTTCTGTAGTTCAACTTATGCATTCAGTATAAAGGTTTCGGGAAGAATAATCAACCTTGCTTTTGCCATAAAAACTTGCTAAACTATGATACAAAGCAGGAGGAAAAGAATGGACGCGTATACGAGTTTTGCGCAGGTTTACGACCTGTTTATGGATAATGTGCCCTATGATGAATGGTGTGCATATATTTGTGAGACATTAAAAAAGCATGGAATTGCAGACGGACCGGTGCTGGATCTGGGATGCGGAACCGGAGAACTGACCCGGAGACTGGCAGCCTGTGGGTATGATATGACCGGTGTGGATGTTTCTGTGGATATGCTGCAGAAAGCCATGGAAAAGCAGACAGATCCGCCGATTCTTTATCTGCTGCAGGAGATGCAGACACTCGAACTGGATGGATGTGTGCGGGCAGTCTGCTGTACCTGTGACTGTGTCAATTATGTGCTTGAGCCACAGGAACTTTCCGATGCATTCCGGCGGGTTGCTGCCTGTCTGGAAAGCGGTGGAGTATTTATCTTTGATATGAATACCGCTTATAAATACGAACAGCTTCTTGGAGATCACACATTTGCGGAGAGCAGGCAGGAAGGAAGTTTTATCTGGGAAAATTATTATGACGAAGAGACCAGAATCAATGAATATGACCTGACACTGTTTATCCCGGAAGCGGGAGAGCTGTACCGCCGATATGCGGAAACACACTATCAGAGAAATTATAAGGTGGAACAGATAGTGGATTTTCTGCAGCAGGCGGGACTGGTCTGTGAAGGAATGTATGATGATTACACCGACGCCGGGGTCAAAGCCGACAGTGAGCGTATCACATTTGTTACAAGAAAAGAATAAAGGAGAAATGATACATGGCAGATTATATTGTTAGAGCAACCGCAGCAGGTGCCGCAATCCGGGCATTTGCAATTACATCGAGGGATCTGGTGGAGACCGCCAGACAGGATCACAATACGTCCCCGATCATGACGGCAGCCCTGGGACGTCTGTTGTCCGGCGGTGCGATGATGGGAACAATGTTAAAAGGGGAAAAGGATCTTCTGACCCTGCAGATTCAGTGCAGCGGTCCGGCCAGGGGACTTACCGTTACTGCGGACGCCAATGGACATGTCAAGGGATTTGTCAATAATCCGATTGTGGAACTTCCGCCAAACAAAGACGGACATTTAAATGTAGGGGGCGCGCTGGATCTCGGTATTTTGAGCGTCATCAAAGATATGGGACTAAAAGAGCCATATGTGGGACAGTGTCAGCTGCAGACAGGAGAGATTGCAGAAGATTTAACCTATTATTTTGCAACTTCCGAGCAGATTCCGTCTGCGGTAGGATTGGGTGTGCTGATGAACAAAAACAACACGGTGCGTCAGGCGGGCGGATTTATTATTCAGCTTATGCCGTTTACGAGTGACGAGATCATTGAAAAACTGGAAAAGCGTATTGCAGAGATCGATTCTGTGACTATGATGCTGGAGCGAGGACTGACACCGGAAGGAATTCTCGAAGAAATTCTCGGAGATTTCGGCTTGGAAATCACCGACAAAATTCCGGCAGCATTTGTCTGTGACTGTTCCAAGGAGCGGGTATCCCGCGCACTTTCGACGCTCAGCAAAAAAGATCTCGATGACATCATCAATGATGGGGAGAGCATCGAGGTAAAGTGTCAGTTCTGTAATAAGGCATATGAATTTTCCGTAGAGGAATTAAAGGAGTTGAGAAAGTGAGACAGGGATTTGTAAAAGCAGCTGCAGTCACACCGAAAATTAAAGTGGCAGATACAAAATACAATGCAGAACTGATTCTGGATATGATGAAAGAAAGTACCCGGCAGGGAGCAAAGATTGTAGTTTTTCCGGAACTTTGTCTGACCGGCTATACCTGTCAGGATCTGTTTTTGCAGGAACGTCTGCTGCAGGGCGCAAAGGATGCGCTGATGAAATTAGTAAAAGAGAGTGCTTCACTGGACGCCATTTTTTTCGTGGGACTTCCCTTTGAAATCCTTGGAAAATTATACAATGTGGCGGCAGTGTTTTCCCATGGAGAAGTGCTTGGACTTGTACCGAAGAGTTATCTGCCGAATTACAATGAATTTTATGAGGCGAGACATTTCGTATCCGGAGCAGAGCTTGCGACAGAGGTGGTTCTGCCGGACGGAAGCTGTGTTCCTGCGGACCGGGATCTGCTTTTTGTCTGTGAGCAGATGCCGAAACTCAGAATCGGTGTGGAACTGTGTGAGGATCTGTGGACACCGAATCCGCCGAGTATCTCCCATGCACTGGCGGGGGCGTCTGTTCTGGTGAATTTGTCGGCTTCGAATGAACTGACCGGCAAAGACAGTTACCGCAGGGAACTGGTAAGTGGCCAGTCTGCACGTCTTCTTGCGGCATATATTTATGCGTCAGCGGGAGAGGGAGAGTCTACACAGGATCTGGTGTTCTCCGGGCACAACATCATTGCGGAAAACGGACAGATTCTTGCGGAATCCAAGCGTTTTGGACATGGCATCCTGTATTCGGAGATTGATGTGGAACGTCTCTGTGCACAGCGCCGCAGAATGACAACTTTTGTCACTGAGGATCAGACACATACCGAGATTCTGTTCTCTTTAAAAATAGAAGAAACAAAACTGACGCGGTTTATTGATCCGGCACCGTTTGTGCCAACAGACAGACAGAACAGGGAAAAGCGTTGTGATGAAATTCTGATGATTCAGGCAATGGGACTAAAAAAACGTCTGGAACATACCGGAGCCAATGCTGTGGTAGGTATTTCCGGAGGACTGGATTCGACGCTGGCACTGCTGGTGACCGTGCGTGCCTTTGATCTGTGCGGGCGGGATCATAAGGGAATTACGGCCGTCACCATGCCGGGATTCGGGACAACCGACCGCACATATGACAATGCTGTCAAACTGATTCAAAGCCTTGGGGCAGAATTTGTGGAAGTGGATATCTGTCAGGCGGTAAATGTGCATTTTTCGGATATCGGACAGGACCCTTCGGTGCATGATGTGACATATGAAAATTCCCAGGCGCGGGAACGCACGCAGATTCTGATGGACATTGCAAACAAAAAGAATGCGCTTGTGATCGGAACCGGAGATCTGTCGGAACTTGCACTGGGGTGGGCAACGTACAACGGAGATCATATGTCCATGTATGCCGTGAATGCTTCTGTGCCAAAGACACTGGTCCGGCATCTGGTGCGTTATTATGCGGATACCTGTGAGGACAAGCAGCTTTCCGATACACTGTATGATGTATTGGATACACCTGTTTCCCCGGAGCTTTTGCCGCCGGAAGACGGAAAAATTTCACAGAAGACCGAGGATCTGGTAGGTCCGTATGAACTGCATGATTTCTTCCTGTATTATATGTTGCGTCAGGGATTTTCCCCTGCAAAAATTTATCGTCTGGCAAAAATTGCATTTGCGGGAACTTATGAAGATGCATTTATTTTAAAATGGCTGAAAACGTTCTGCCGCAGATTTTTTGCGCAGCAGTTTAAACGTTCCTGCCTTCCGGACGGCCCGAAAGTCGGATCTGTTGCTGTTTCTCCGAGAGGAGATCTGCGTATGCCGAGTGATGCGTGTGCAACATTGTGGATGGAGGAACTGAATACGATTTCTTAGAAAAATACATTTTTTATTCGAATCTTAACCGCCATTATGCTATAATGAAACATACGGATGCAAGAGATAAGGAGAAAGAAGATTCGGATGAAAAAAACATTGTATATCATAAGAGATATAGCCATTACCGTCGGGATTCAGCTGGTGTGTTTTATGATCTGTTTGTGGATACAAAACAGTACTGTGGAAAATGCGCTGATCCCGGCAGTATCTATTTTTGGAGTCTTTCTGACTTCTGTGATCACACCGGGGTATCTGTATGGTGTGGCAGCTGCAATTCTCAGCGTTCTTGAATTGAATTTTGCTTTCACATTTCCATTTTTTCACTTTAATTTTTCCATACCGGAGAATATGGCATCGGCAGTGATCATTATACTGATGGCTTTGATTACCTGTGGGTTTACCACCAAAATAAAGTATAATAAAATTCTCGAAGCAGAGAGAGAAAAAGAAAAAATCCGTGCAGACATATTCCGTGCGGTTTCCCATGATCTTCGGACTCCGCTTACCACGATCTATGGCTCCAGCTCGGCGCTGCTTGATCCGGATAATGATTTTACGAAGGAACAGCGGACAAAGATGCTGCAGGACATCCAGCAGGATGCACAGTGGCTTTTCCGGATGGTTGAGAACCTGCTTTCGATCACAAAACTTGACAGTGGAAAAGTAAAAATCATTAAGACACCTACGGTTTTGGATGAGCTGATTGATTCGGTGATTTTAAAGTTTCATAAAAGATATCCGGATCAGGAGGTTGAAATTGATATTCCAGATGAATTTGTGGTAATTCCCATGGATGCCATCCTGATCCAGCAGGTGTTGATCAATATTTTAGAAAACGCGGTGCAGCATGCAAAGGGAATGGTGCACCTGGGACTGAAGGTATTTCTTGTGGCGGACAAAGCCGTATTTGAAGTACAGGATGATGGATGTGGAATTCCGGAAGAAAAATTAAAATCCGTTTTTTACGGGAGTCATGAGGCGTATGAGGTATCTTCCGATTGCAAACGGAGCAATGCAGGAATAGGACTGGCAGTGTGCGCAACAATTATCAAAGCGCACGGTGGAAAGATCAAGGCAGAAAATAAGAAAAATGGAGGTGCACTTTTCCGGTTTTATCTGGATATGGAGGAGAAGGAACAGGCATGAACGGAAATAAATATAAGATTTTAATTATTGAGGATGATGAACATATTAACAATCTGGTGGCTACACTTCTGGAGGCAAACGGATATCAGACATTATCGGCATATTCCTGCGAAGACGGAATGATGATGTATGCTTCTCACAGACCGGATCTCGTTGTTTTAGATCTGGGACTTCCGGATCAGGACGGAATGACTTTTTTAAAGCGGTTACGGAAAGATTCCCTGACGCCGGTGATTGTGCTTTCTGCCAGGTCAGATGAAAAAGATAAAGTGGAGGCTTTGGATATGGGAGCCAATGATTATGTTACAAAACCATTTGGCTCCAATGAATTTCTTGCGCGGATACGTTCTACGCTCCGCATGACAACACATCGCATGCAAAACGGAATGTTTCCGGGTGGAAAATTTAAGGCCTCCGGTCTGACCATTGATTACGATGCAAGAAGAGTTTTCTTGCATAAAAAAGAAGTGAAGCTGACACAGACAGAGTACAATATCATTGCAGCATTGTCGGAACATGCGGGAAAGGTTATGACATACTCAGCCATTATCAAAGAGATCTGGGGGTATAACGATGAGGGCAGCATCAAAAAACTGCAGGTCAATATGGTAAATATCCGTAAGAAGCTGGGAGCCAGACCGGGAGAAAAAAATTATATTGTAAATGAACTGGGCGTAGGGTATCGCATGTGCGAGGCGGATGAGGAAACCTTATAGTTGTAATTTAGAGGAGATAGATAATACAAAAAGAGGAAAAACGTTTTTTTCGTTTTTCCTCTTTGATTTTTTGCTTTGTTTATTTTATTATGTAAAATAAATTATAAGAGCTGAATACCATGTTCCTCGCAGGCTGCAATTGTTTCTTCCGGCCAGAGAGAACTCTGCACTTCGCCGATATGAGCTTTGCGAAGGAAGAACATACAGATACGGGACTGACCAATTCCTCCGCCGATGGTATAAGGAAGTGTTCCATCGATGATGGATTTCTGGAATGGCAGATCCTTGCGTTCCGGACAGCCGGCTTTGTCAAGCTGGGAAATCAGTGCAGTTTTGTCTACACGGATACCCATCGAAGATAATTCCAGTGCAATATCAAGAACCGGATAATAAACAAGAATATCTGCATTTAAAGCCCAGTCATCGTAATCCGGAGCACGTCCGTCGTGCGGTTCGCCGGACTCTAAGGTGTCACCGATCTGCATGATACATACAGCACCTTTTGCCTTGGTAATATAATACTCACGTTCCTTCGGTGTGTTGTCCGGGAACAGATCCTCCAGTTCCTGGGAGGTGATAAAGAAAATTTCCTTTGGAAGGATCAGATCAATGTAATCATACTGGATGGCCATATACTGTTCTGTTTTGCGAAGACACTTATATACGGTACGAACGGTCTCTTTTAAATAGTCCAGATTACGGTCTTCTTTATGAATGATTTTTTCCCAGTCCCACTGATCTACGAAAATAGAATGAATGTTGTCCGTACTTTCATCGCGGCGGATGGCATTCATATCCGTGTAGATGCCTTCTCCGACCTGAAATCCGTATTTTTTCAGGGCGTAACGTTTCCATTTTGCGAGAGAATGGACAACTTCGGCATTTTTATCGTCCTGCTCCTTAATACCGAAAGTAACCGGGCGCTCATAACCGTTTAAGTTATCATTAAGACCGGTTGCCGGGTCTACAAAAAGAGGAGCAGAAACACGTGTCAGATGCAGTCTCTGCGCCAGCAGTGCCTGAAAGAAATCTTTGACTGTCTTGATGGCAAGCTGTGTGTCATGAAGATTCAGTTCTGATTTGTATTGTTTTGGTAAAATAAGATTTTCCATGAGATCTCCTTTGTTATATTGTTACTCTGTGTTTCATTATAGCACATGAACTATGGAATTCAAGTCAAAAAGGTGTTAGAATTAGGATATGATTTTACAGAATGAAATGGAGAAAAGCAGATGAAAAAAGAAGATTTAACCGTTCCGGCAATTTTTGCGGAGGCGATAGGAATGATCCTTGGAATTGTCTATATCGGACTGCAGATCTATTATGGGATTGTCTATAAAGTTGCGCCATATAAATTTATCTGTAACATTGCAGGAGTTGTTCTGATCTATGTGGGACTCAGCTTGGTAAGCTGTCAGCCGGAAAAAATAAACCGGCTTCCGAAAGAGGTGTGTGTGGGAAAGGTGCGTAAATATTCCATCCGGATGATCCGGCTGGTAAAACTGGTGTTTATCATCGGTCTGATGGTTCCGTGTGTGGGAGATGTGATCGGGATCGAACTCAAGGACGCGTACAGTCTGCTGGTGATTGCAGCTATCCTTGTGATCACCGTGTTTTATGAGTACCGGATCATTCAGCTGCTTCGAAATGATCATCATGATCAGGGGCGGCCATAAGGCGCGCCGCTTTCTGATCGCGCCATTTCGTTCCCAGGCGGAATAAGGAAAAGCCCAAAACGAGAGAAACAATCGTAAAGAGAAAGATGATAATTCCCAGAAGATCCGTTTCTTTGAGATTGTTCAGTAGCGGTCCGATGATGGTTCCCCAGAAGTTGAACAGGATGTGGAAGAACATTGAGAAATAGATGCTTCCTCCTTTTTCACAGATCCATCCCAGTACAAGACCGAGAACAAATGCATAAATTCCCTGAATCCAGTTCATGTGAAAGATTCCGAAGAGAACCGCCTGCATCAGGTTGGCAGCCCAGAACGGAAGTGCCCGTCGGACCAGACGCATGGTGACGCCGCGGAAAACCAGTTCTTCACAGACAGGACCGAGAATTACGGCATAGATAAACATGAACAGTCCGATGTCGGAGTCTAAGCCTGCGGTTTCCATGAGTTTTTCGTACTGGCTGAGCCAGTTCGGGAAAAGAAGAGATACCGCAGAAGTCAGATAACCGGAAAAGAACTGCATGCCGGGAATCAGAAGAATGATGGATAAAAACTGCAGAGGATGAAACGTGAGGGATGGTTTTGGAAGATAATTGCCCCCACAGGAGCGATAATACCATATTCCCATGAATACGATGCAGGTTACGGTATAAATCAGCATGATGCATGCATTAAACTCCGTATTGGTCAGAAGTGTTTCGATGGTATCGGCATCAAAGCCTGTGCTCTGGGAGGCCGGACACAGAAACAGAGCTGCGATTCCGAACATAAAAAAAGAGGCCAGTATCTGTGCAGCTGTTGTTGTTAAAATTGGCAGAAAGCCGGAAAAAAAATAACCGATCTTTTTCATATCATAGATTCTCCATTCGTTTTCGTGTTTGGTAAACTGTACTAAACATTATAGCATAACAATGGGGTAATGCAAGAAATCTGTTTACTTTAAAACTTTAATATGATAAAATACAGACATGATTTTTGGAAGGAAAGAGGGAGCATAATGAGCAAGAAACTTAAAACAGAGGCAGTAGATCATCTGTTTGATGCAATTTTATGTCTGCAGAACAGAGAGGAATGTTATACATTTTTTGAGGATGTGTGTACGGTCAATGAATTGCTTTCTTTATCACAGCGATTTGAAGTGGCGGGAATGCTGCGGGATCAGAAGACATACCTTGATATTGCGGAAAAGACGGGGGCGTCTACAGCGACGATCAGCCGTGTCAATCGTTCTTTGAACTATGGAAATGACGGATATGAGATGGTATTCAGCCGTCTGTCACAGAAACATCCGGAACAGGAATAGAAAAAAGGCACGGATGCGTATCTGCATCTGTGCCTGAAAATACAATCATCCGTTTGGATTAAATGGTGTCTTTTTTGGAGGATTCCTTTTTGGAATTCTCTTTTTTATTTGTTTTACTGTTTTGACTGTTGATATTGTCGATAACACTTTCGATAATCATCTTTTTGATGTATACGTCGTAGCTGAGCAGACAGATAAAACTGAAATTCTGCAGAAATTCCTGATCATTTTCCGGAAATTTCCGGAACGTCTCACGGGAGAGTGCATATTTTTTTCCGAGATCTTTTAATAATTTCTCGGACTCGGTGCTCTCTAAATTAAAAACCTCGTTATAGACATCTTCCATATTAAATCCAGCTTTGTTGCCAAAATAATGTTCCGTCAGGGGATTTAACAGGGACTGGATGTCGTTGATGCTGAGCAGATTCTTAAAATAGTAAATGAATAACAGGGTCAGCACATGCTCCTTGGAATATTTTTTCTTCTCCGGGGCAGGGAGCAGATTGTTTTTGGCATAATTGTTGATCATTGTTTTGGTCAGAATTTTATCATCTTCATAGCGTTTGCAGGCTTCTAACTGCTCGTCCATAAAGGTCGTGACCTGATCCATATATAAACCGATATTTGGAATGTCTTCCGTTTTGATGTAATCGATTGAAACCAGTTTCTTCTGCAGTGCAGCAAGAAATTCTTTTACTTCGTTGTCCATATTTTCACCTCATATCACATTATATAGTAATAAAAACTAGATGACAAGGCATTTTCATGCTTTTTTCAAAAAACAAAAGAATGTATGTTCTATTCGGACTATCTATGATATAATGAGACACACGAATAATGAATTATGGAAAGAGACGGAGAAACGATATGAGCTTATTAGATGCACTGAACGAACCACAGCGGCAGGCTGTGATGGCAACCGACGGACCGCTTCTGATTCTGGCAGGTGCCGGGTCCGGAAAAACCAGAGTACTGACACATCGTACGGCATATCTGATTGAGGAATGCGGGGTTAATCCCTACAATATCATGGCAATCACGTTTACCAATAAAGCGGCAGGGGAGATGCGGGAGCGTATTGACCAGATGGTGGGATATGGTTCGGAAAGTATCTGGGTGTGCACATTCCATTCCACCTGTGTGCGTATTTTGCGCAGATATATTGACAGGCTGGGGTTTGGCACCAATTTTACCATCTACGATTCCGATGATCAGAAGACTCTGATGAAGGATATCTGCAAACGTCTGGAAATCGATACGAAAATGTACAAAGAGAAAATGTTTCTTTCTGCTATTTCCTCCGCAAAAGATGAGCTGATCGATCCGATCGAATTTGAGACGCGCGCGGCAGGCGATTATGTGAAACGAAAACAGGCCCAGGTTTACCGGGAATATCAGCAGGCGTTAAAGCAGAATAATGCATTGGATTTTGATGATCTGATCATGAAAACCGTGGAACTGTTCAAACTGGACAAAGAGGTGCTTGCCTCGTATCAGGATCGTTTTCGCTATATTATGGTGGATGAGTATCAGGATACCAATACCGCACAGTTTGAACTGATCCGTCTGCTGGCTTTAAAATACCAGAATCTTTGTGTTGTAGGTGATGATGATCAGTCTATCTATAAGTTCCGGGGAGCGAATATCTACAATATTCTGAATTTTGAACATCATTTTCCGGATGCCACAGTGATCAAACTGGAGCAGAATTACCGGAGCACGCAAAATATTCTGGATGCAGCCAATGCTGTGATTGCCAACAATCAGGGGAGAAAGGAAAAGCGTCTGTGGACGGACAATGGAGCCGGGGACAAGATCACCTTTGAGCAGCTGGATACGGCGGCAGAGGAAGCGGATTTTGTGGCAAGGGATATTGCCCGGCGGGTACGCAAAGGAGAGTATCAGTATAAAGACTGTGCCATTCTCTATCGTACCAATGCACAGTCCCGTCTCTTTGAGGAACGTTTTATTACAGCAAATATTCCATATAAAATTTTTGGCGGCGTAAATTTCTACGCCCGTAAGGAAGTGAAGGATCTGCTGGCATATTTAAAGACCATCGACAATGGGCAGGATGATCTGGCGGTGCGGCGTATCATCAACATCCCAAAACGTGGAATTGGTGCGGCATCGATCAACAAAGTGGCATTGTATGCCCAGGAGCAGGAGATCAGTTTTTATGATGCGCTCTGTGTGGCAGAACAGGTACCGGGGCTGGGCAAAGCGGCAGCAAAGATCCGGCCGTTTGTGTTGTTTATCCAGTCTATGAAAGCAAAGGCAAAGCTGCTTTCCGTGGCAGATCTGCTGCAGGAAGTTATTGAAACGACCGGTTATGTCAGAGAACTCGAAGCAGAGGGAACGGATGAGGCAGAGGCAAGAATCGAAAATATTGACGAATTGATCAGCAAAGCTGTGGATTATGCGGAGGGGGAAGAAGCTCCGACCTTAAACGGCTTTCTGGAAAATGTCGCTCTGGTTGCGGATATTGACAGTTTTGACGAAAACAGTGACTATGTGGTACTTATGACTTTACATAGTGCGAAAGGACTTGAATTTCCGAATGTCTATCTGGCAGGACTTGAGGACGGACTGTTTCCGAGTTATATGTCTATTACGAGTGATAACTCCCAGGCCGAGATCGAGGAAGAACGGCGTCTGGCATATGTGGGAATTACCCGTGCAAAGAAAAATCTGACAATCACTTCCGCGCGTGTGCGCATGGTGCGGGGGCAGACACAGTATGGAAAAGTATCCCGTTTTGTCAGGGAAATTCCGCCGGAACTTCTTTCCGGAAAGATTTATGAGCCAAAGACAAAGGAAGAACCCATCGAACAGTCCACATTTCAGAAGGCGCGTAAGGCATTCCGGACGGTGCCGAGTTATGGTGGAAGCGGATATGGAAAAGAAGTGGGAGAGGGATATGGATCGACCTTCCGTTCCTCCAAAGCCACAAAACCGGTATATACAAAGGTGGAAAACCAGCGTGATTTTGGTTCCGCGGGTGGAGCATTGTCCTATCAGGTGGGAGATCGTGTCCGCCACATTAAATTTGGCGATGGAGAAGTCATGGCAATTGTTTCCGGGGGCAGGGACTATGAAGTGACCGTAGATTTCGACAAAGTCGGAACAAAGAAGATGTTTGCAAGCTTTGCAAAATTAAAAAAGATATGATAAATTTTTTATAAACACAAATTTTTCATAGGAAAACAGGGAAAGATATGCTATAATGGATGTAATTAAAAATGCAGGAAGGAGAAGTGCCATCATGAGTAAAGTAGAAGATATTTTAGCATCTACCAAAGTGGGGGATGTTTTGGATGCAGCAAAGCTTAATAAGTTTTTGAAGAGACAGGAAGAAGAGGAGAAGAAACCTTCCAAATTCGTGATTGTATTCGCCGTGATTGGAATCGTTGTCGCAGTTGCAGCAGCAATCTATGGAATTTATCGTTTCTTTACACCGGATTATCTGGATGATTTTGAGGACGATTTTGAAGATGAGTTCGACAATGACTTCTTCGAGGATGAGGATGATGAGCCGGCTGCAGAGTCTAAGGATGCTTCCGCAGACAAGACAGAGGACTAATCATTGTCGGAAGCGTGAGAACTTTCAGGCAGTTTGAGCGGTGCACAGAAAAAGAAAACCGAACGAAGAAAGAAGGGACTGCAGTTGTGTAGTCCCTTTTTCTGTAAGAAAATAAGATTCAGAATGATGCATGAGGAGTAAAAGAATGAAAAAAGGGCAGATTGCAGAAGGAAACGTAACAACCGTAGAATTCCCGAACAAAGGGATTGTGATGACAGACGAGGGAGAACGCGTCATCGTCAAGAATACCATTCCGGGACAGCGTGTTTCCTTTGCAGTAAATAAGGTACGAAAAGGAAAAGCGGAAGGACGGCTTCTGGAAACCGTGAAGAAATCGCCACGGGAGACCGCAGATACCTGCCGGCATTTCGGACAGTGCGGAGGATGTACGTATCAGAGTCTGCCTTATGAAGAACAGTTAAAGATCAAGGAGACACAGGTACGCGGCATGATAGAGCAGGCGATCGGGGATGCCTGTGCTTATGAGTTTCTGCCAATCAGACACAGTCCGCGTGTGCTTGCTTACCGTAACAAAATGGAATTTTCATTTGGAGATGAATACAAGGACGGACCGCTGGCACTTGGAATGCACAAGCGCGGCAGTTTTTACGATATTGTAACAGTAGAGGACTGCCGGATCGTGGATGGCGATTTCCGTGCGATTCTCATGGCAACGCTCGCTTATTTCAGGGAGCAGGAAATCTTCTTCTATCACAGACTGCGTCATACCGGGTATCTGCGCCATCTTCTTGTGCGAAAGGCAGTAAAGACCGGAGAGATTTTAGTTGATCTGATCACTACGACGCAGGATTGGAGAAATGTACAGGAGCAGGAGCCGGACGAGCGTGCAAAGATAGAGGCTGCATTGCTGGAAAAGCAGGGCAGATGTCCACATGCCGGAACGGTAAACGAAGAAAAAGAAAAGCAGCTTTTAGCCGGATGGAAAGATGTACTTCTGGCACTTTCCCTGGAAGGAACCTTAAAAGGAGTACTCCACACAAAAAATGACAGCGTGGCGGATGTCGTAAAAAACGAAGGAACGGAAGTACTTTTCGGACAGGATTATTTTTATGAGGAGCTGTTGGGACTGCGTTTTCAGATTTCACCGTTTTCTTTTTTCCAGACAAACTCTCTCGGAGCAGAAGTGCTTTATTCCACAGCCCGCGAATTTATCCTCGGGGATAATCCGGACATGCTGGCAGACAAGACCGTTTATGATCTGTACAGCGGTACCGGTACAATCGCACAGATGCTCGCTCCGGTCTGCAAAAAAGTTGTGGGCGTGGAGATCATCGAGGAAGCGGTAGAGGCCGCAAAAGAGAATGCGGCACTCAATCATCTGGACAACTGTGAATTTTTGGCGGGTGATGTCTTAAAAGTGCTCGATACGATTGAGGAACGGCCGGATTATATTGTGCTTGATCCGCCAAGGGATGGTATTCATCCGAAGGCGCTGGAAAAGATTATCAATTATGGTGTAGATCATATGATTTATATTTCGTGTAAGCCGACGAGTCTGGCGCGGGATCTGGAGGTGCTGCTGGCGCGGGGATATGTCGTGGATAAGGTGCAGTGCGTGGATATGTTTCCGAATACCGTGCACGTCGAGACTTGTGTGTTGCTATGCAGAGCCGATACCTAGAAATCCTTGATTTTACGCAGTTTTTCGACCATTTCGTATTTACACCAAATGCAGAAAATGTACTGGAAAAGGAGTTAAAAAAGGAAATTCCAGTAAGTGTAGGAATAGAACTGGTAGTGGTAGATATGTCAAGAAATGCCTAATTTATGGGAAAAATCGCACTTTTGGCTATAAAAAGCTGAAAGTGCTTTTTTTGTACCTTTTTTTAGGCTGAAAAGCCTTGAAAATCGCCAGTATAGGGCAAAAATATATAAAAATTTTTCAATGCACCTGCTTGTAATACTTTCAAAAGTAAAGCTAGATTGTAACCGCACCCTTTTGTATATGCGGTTTATAAGCACGACCTAGACAAGTCGTTAAACTGTCTTTTTTTGTTGCCTAAAAATATGTGTTGACGAAAGGAGTTGTTATCAATGGAACAGGATTTTAAGAAATGGCTGGAAGAACAAACCGCCTGCTGGTATCTGCTGTCAGATAAGCAGTACGAATGGTATCTCAATCAATGGCTGAATGAAATCGAGGACAAACGAAAGGAGCAAAAACATGATGAAATGGTTTAAAAATGTTACTACTGTCGAAGAATTAAGAAAAGAATACAGAAGATTATTAAAGTTGTACCACCCCGATAATGAAAATGGAAGTGTTGAGGTTACACAGGAAATCAATGCTGAATATGACCGCTTATTTGCCATTTTAAGCAAAGAAACACAGTCAGATAACAATCCACATACCTATAACACAGATGATGAAAATAAGGCATTTAAAGAGGTATTAAACAGTATTATCCATATCAATGCAGATATAGAAATTATAGGCTCTTGGTTATGGGTTCATGGCGGTTATGAATATCGTGAGTTATTGAAATCAACAGGCTTTAAATACGCTCCTAAGAAGAAAAGCTGGTGCTGGCACTACGGAGAATACAGGCGATACCACAATAAAGAAGTCTCTCTTGCTGAAATCCGCATGAAATACGGAAGCCAATCTGTAAGCCATAAATCTAAGCAATATGTACTGAATTAAGGAAAGGAAGTGTTTTATATGTGTATGATGAATTATAAGTCTGTAAGCGAATATAACAGTCCTTGTAGTAGTTGCCCCGAATATCTCAATAGCTGTATGCCGATTGTTACAAATGGTTTTCTAATCGAATGTGACCTGTGCTATTGTGAATGGTGCAGTTGTTATGATGATTGTATGAATGGGGGTGTTGATGATGAAGCTAGTAAATTATGATGAACGAACCTTGATTTTGCAAAATCTAAGACCAGTTACAAGACAAATGAATAAAACATACACTAAGGCTCAATATCGTATTCTGTGCAATCTGATTAGGCAGAAACGAATTACAGAGCCTTTTTTCATGCTTGTATTATCGTCCCTTTATGGATTAAATGACTGGAAACAGCTAAATTACAATCAAATGTACCTGTTAATACACATTTTAACTTTTTACGATTATACGAAAGCGAGGTTATAACCATGAATGATTTATTAAAGAAAATCTATAGTGAGATACTTATTTACGAAGAAGATATTATATCCATAAATAAATCTACAGATGAAAAAGTAGCGGAACTGACCGCCCCTTATCAACAGAAATTATCTGATGATGAAATGGAACAGCTAAAATCACTGCTATATGCTATATCCCTGTCAGCGGAACAGACTGGATTTGAAGTTGGTGTTAGATTTGCGGTACAACTGCTGATAAAGCTTTTATAGCACCTTGGCGATTCGGAGAAGTGTTTCCTGCTTCTCTTTTTTCATGCCCTTTACCATATTTAAGAGTTCTTTTTCTATAACAGAGGTCGGATTGTGGTATTCATTTTCCAGCAGATAATCAACAGTAACCCCTAAGGCATTACATATCTGAACTAGCAGAGTAAGGCTGACCTTGACTTTGTTCGTCTCGATATTGCTGATATGACTAACATTTACACCTGTCTTATTTGCTAAGTATTCTTGTGTTAAGTGATTATCCGTTCTGACCTCTTTAATCCTCTGACCGATAAAATCAAAATCAAGTTCTTTCATCAAAACCACACCTCTAATCCTATTTTGAACTTAATGTAATTGTAATATTTATCTAGTTAGAGTATAATAATCCATAACTATAAAAATTCTAGCATTACATAACAAGGAGGATGCTTATGAAACAAATGAAAAAACTATTATGTGGATTACTGATGGTCTGCATGGTGCTTACTGGAATCGGTATTATGCCACAGACCGTACAGGCAAAAACAGCCAGTGGAAATGATGGAGAAATCCACTGGGAAATCAAAGGTGACACATTAACACTTAGTGCTGTAAAAGGTACGAAAGGCAGGATGAATAATTATGGACATTACTGGGATGAGAGAACACAACAGAGTATCGAGTATCCAGATGCTCCCTGGGAAAAATCCAGTTCTATGAAAAATGTTAAAAATATAATACTAAAAAATGGTATAACTTCATTAGGAAATATGGCATTTACATATAATACATCTGTTCAGAAAATGACAATCGCAGGAACTGTTAAAAAAATCCCTTCCACTTTTTGCTGGGATGCCAAAATTGACAGCGTGGTCTTTTATGATGGTGTAGAAGAAATATCAGATGGCGCATTTATGAACAGCAGAATTTATAATGTCATATTACCAAAGAGCATCACAAAAATAGACATATACGCATTTTGTACGGTTGCGGATGGTTTAAGTACGTATTTATCAGATGTATATGGATATAGTTCCTCTGTTGCATATAACTTTGTCAAAAAGTATAATAAATTGGCAACTGAAACATATCAGAACGGATGGAGTTCTGAGGGAGAAGGTATATGGGTAATATTAGATAAGAATGGGAATGAATCCAAAGCTATTAAATTTCATAAGCTTAATGCATCATCTATTTTTTCCAAAGCAAAAGCTCCATCCTCATTCTCTGTAAATAAAGGCAAGAGCAAGGCTTTAAAAATCACATTACCTGCTGGATTTACACAGGTGGCAAAATATACTGGTAGTCCTGCTGATGTAAAGGTAACATTCAAATCCAGCAATCCAAAAGTTGCAACCGTATCATCTAGTGGTAAAGTAGCTGGAAAGAAAAAAGGTACAGCCAAAATCAGTATATCTATGCAGATAAAAAATGGAGCAAAGAAAACATTAACTACTAAGGTTACTGTAAAATAAATATCCATGATACATGAGCAATACCAGCTTTACCATCATGTATCAGATAATTTAACATCAAAATGTAACATATGGGAGATACTTCATCATCGGGGTATCTCCTTTTGTTGTGTCTAGGGGAATTATTTCACATAAAAATAATGTTTTATACCTACAATTCTCATGATTTCATTAAAAATATATACAGGCAATATTTATAAAGTGCTATGCTTCCTTGAATTTTATCCATTTATCTTCAATAGTTTTAGAGGTAAATTTTGTTTCTGTAATCCATGCCTTAAATCCATCTATGTCTTCTTTACTTTTGAAGTCATTATATTTTTGCCCACAGTCAGTAGACCAGTCGCTATAAAGATTAAGTAAGAATTTTTCATCATACTTATTTTTATTCTTGTAATATTGTATCTGCTTATGTTGTTTATCCCTTGCCTTATTCCTTACTTTTACATATTCATCATTGGGAGAAATATGCATGATGTCAGCACAGGTTTTTCTATCATTTCTAGGAAGCTGACAGTATTTATCACTTTTTCTTGTTGGAAGATATAGCCGACCACAGCAGTCACATTCTTTTACAGTTTTTGAAGAACGCTCTAAATACATCTTCAAATCCAGCAAAAGATAATCTGAAATGGTATTCAGATAATAGACTGGCAGTTCCATATGTAAAAGCTGTGAATTTATTTCAAATACATCAGCTTCTTTTATTAACGGAGTTAAATCCGAGGTGTCACGCTTTAATACCTTTTTAATTAAATCTTGTGCTGTTGAACTGGAAAATATAAAAGGAACACATTTATTTATGTCTGTAATTTCAAAATGTTCAGCTTCAATCATATTTAATATTTCAGTAACTATGAGTTCAGTAACCATATTAGCCTGTTCGGTATGCAGATAACCTTTTGAAGAATATGATATGTAAAAACTAATTTTTGAGTAAAGAGAATTTAAAAGTGCTTCCGTGTCATCAGGATTGAAAGCTTTATCAAAATATTGGCTTATAACAGTAGAAACCATTTTATTAAATTCTTTATAGTCTATATTGATTAGTGTAAGTGTCAATGATCCATATGGAATGGTTTCATCTTCTGATTGATTTAATAGAGTGAAGCCTGTTCCTATGTCTAATATTGCAAATCCGAGCGAGTTATCATTCATAAGTATTGTTCTCCTTAAATTCTCTATGCATTGAAAACTAAAAATAAAAGTATAGATATAGTTTGGACTTAAGTGTACCACAGATGGTAACATTATCTCAAGCAGAAACAACACCAACAGCAATATATAAGGCTAGCTAACTGTTGAAGTATCTGCTGATAATAAATTACATGGAGGAAATCAAGATATGAATAATCAACAGATTAAAGCAGTCATGTGTGATAACAATATTTATATGTGGCAGGTAGCAAAGAAGCTGAATGTTAATGAAACATCATTCTGCAAATGGTTTCGAGAGGAGTTATCAGAAGAAAGAAAACAGCAGGTCATGTCAGCGATTGAAGAAATTAAGTTAGACAGACTGAAAGAACAGAAATAATGATGAACAGTTATATTATGTCCTTCGGAGCAGGTATAGCAAGTTCCGACTGACAGCAACAGCAATAACTATTGCATAGGTTATAAGCTCTCAATAAGCGTAAAATCAAGGATTTTCCACTTATTGAGGGTAGACCTAGGATAAATTTTACGTTGATGTATAGACATAATATAAGTCATTTGCAGGAGGGTTGATTTGCATACTTTTGAGTTAAACAGCAACATATCTCCAACCGCTTATAGATACCTGCATGATAATCTTCCGCATCTTTCTAAGGTAAGTAATTATGTGGAGCGAACCAATTATTACTCTGCTAAAGGTATCATGCAGATTGAATTAAGAACATATAAGTATGTAAAGTATGGTGTGGTAATGGAACGTTATTATGTTGTGCTTCGGTGTAATCCGTCAATCATCATGGGCGATAGCAAAGTATTTTTAGTGGATTTAACAAGGTACGCCCCTGCTGATATTTTAGACAGATTATTAAAGCGGATATATGAGATTAACGAGTTTCGTTATATCCGACTGGATAAACAGCCATTGTCATTGTTTCTGACGAACAGAGCAGATATAGCAGAGGACATACAGGCTGATTTTCCACAGCTTGTAGTATGGCTTTGTAATATGTCTTTCCCTTATGGTTATCGCAATATGAAGCGTACAGGCATTGCTAAGGACATAGACAGTTTATATATTGAAAGCTGTTGTTTTTCCAATGGTTCGAGAGCTTTTAACATTTATCACAAGTGGATTGCTTTGATAAATACAGGGAAAGAGATACCAACAGAGGAGCAGGAGCAGATACAGCGAACAGTCAGACTGGAAGCACAGATTAAAAAGCAGGGTATCTATAACATGAAGTTACCGACCAAACGCTCAATAGAACCATTTTTGGAAAAGGACTTCTGCCATGAGTATCTAAAGAAAGAAATCCGTAACATATTCGGCATAGAAAAATATGTGAGCAGGAGCAAAGCGGTTGAGTTGATTAACAACAGTTCCTATAAACCATATGATAAGGCGGTTATGGTATCCATTATTGATATGATACAGCATTTCAAAGGTCTGTATGAACTTGAAAAAGCGATTGCAGACACTAATATATATACACCGCCACAATATAGAAATATAAGGTCATTTAAAGAGCGTTGGTTAAAGAAATTTAAGCATTTAGGCATACAGCCTGTTATTATTCCCGATAGTATGGGGATTGATGAAGTACCAAGTATTTATAATTTATTGATAAAAGAAAGGGAGGAAAATTATGAATAGAGAAAAAAGATATGATACCAAATCGGTAAAGGAAATGTTATTGAATAACGCGAGATATGCGTGTTTTGCATTAGGAAGAGCAAACAGTGAAAACACTATATTGGAAGAAGAATTGATTATAAAAGCTATGGATGAGGTGTTAGAAAAGGACACAGGAAGTGAAGAACAATTTAAAAAGTTATTAGGGTTATCGTATATGTTACGTGGAATTACAGATAATCTTCGCTTATTCGATAGCGGGTCTAAACAGATTGAGTTTAACGAAAAAGAAGAACCATTTTAATATCATAGAAAGTTGGTAAATTTATGAAGAATGAAAAATTATTGCAGTACAGCAAAGAATTATCTTTGCTGTCACAGTTATTGCAAAGCAAGTTAATAACAGAAACCGAGTATCAGAAAATTAAAAACAAACTGATGAATGAATACGGCATTATATCGGATATAACAGCTATGACAGCCTAAAACAAGGCTTCATATAAATTACTATATTATAATTATAGGAGGTACAAGACTATGACAAATCCAACAGTACAGGTTCGTAAAGCAACTAAACAGACAGTAAATAGAAGAAAGGGTGTTCATTTGAACACTCTTAGGGTAGCGGCTTATGCAAGAGTATCAACAGATAGTGAGGAACAGCTTGAAAGCTACCAGTCACAGGTAAAATATTATACGGAGCTTATCAGCAATAATCCCGAATGGCAGTTTGTAGGTGTATATGCTGATGAAGCAATAACAGGAACACAGACCACCAAGAGAGAGGATTTTAACCGTATGGTTAACGATTGTATGAATGGAGATATAGATTTGATTATTGTAAAATCCATATCCCGATTTGCAAGGAATACAGTTGATACCTTACAGTATGTGCGAGCCTTAAAGGAAAAGAGCGTTGCAGTCATGTTTGAGGAAGAAAATATCAACACGCTCACTATGGATGGAGAATTATTACTTACAATCCTTAGTTCTGTTGCACAGCAGGAAGTACAGAATATTTCTGAACATGTAAAGTTAGGTCTTTCCATGAAAATGCAGAGAGGGGAAATGGTTGGTTTTAATGGCTGTCTTGGTTATGACTATAATAAAGAAGATAAAACCATTACAGTCAATGAAAAAGAAGCCGAAGCGGTACGCTACATATTCAACAGATATGTTGAGGGTGCAGGCGGTAAAGTCATAGCAAGAGAATTAAAAAATCTTGGATATAAAAATAAGCGTGGCGAAAGCAGTTTCAGTGAGCATGGTGTTATCGGTATTATCAAGAATGAGAAATACAAAGGCGATTTACTTATGGGAAAGACATTTACAGTTGACCCGATTACCAAACGCAGACTTGATAATATGGGAGAAGCTGACCAGTATTATACAGAAAATCATCATGAAGCCATTGTAAGCAGAGAATTGTGGGATAAAGCAAACGAGATATTAAATAAGCGTAAAGGTTCACATTCAAGAAGCAATGGTAAGCGAGATAAATACAGCAGACAGTATTCTTTTAGCTGTTTATTGAAATGTGGTTTTTGTGGTGGAAATCTCACAAGAAGAACATGGAACTCACGAACAGATTACAAAAAGACAATATGGCAATGTGTAACTGCTACAAAACATGGCAAGAAAGAGTGTCCGTACTGCAAAGGAGTACCCGAAGCACTTATTGAAGAAGCATTTGTAAGAGCATATAACGCATTATGTACTTATGACGGAGAATTTATTGACGGATTTTTGGAGCATGTCAGAGCAGGATTACAAAATAATGATACTGACAGAGAATTGAAAAAACTTAATAAAAAGATTACACGTTTGAAAGAACGCAAGAGCAGTCTTGTAGATATGCGTTTAGATGATAAGATTGATGAAGAAATTTATCAAATCAAAGTAACAGAAATCAATGAGAAAATGGACGGATTGTTATTGCAGAAGCAGTCATTAAAAGATAAAATGCAAGACCAGCAGGACATTAACAAGCGATTGACGGAATTTCAGAATATCATAAGTAAGCATGAAATTTTACAGAAGTTTGACCGCCATGTATTTGAAAGTATCATTGACAGGGTTATAGTTGGAGAAAAAGCGGAGAATGGAGAAATCAATCCATATAAGTTGAAATTTATATTTAAAACAGGATATGAAAAAGATGAGGTTGCAAGTTCGCAACCTTTTTCTTTTGCAAATTCATGTTCCAATGGTAACAACGATTGTGATATAATTTCTCTACAAGGCGACAACGATACATGTGGAGACTGTGGTAGGACTACACAGAAAGGATATGTAGAAATCCTTGAATTTACGCACTTTGTAGAGTTTTTCAGCTTCAACAGGATTGCTGAAAATCACAAGGAAAAAGAGCTTGTGAGGAAGGTGACTGTTGTTGTAGCGTTAGACCTCGGTTGTGGGAACACAAAGAATTCTGAATATGAAAGTAAATAGAGAACTATCAGATATGTTGATAGAACGTAGGGATACTTGAAAGAGTGTCCCTATTTTTTATATTAGGGCATTCCATTAGGAGTGCCTTTTTCAATTCAATTTAAAAGGAGGTTCACTATGAACAACACAGCGTTAGGAGCAGAAAACAAAAAGGAACAGACAATCAATTTTATCAGCGAAGCACATGAAAAATTCTACTATGAAAAATTAAAAGAGGTACGCTATCAGGATGTGTACCACAAGGCACTTTGCTATTGCCTTGGTATCAGCGATGATACGAGAAGAAATGTTGATAGCATCTATGATTTTAAGACGGGATGTGTAAAAACTGAGTGTCTGCATGAAGGCTGGCAGACCAGTGGCAGTATGAAGGTGGTGCGAATGGCATTTAACCTGTATTGCAATGGCACACCGAGTGTAGATGATTACACAAAAACAGAGGAACAGGTAAACGAGTGCAGGCAGTATACAGTGGAGGATTTGTTCTGCTGTGCCTATGCACCTTTCTTTTGGCAGGCGATACAGATCCGCTATCCGGAGTATGCGACTTATAACCGGGAACTGTATGCCTTATTTGGAGGAGCAGACTAATGTTAAAAGTCAGATTGATGGGAACGAAGAATGACATTGTGTGGTTTCAGAAAATCTTACAGCGTCATCCAAAAGTAGAAGTTCTGGAGATATCAGAGCTTTATAGCAATAAAGGGACAAACAAATATTACAGAGCTTATGCGGAAGTGCAGAAAAGCAATGTAAAGAGCAGCAGATAAAAGCAAAATAGTAGAGAATAGGAGAATTTATCATGTGTAAAGTAATAGCAATCGCAAATCAGAAGGGTGGAGTTGGAA
Source organism: Roseburia sp. TF10-5 (assembly GCF_003462365.1). NCBI lineage: Bacteria > Bacillati > Bacillota > Clostridia > Lachnospirales > Lachnospiraceae > Roseburia > Roseburia sp. TF10-5. The sequence goes on along the minus strand of NZ_QTYW01000007.1, from coordinate 1,668 downwards.
AGACCACCACAACAAGCAATTTAGGAATCGGACTGGCAAAACAGGGAAAGAAAGTTTTACTGATAGATGCAGATGCACAGGGCAGTCTTACGGCAAGTCTTGGTATTCGGGAGCCGGACAGACTGGAAATTACACTTGCAACCATTATGGCATCCATTATCAATGATGAGGAAATAAAACCGGAGTACGGCATTTTAAGACATGAGGAGGGGGTGGATTTCATGCCGGGAAATATCGAGCTTTCCGGTTTGGAAACCTCACTTGTGAATGTTATGAGCAGGGAGACGGTGCTTCGTACCTACATAGAACAACAGAAAGACCGCTATGATTACATTCTGATTGACTGTATGCCATCACTCGGCATGATTACGATAAATGCTTTTACCAGTGCGGACAGTATCTTGATTCCAGTACAAGCAGCGTATCTGCCGGTAAAAGGTCTGGAACAGCTGATTAAAACTATTGGAAAAGTAAAGAGACAGATCAATCCGAAACTGGAGATTGAGGGAATTTTGCTTACAATGGTTGATAATCGTACCAATTATGCCAGAGACATCAGCAATCTGCTGATTGAAAATTATGGAAGCAGAGTGCGGATATTTGAAAACAGTATTCCAATGTCAGTAAGAGCTGCGGAAATTTCTGCGGAAGGTGTAAGCATTTATAAGCACGATCCGAATGGCAAGGTAGCAAGTGCCTACCAATCACTGACGGAGGAGGTGCTTGGCAATGAGTAAGACAGGAAGTGCTGCAAAGGTAAAGTTAAACAGCTTTGATGATTTATTTGGAACGGAGCAGCCACAGACAGGAACAGAGCAGGTACAGGAAATCGCATTGTCAGAACTGCATGAGTTCAAAGGACACCCGTTTAAGGTACTGGATGATGAAAAGATGCAGGAAACGGTGGAAAGCATCAGAGAGCATGGAGTATTGATGCCAGGCATTGCCAGACCAATGAAAGATGGCGGCTATGAGATTATTGCCGGACATCGCAGGAGACACGCCTGTGAGCTTGTCGGACTTACTACAATGCCGATGTTCATCCGTGATTATACGGATGATGAAGCTATAATTATCATGGTGGACAGCAATATTCAGAGGGAAGATATTCTTCCGAGTGAAAAGGCAAAAGCTTATTTTATGAAATATGAAGCTGTAAAACATCAGGGTAAAAAAGGAAAAGGCAACAGTCTGGATGAGGTTGGGGAAACTGCAGGAGAGAGTGCAAAAACAGTACAAAGATATATTTACCTTGCTCACTTATCGGATGCACTTTTAGATATGGTCGATAAAAAGAAAATTGGAATCGTGCAGGGTGTAGAGCTGTCATTTCTGACAGAACAGCAACAGGAGTGGGTGCAAGTTGTTCTTGAAGAAACAGGGGTGATCATTTCAACAGTACAGGCATCAAGGCTGAAGGAGTATGGAAAAAGTGATGAACTGACATTACCGATGGTAAGGCTGATCCTGACAGAACCGAAACCGATAGAGCGAAAAGTAACCATCAAGGCAGACAAAATCAGCAGATATTTTCCAGAAGATTATTCCAATGAGCAGATTGAAAATGTTATCTATCAGCTATTGGATGAGTGGAATAGTTCAAACAGTGAGAAATAATAGGTAATTGCGAAACAAGTTCGCAATCCTGATTAAAAATGCGGTAAGAAT